>NZ_JAIBES010000086.1 GCF_019459305.1 Sphingopyxis sp. | reverse complement strand
TTTTTAACCCCCCAAATTGGGCTTTGTGGGGGGGGGTGTGGGCTTTAAATCCAAATGCCCCCGGGGCCCGGTCCTTAACCCAATATGGGGCCGGTTGTTTTGGCCCGGCGCGGCTTCGACAATGGTTCCATTGGGAACCATCGCCCCCCCGCCCGTTCCGAAAAGCCGTGGGTCGCAGAAAGCTACCGGCCGGGTGAAGTTCACAAATTCGTTTTCCGTTGGAGAGCCTCTCCAAAGGAGGTGGACGCAACTATGAAGAAGTTGGGGCATAGAAAATTGTACAAACCCGACAAGGAATAGCGTCAAAATGTTGTTTTTCGTCGTTAATGCTCGTTAGAGGGAGATTGATGTCCGAACGCAGCGCGCCCGAGCCTGAACCGACCGACGTCCGAATCGCGACCCGGTTCTTTGCGGTGTCGCCGGCGCTGCGTCCCTATCTCAGCACCATCTATCTGACCGAAGTGTCGGTCCCGGCGGGCAGTCGCGTCGACGACTATCTCCATCCCGAATGGGCAAACCTGCGCTTTATCGAAGGCGAGCTGCCGCTGGCGTCCCTTGGCGGCGCCCCGGCGGTTGCGACGCCGCGCTTCGTGGCCACCGGCCCGACCAGCACCGCAAGCTATTTCGCCGCCGGCAATATGCGCGTGTGGGGGATCGGGATCGTGCCGATGGGCTGGGCGAAATTCATCCCGCTGGCCGCTGACGATCTGGCTGACCGCTTTTGCGACGCCGCGGCGCACCCCGCCTTTGCTGCTTTCGTCTCGCTCGGCGAAACATTGCGCGAGGTGAATGACGTCGATGCCGCCGCGGCGATGATCGACGCCCATTTCTGCGCTTTGCTGAGGGACGCACCGCCCGACGACCCCGCAATCCTCGCGGCGCACCGTGCGCTGGTTGACCATGACCTCGCGACCGTCGCCGACCTGTCGGCCAGGCTGGGGCTATCCGAACGCACGGTCGAGCGGCTCAGCCACCGCGCCTTCGGCTTTTCGCCGAAGCTGCTGCTGCGGCGCCAGCGTTTCCTGCGCTCACTGGCGCGCTTCATGCTCGACCCGTCGATGGCGTGGATCGATACGATTGATCACCATTATTACGACCAGGCACAGTTCACGCGCGACTTCACCAAATTCATGGGGATGAGCCCGCGCGAATATGCCGCGCGGCCCAAGCCGATCCTGGGCGCTGCCGCCAAAGCCCGCGCCGCCGCCGCTGGCGCCGCGGTACAGGGGCTGCACAAGCCCGGGGGTTGACCCGCCAAGGGCTTGACCCATGCATCGCCTTCGGTGCAAGCGGCGGCGCGGGCGAAGCGCGGCCGCTGCAGGACAAGAAACGATGAGCGATATTCAGGCGATCCAGACCCGGCTGGTCGACGACATAGCGGCGGCGAGCGATCTCGACGCGCTCGAGGCGCTGCGCGTCGCGGCGCTGGGCAAGGCGGGCAGCATTACCGCACTGCTCAAGTCGCTGGGCGGCATGACGCCCGACGAGCGGCAGGTGCAGGGGCCGCAGATCCACACGCTGCGCGAAGCCGTGACCGCGGCGCTTGCCGACCGCAAATCCGCGCTCGACGCCGCGGCGCTCGACATCAAGCTCGCCGCCGAGGCGATCGATATGTCGCTGCCCGATGACGCCGCGCCGCGCGGCAGCGTCCATCCGGTCAGTCAGGTGATGGACGAACTTGCCGAGATCTTTGCCGACATGGGCTTTGCCGTTGCGACCGGCCCCGAGATCGAGGACGACTGGCGCAATTTCACCGCGCTCAACATTCCCGAGACGCATCCGGCGCGGGCGATGCATGATACATTCTATTTCCCCGACACGGACGCCGAGGGCCGAGCGATGCTGCTGCGCACCCATACCTCGCCGGTGCAGATCCGCACGATGATGTCGCAAGAACCGCCGATCCGGATCATCGCCCCCGGCCGCGTCTATCGCAGCGACAGCGACGCAACGCACACGCCGATGTTTCATCAGGTGGAAGGTCTCGTCATCGACCGCGGTATTCATATGGGGCATCTGAAGTGGACGCTCGAGACGTTCCTGAAGGCCTATTTCGAGCGCGACGACATCGTGCTGCGGCTGCGCCCGAGCTATTTCCCCTTCACCGAGCCCTCGGCGGAGGTCGATGTCGGGTATAAACAGGAAAAGGGTCGGCGCATCGTTGGCGGGCATGGCGACGATGATGGCCATGCCTGGATGGAGCTGCTCGGCAGCGGAATGGTCAACCGCCGCGTGATCGCGAACTGCGGGCTCGATCCCGACGAGTGGCAGGGCTTTGCCTTCGGGGTCGGGGTCGACCGGCTGGCGATGCTGAAATATGGCATGGACGATTTGCGCGCCTTCTTCGACGGCGATCTGCGCTGGCTCAGCCACTATGGATTCGGCGCGCTGAGTGTCCCGACGCTGAGCGGGGGGATTTCGGCATGAAGATCACCCTCGACTGGCTCAAAGAGCATCTGGAAACATCCGCGAGCGTCGACGACGTGGTCGCCACCCTCAACCGCATCGGCCACGAGGTCGAAGGCGTCGAGAACCCCGCCGACAAGCTCAAAGGCTTCCGCGTTGCCAAAGTGCTGACCGCCGAGAAACATCCTCAGGCTGACAAATTGCAGGTGCTGACCGTCGATACCGGCGACGGCGCCGCGCCGCTGACCGTGGTGTGCGGCGCCCCGAATGCGCGCGCGGGGCTGATCGGTGTGCTCGGGCTGCCCGGAGCGGTGGTGCCCGCGAACGGCATGGAGCTGAAGGTCGCCGCAGTGCGCGGGGTCGAATCAAACGGCATGATGTGCTCGTCGCGCGAGCTGGAGCTGGGCGACGATCATGACGGGATCATCGAACTGCCCGAGAACGCGCCCGTGGGGACCAGCTTTGCCGATTACAGCGGCGCGGGTGACCCGGTGATCGACATTTCGATCACCCCGAACCGGCAGGATTGCATGGGCGTGCGCGGGATTGCGCGCGACCTCGCCGCTGCGGGCCTTGGCACGCTGAAGCCGCTCGACGTCCCGACGATCATCGGCGAGGGTGAGCCCGCGACCGAGATCCGGACGGACGATGTCGAAGGCTGCCCCGCCTTTTACGGCCGCACGATCGGCGGCGTCACCAACGGCACCGCGCCCGAATGGATGCGTCGCCGCCTCGAAGCGGTCGGGCAGCGCTCGATCTCGGCGCTCGTCGACATCAGCAATTATGTGATGTTCGACCTGGGCCGCCCCAGTCATATCTATGACCGCGTCAAGCTGACCGGTCCGCTTGTCGCCCGCCGCGCCAACGTGGGCGAAACGGTCACCGCGCTCAACGGCAAGGATTATACGCTCACCGACACGATGACGGTGATCGCAGACGAGGTCGGCGTCCACGACATCGCCGGAATCATGGGCGGCGAGCATTCGGGTTGCAGCGAGACGACGAGCGACGTGCTGATCGAGGTCGCCTATTTCACCCCCGAACGCATCGCGCTGACCGGGCAGGCGCTGGCGCTGACCAGCGACGCGCGCAGCCGTTTTGAGCGCGGGGTCGATCCGGCGTTTCTGGACGACGCGGCCGCGATCGTCACTGCGCATGTGCTGGCGATCTGCGGCGGCACCCCCTCTGCAGTCACCCGCGCCGGGGCGCCGCCCGCCGAGGTGAAGACGGTCGATTACGATCCCACGCTGTCGGCGACGCTGGGCGGCATCGCGATCGCGCCCGAGCGGCAGCGGGAGATTTTGGCTGCGCTGGGGTTCACCGTCATCGAACAGGGTAGCCGCTGGCAGGTCGCCGTGCCGAGCTGGCGCCGCGACATCGATGGCGCCCCCGATCTGGTCGAGGAAGTCACGCGCATCACCGGCTTCGACGCGATCGCATCGGTGCCGCTGCCGCGCAGCGACGGCGTGGCCAAACCGACCGCGACCGTCGAACAGCTGCTCGAGCGCCGTATGCGCCGCTCCGCGGCAGCGGCGGGTTTCCACGAAGCGGTGACCTGGTCATTCATCAGCGACCGCGATGCGGCGCCCTTCGGCGGTGGCGCCTGGTCACTCGCCAATCCGATCAGCGAAGATCTGAAGGTCATGCGCCCGTCGCTCCTCCCCGGCCTGCTCGCCGCGGCGCAGCGCAACCAGAACCGCGGCGCCGACAGCATTCGCCTGTTCGAAATCGGGCGGCGTTACCTGTCCGATGCCGAGCATCCGACGCTGGCCGTGCTGATGGCCGGCGACAAGCGCGCGCGCGGGTGGCAGGCGGGCAAGGCCGCGCCGTTCGACGCGTTCGACGCCAAGGCCGCGGCGCTGGCATTGCTCGACGCTGCGGGCGCGCCCGCCGACCGCTTGCAGGTGATGGACGCGGTGAGCGAGGGCAGCATCTGGCATCCCGGCCAGTCGGCGACGCTGAGGCTCGGCCCCAAGGCTGTGCTCGCCGAATTCGGCGCGCTCCACCCGCTGCTGACCCGCCATTTCGATGTCGACGGCCCGGTGATGGCGGTGCAGATTTTCCTGGATGCGATCCCGGCAAAGCGCGCCAGCGGCCCCGCGCGCGCGGCCTTCACCCCGCCCGCGCTGCAATCGGTGCGCCGCGACTTCGCGTTCCTGGCCCCGGCCAGCCTGACGGCCGCCGAGCTGGTGCGCGCGATCCGCGGCGCCGACAAGGCGAGCATCGTGGATGCCCGTTTGTTCGACCGCTTCACCGGCCAGAGCGTGCCCGAGGGGCAGGTGAGCTTGGCGGTCGAGGTCGAGTTGCAGCCGGCCGAGAAGAGCTTCACCGACGCCGAGCTGAAGGCGATTGCCGACAAGGTTGTCGCGGCGGCGGTGAAGGTTGGGGCGGTGCTGCGGGGGTGACGCTCGCTTGGGCAGCCGGTCAACCATGAAGTTCACGGCCCAAATCGAGCTGCGGGGTATCAACCCCTATGTGATGGTCAGCGAAGCGCGGGCGCAGCAGATTCGGCCTGATTGGAAACGGCCAATTCCGGTGATGGTGCAGGTGAACGGTCAGCCCGAACCGCCCGCGCGCGTCAATATGATGCCCGCGGGGGACGGCAGCTTCCTGCTCTATCTCAACGGTCCGATCCGCAAGGCGTCAGCCACCACGGTTGGCGACACCGTCGAAGTGAGCGTGGCGTTCGACGACAGTTATCGCGGCGGTCCCGAGCACGCGATGCCGGCCGAATTTGCCGCGCGCCTTGACGCCAACCCGGTCGCCAAGGCGCGATGGGACCAGTTGTCGCCAAGCCTGCAGAAAGAGATGCTGCGCTATTTCGCCCGGCTGAAGTCCGACGAGGCCTGCACCCGCAATATCGAGCAAGCGCTCAACGTGCTGAACGGCGCGAAGGACCGTTTCATGGCGCGCGCCTGGAACTGACCGGTCGGCCCGACGCCGATGCCTTGGGCGCAGCAGTCGGCTCTGACGTTTTCGCTCCGCGCGCGCTCCAATCGACAGCCGAACTTCGATCACACTGTCGGGATGGTCCCGCCGTCGATCACATATTCGGTCCCGGTTATCGACGCGGCGCGGTCCGATACGAGGAAGGCGATCAGGTTGGCGACGTCTTCGGGCTTTGCGGGGCGGCTCAGCGGGATGCCGCCGAGCGAGGCCATGATCATCGCCTTGCCGCCTGCATAATTGGTCCCCGCCTCGCGCGCGACGCGTTCGGCGAGCTGCACCGAGGCTTCGGTCTCGATCCAGCCCGGGGCGACGCGGACGACGCGCACGCCCTGAGGCGCGACCTCTTTCGACAAGGCCTTGCTGTAGGTCGACAGCGCCGCCTTGGCCGCGGCATAACCGGTCGTCGCTTCGGGCAATGGCAACAGGCGCTGGATCGACGAGACATGGACGACGACGCCCGACCTCTGCGCGGTCATCGCGGGGACGAGCGCACGGTCGAGCCGGACGGCGGGAAACAGGTTGAGCGCAAGTTCGCGCTCCCAATGCGCGTCGGTGAGCGCGGCAAAGCCGCCGCCCGGGGCCGCCGAGCCGCCGAGCATATGGACGAGAATGTCGATGCCCCCCAACCGGTCGAGCGCGGCGGCGGAGACGCGCTCGCAACCTTCGGCTGTCGTCAGATCGGCAGCGATGAACATGGCATCGGGTCTTTCATCGGGCGCGTTGCGGGCGACGGTGAACACCGCCGCGCCGAGTTCGCGGAGCAAATCGGCGGTTGCCTTGCCCGCGCCCTTCGTCCCCGATGTGACGAGCGCGCGCTTGCCGACGAGCGACAGAAAGCTGGTCATGGCAAAATCTCCAGCTCGGAGATGCGATCTTCCGCCAGCGCGAAATGATAGGTGAGGGTTGCCGGGCTGGTCGGGAAATTGCCGGTCACCGTTGCCCGAACGCTGATTCTGCGGCCTTCGGTTTTGATCTCAAACGGCGCCGCCTGATGCGCAAATTTCTGTTTGGCGTCGCGCCACCAGGCATCGATGTCCGCATGGCCGCGGTACGAACGACCCTCGTCCTTCACGAGCGCGTTGGGGGCGAAGGCGGTCATCAGGGCGGCGTCGTCGTCGCGCTGGTCGGCGTCGAAATAGATTTGAATGGGATGGGGTAGTTGCATGGCGAGTCTCCGATCTTTGGCTTGCTTCCGATGTAAGGCCGCGGCATAATCCGGATAAGTAGGCCAATGTTGTATGTTTTGATGAAGATTACGGGATAATGACGCGTCTTGCGCTCCGCGATTTCGACGCAGTGCTCGCCGTCGCCCGGCGCGGATCGTTTCGACAGGCGGCGATCGACCTGGGCCTGTCAACAACCGCGCTCAGCCACATGATCGCGCGGATCGAGACTGAGCTGGGCGTCCGCCTGTTCAACCGGACGACGCGCAGCGTTGCACCGACCGACGCGGGACATATCTTTGTCGACCGGATAGGCCCGTCGCTTCTCGATGTTCGCGAGGCGATCGAGATCGTCCGCGCGCGCGGCGAGACGCCATCGGGCACGCTGCGGATCAATGCCCCGCCGTTCGCCGCGCGCTCCGCGCTGGCGGCGCTGATCCTCGAATATGCGCGCCGTTATCCGGGCGTGCATGTCGATGTGGTGACCGACGGACGGCTGGTCGATATTGTCGCGGAAGGGTTCGACCTGGGGGTGCGGGTCGCGTCGCTGGTTCCCACCGACATGATCGCGCTGTCGCTCGGCGAGGCGCAGCGGTTTGCCGTCGTCGCGTCGCCCGACTATCTTGCCGCGCATGCGCCGCCGCGTGTTCCCACCGACCTCACCACCCACGCGTGCATCCGCGTGCGCCTGCCTGATGGTTCGCTCTATCGCTGGTATTTCGAGAAAGGCGCCGAGACGGCGCAGGTCGAGGTGCGTGGCCCAATGACGATCGACGATGTAACGATCGCGCGCGCTGCGGTGGTTGCGGGCGTGGGGATCGGCTTCTTCTTTGAACAGGATGTTGTTGCCGACATCGACGCGGGACGGCTCGTCCGTCTGCTCGATGACTGGACCCCGCCGTTTCCGGGTCTCGCGCTCTATTATCCGGGCCGCCGTCATCCATCGGCCGCGCTGGCGGCGTTCCTGGCGCTCGCCCGCGAGCTGCGGCGCAAGGTCTAAGCCGCCACCGCTTCCTCGCTCTGGCTCGTCGCCGCCTCCAGCAGGCGTTTTTCCAGCGACTTCACGCGCGCGGCGCTGTCGATCTTGTCGCCGATGAGGTCGGTGACATAGAAGGTGTCGACCGCGCGTTCGCCATAGGTGGCGACGTGGGCGCTGTGGACGGTCACCTTGGACTGAAACAGCGCATAGGCGAGCTGGTTGAGCAGCGCGGGGCGGTCCTGCGCATTGACCTCGATCACGGTGAAGCGGTTTGATGCCTTGTTGTCGACGAAGACATTGGGGGCAATGCGGAAGGCTTCGGCGCGGGTGCGCGGCAGCGCGCGGGCTTCGAGTTTGGGGAGCAGTTTGTGGCGGTTGGCAAGCGCGTCCTCGATCGCGCGGGTCAGCCGGCCGATCTGCCCCGGCTCATCGAACGGGCGGCCGATCGGATCCTGCACAAGGAAATTGTCGAGCGCGAGGCCGTCGCGGGTGGTGTGGATTCGCGCGTCGATGATGTTGCCGCCGGCGAGGTGGATGCCGCCCGCGATACGATAGAACAGCCCGGGATGGTCGGCGGCAAGCACCATCACCAGCGTCGCGCCGCGATCATCGTCGGGGACCGCGGCGATGTGCAGCGGCGAATCGCCAGCCTGCCGGATATGGACGAGGTTGGCGGCGATGACCTCGACCGGTTCAGCGATCCAATAGCTTTCGGGCAGGCGCTTTGCGACCTTGTCGAAAGTCTTTTGGTCGAAGCCGAATTGCGCCGCCACCGCCTCTTTCTTGCTGGCGATGCGTTGTTCGCGACCCTTTTGCTTGTGGCCGAGGCGCAGCACTTCTTCGGCGGCGTCATAGAGTTCGGTGAGCAATTGGCGTTTCCAGCTGTTCCAAACTCCGGGGCCGACGGCGCGGATGTCGACGACGGTGAGGACCAGGAGCAGGCGGAGGCGTTCGGGACTTTGCACCATCTGCGCGAAGTCGAGGATCGTCTTGAAATCGGCGAGGTCGCGTTTGAACGCGGTCGCCGACATCAGCAGGTGGTAGCGCACGAGCCACGAGACGGTCTCGGTCTCCGCGTCGCTGAGCCCCAGCCGCGGGCAGACGCGCAGCGCCAGTTCGGCGCCGAGCACGCTATGGTCGCCGCCGCGCCCCTTAGCGATGTCGTGCAGCAGCACCGCGACATAGACGACGCGGCGCGAATGGATCTGGTCCATGATCGCGGTCGATAGCGGGTGGTCTTCCTTGAGCCGTCCCTGTTCGATGTCGGCGAGCAGGCCGATGGCGCGGATCGTGTGTTCGTCGACGGTATAGTGATGATACATGTCGAACTGCATCTGCGCGACGACGCGGCCGAAATCGGGGACGAAGCGGCCGAACACACCAGCCTCGTTCATCCAGCGCAGCACCGTTTCGGGATCGCGTGGGGATGTCAGCATGTCGAGGAACAGCGCGTTCGCGCGCGCATTGCGGCGCACCCCCTGCGTCTCGATCAGCTTCGCCTCGTGGCGCGCCTGGCGCATCGCCTGTGGATGGATTTCGAGCCCGTGCTTGTCGGCCAGCGCGAAGATTTCGATGAGGCGCACGGGATCCTGCTGAAAGAAATCGTCGCTGGGCAGAGCCAGCCGCCCGCGGTCGAGGACGAAGCCGTTGAGCTTGCCCGGACGCCGCCGGATCGTCGGCAGGAAACGCCGCCCACGCGCAGCCATCTGGTCGTCGAGATGCGCGAGGAAGGTGCCGGTGACGTCGCCGACACTTTTGGCGTGGAGGAAATAGAGCTGCATGAAGCGCTCGACCGCGCTTTTGCCGGGGCGTTCGGCGAATTGCATGCGTGCGGCGATCTCGCGCTGGACGTCGAAGGTCAGCCGGTCCTCGGCGCGCCCCGCGATCGTGTGGAGGTGACAGCGGACGGCGAGAAGAAAATTTTCGGCGCGGGCAAATTGGCGCAGCTCGCGGACCGACAGCAGCCCGGCGTCGACCAGCTCGGGGACGGTGCGGACGCGGTGGATGAACTTGCCGATCCAGAACAGGGTGTGCAGGTCGCGCAGACCGCCCTTGCCCTCCTTCACATTCGGTTCGACGACGTAACGTGAATCGCCCATGCGCTTGTGCCGCTCGTCGCGCTCGGCGAGCTTGTCGGCGACAAAGGCGCGCGCATTGCCCGCGACGACCTCGGCATCGAAACGCGCCGATGCCTGATCATAAAGTTCGCGGTCGCCCCAGATGAAGCGGCCTTCAAGCAAGGCGGTGCGGATAGTGAGATCATCCTTGGCGGCGCGAACCATCTCGTCGACCGAACGACTGGAATGGCCGACTTTCAGCCCCAGATCCCACAGCGTATAAAGCTGCGCCTCGATCACGCTTTCGGTCCAGCTCGTCTGCTTGAACGGGGTGAGGAAGCCGATGTCGATGTCGCTGTGCGGCGCCATTTCGCCGCGGCCATAGCCGCCGACCGCGATCAGCGTGAGCCGCTCGCCCGACGATTTATTGCCCGAGGGGTAGAGGTGGCCGACGGTGAAATCATGGCTGAGGCGGACGATCTGGTCGATCAGGAAGGCGGTGGCGCTGGCGGCGAGGCGGCCCGACGACGGATGCGCGAGCAGCCGCCGTTCGATTTCGGCGCGCCCGTCGTCGAGCGCCGCCTTGAGCAACGCGACCATCGCGCGGCGGCGCGCGGCGGAATCCTGCGTCTCGGCGGCGATGGCGTCGAGCCGGTCGGCGAGGGCGCGGCGATCGATGATCGCGCGGCGCTGCTCGAGCTTGTCGAAGATCTCGCTCATGCTTCGTCCGCCAGCAGGTGTTTGAGCGCATAGAGCGCGTCGAGTGCCTCGCGCGGGGCAAGCGCGTCAGGGTCGATTTGGGCCAGCGCGTCGCGCAGCGCATCGTGTTTTTCGGCTGGCACAGCGGCGAGGGTGGCGGCGAACAGCGGCAGGTCGTCGAGCCCCGCGGCGAGGCCGCCGGTTTTCTCGCGCCCGGCTTCGAGCTTTGCCAGCACCGCTTCGGCGCGCTTGACGACCCCCGCGGGAACCCCGGCGAGGCGCGCGACCGCGAGGCCGTAGCTGCGGTCGGCGGGGCCATCGGCGAGTTCGTGGAGCAGCACCAGGTCGCCCTGCCACTCGCGCGCGCGGACATGGTGGAGCGACAGCGCGCCCAGCGTTTCAGCGAGCCGCGTCAGTTCGTGATAATGGGTCGCGAACAGGCAGCGGCACCTGTTCACCTCATGCACCGCCTCGACCACCGACCAGGCGAGCGCGAGTCCGTCATAGGTCGAGGTGCCGCGCCCGACCTCGTCGAGGATGACGAAGCTTTGCGGGGTCGCCTGGGCGAGGATGGCGGCGGTTTCGACCATTTCGACCATGAAGGTCGAGCGCCCGCGCGCCAGATTGTCGCTGGCGCCGACGCGGCTGAACAATTTGTCGACGAGGCCGAGCTTTGCCGAGGCAGCGGGGACGAACCCGCCCGCTTGCGCGAGCACCACGATCAGCGCGTTCTGGCGCAGAAAGGTCGACTTGCCGCCCATGTTTGGGCCGGTCACGAGCCAGAGCCGGTCGGCTTCAGATAGCGACAAATCATTAGGGACGAAGCGCTCGCCCGCTTTCGCGAGCGCGGCCTCGACCACGGGATGGCGGCCGCCGACGACGTCGAGGCACGGCGTTTCGGCGAGGTCTGGGCGGCACCAATTGTGGCTCATCGCATGGTCAGCGAGTGCGGCAGCAACGTCGATCCGCGCCAGCACGTCGCAGCTCGCGGCGATCGCTTCGCGGCGCGCGGTTGCGGCTTCGGTGAGCGATTCGAGATGCGCGGCTTCGGCGGCGACGGCGTGGATTCCCGCCTGCGTCACCCGGCTCGCCGCTTCGTGGAGGTCGGACGAGTTGAAGCGTACGACGCCCGCGAGCGTCTGGCGGTGGGTGAAACCCGATTCGGGCGCCATCAGCGTGTCGGCATGTTTGGCGGGGACTTCGACATGATAGCCGAGGACGCCATTGTGGCGGATCTTGAGCGAGGCGATGCCGGTGCGGTCGCGGTAGCCTGCTTCGAGCAGCGCGATGGCTTTGCGCCCATCGCGCGCCGTTTCGCGCAAGGCGTCGAGGGCGTGATCGTAACCCTCGGCGATATAGCCGCCTTGCGCGGCATCGACCGGGGGCGTCTCGATCAGCGCCCGAGTGAGCTCGTCAACCAGCGTGCCGTGGCCGTCGAGCGCAGGCAGCAGGCGAGCGAGCAATGGCGGCAGATCAGGGCGATGCGCGAGGCGCTCGCGCAAGAGCCGCGCGCCGCCGAGCGCGTCGCGCAGCTGCGCCAGATCGCGCGGTCCGCCGCGACCCGCGACGAGGCGGCCGAGCGCGCGTCCCGCGTCGGGCAGCGCGCGCAGCGCGGCGCGAAGTTCGCCGCGCCACAGCGCATCGCGCGCAAGGCCATCGACAAGATCGAGCCGGTCGAGGATCGCCGCCTTGTCGGTGAGCGGGCTGGCGAGATCGTCGGCGAGCAGCCGCGCCCCCGCTGCGGTGACGGTGCGGTCGATCGTGCCGAGCAGGCTGCCGTCGCGCGTGCCAGCCATGGTGCGGACGAGTTCGAGGCTTTCGCGCGTCGCGGCGTCGATCGCCATGCGCCCCGACGCCAGGTGGCGCACCGGCGGCTGGAGAAAGGGCGGCGCGCGGGTGCCTACATGGTCGATATAGGCAACCAGCGCCCCCATTGCGGCGATTTCGCCGCGCGAAAAGGCGCCAAAGCCGTCGAGCGTCTTTACGCCGAAGAAGGCTTCGAGGCGCTTTTGCGCCGCGGTGCTCGAAAAGTCGGCTGGGGGACGCCGCACGAGTTGGCGTGCCGACGAAATCGGCAGCTCGCCCGCGCTCTCGCTAACGAGCAGTTCGGATGGCGCGAGCCGCGCCAGTTCGGCATCGACCGCCTCGGGCCGCACCGCGACCACCTCGAACCGTCCGGTCGAAATATCGGCCGCCGCAATCGCAACCTCACCCTCGCTGCCGACCTCGGCCATCGCGGCGAGGCGGTTGGCGCTGCGCCCTTCGAGCAGGCTTTCTTCGGTCAGCGTTCCGGCGGTGACGAAGCGGACGATCGCGCGCGCCACCAGCGCCTTCGACCCGCCGCGCGCCTTGGCTTCGGCGGGGGTTTCGACCTGCTCGGCGATCGCGACGCGGTGGCCGGCGCGGATCAGGCGGGCGAGATAGGATTCGGCGGCATGGACGGGCACCCCGCACATCGCCACCGGCTGACCCTCATGTTCGCCGCGCGACGTCAGCGCGATGTCGAGCGTCGCTGCCGCGGCTTTCGCATCGTCGAAGAACAGCTCGAAGAAGTCGCCCATGCGGTAGAACAGCAGGCAGTCGCCCGCCTGCGCCTTCAGCGCCCAATATTGCGCCATCATCGGCGTCGCGGCGGGGGCGGCGCTGTTGCTGTGGGCGGGTTTGGGAGCGGCGGCGGGCATCGGACCCTGCTTAGTGATTGGGGGCGGCATGGCAAGGTCGCGTGGGGGAATGGCGGCGGTGGGGTGGGGAGCCGCCACCGTCATTCGTCATCCCGGGCTTGACCCGGAATCCCGCTGCTTGCGGCGCTCGCGGACCTTGCGTGCAAAGCTGGACCCCGGATCAAGTCCTGGGTGACGAGAGTTCGCTGGCGACTTTTGGTTCCCTGACGACATTTCAATGCGATCGCGCCAACGAAAAAGGGCGGCCCCGTCGGGACCGCCCTTGTTTCTCGTCGCCTGGCTGAAAAACGTCAGGCTGCCTTGGGCAGCGCCGCTTTTGCCTGCGCGATGATGGTGGTGAACACCGTCGCTTCGT
This sequence comes from Sphingopyxis sp., assembly GCF_019459305.1. GTDB lineage: Bacteria > Pseudomonadota > Alphaproteobacteria > Sphingomonadales > Sphingomonadaceae > Sphingopyxis. Next base: position 18,353 of record NZ_JAIBES010000086.1, on the reverse strand, counting down.
TCATCGCCAGGTCGGCCATGATTTTCCGGTCGAGATCGATCCCGGCCAGCTTCACGCCGTGCATGAACTGCGAATAGGTCAGGCCTTCGGCGCGAACCGCGGCGTTGATGCGCTGGATCCACAGGCCTCGGAAATTGCGCTTCTTAACCTTGCGGTCGCGATAGGCGTATTGGCCAGCCTTTTCGACCGCCTGCTTGGCGATACGAATGGTGTTCTTGCGACGGCCGTAAAAGCCCTTCGCCTGTTCCAATACGCGTTTGTGCTTGGCGCGCGTGGTGACGCCGCGTTTGATGCGTGACATGCCTTAGCGCTCCTTACTTCAGGCCGTAGGGCGCCCAGAGGCGCACATGGGCCACATCCGAATCGCTCAGCACGCTGGTGCCGCGGTTGGTGCGGATATACTTCGAATTGTGCGAAATCAGGCGGTGACGCTTGCCGGCAACGCCGTGCTTCACTTTGCCCGAGGCGGTGAATTTGAAGCGTTTCTTCACACCGCTCTTGGTCTTCATTTTGGGCATTTTGGTCTCCTTTGGAAGTCCGTTTGCGTATCGGCCTGGCAGCCCTTTCAGCCAGCCGACACAATCGGAAGCGGGGCGCTTAGGGGGATTCGCCCGCAAATGCAAGCCTACCGGGCCGGGCCAGCGGAACCAAGGGTGTTCGCGCTCGTTCACTGCGGATGAACCTGCCCACCGGACAGATGGGCCATCCGCCCGCCGCGACTGCCATCCCCGGCGGCGGGGCGTCCGCATCGGGCTGGTTTACCGTCCTGTCGAGCTTTACACGCCGCATCTGGACCCCCCGCTGGCTGAAAGAGCGGCCGCGTGCGGTGCGTATCGCTGCACGAACGGCGGCGATCATCCTGCTGCTGCTGGTAACGATCTGGCTGGTGCTGTTCATCACCAAGGGACGCTTTTTGAAGGGGACGTTCGAAAGCGTCGCGTCGTCGCAGCTGGAACGGGAGGTTGCGATCGGCGGCGAATTCCAGCTCTATTTTGCGCCTTTCAACGTCAAATTCCTCGCCGAAGACATCCGCATCGCCAATCCCGAATGGGCGCGGGCGAAACAGTTTTTTACCGCCCGCCGCGTCGATACCCGGTTGGCCACGCTGTCGCTGATCGTCGGCAAGCGCGTGATGACCTTTGCCGACATCGATCAGGCGCAGGTGGCGCTCGAATGGGACGCGCAGAACCGGCACAACAGCTGGACCTTTGGCGATCCCGATCGGCCGCCCGAGCCGCTCAACCTGCCGACGATCGAGCGCGCCGCGATCACCAAGAGCGGGCTGACCTATCGCGACCCGCGGTTGCGCCTGTTCGCAGATATCGACATCGATACGGTGCGCTCGACGGGCAGCCGGATCGACGAAGCGATCGGGTTCAACGGGCGCGGGACGATGCGCGCGCAGCCGTTCACGCTGACCGGGCGGTTGTCGTCGCCGAACCAGACAGTCGCGGGCGGCAAGAACCGGCTGACGATGCGCGCGATCGGGCTCGGGAACACCGTCGATCTGGTCGGCACGCTGCCCGGCCCGACCGAGCTGGTCGGTGCCGATCTGGCGCTGACCGCGCGCGGCGAGAACCTGTCGCGTCTGTTCGATTTTCTGGGCGTCGCTATCCCCGACACCCGGCGGTACCGCGCGACGTCGAAGCTTGGTTATGACGGTACGGTCTGGAAATTCACCAGTCTGAAAGGCGTCTTTGGCGACAGCGACCTGGCGGGAGCCTTCGCATTCAGTATGCCGAAAGGGCGCATCTATCTGGACGCCAACCTCAGTACCCGGTCACTCAACATCATCGATGCCGGGCCGTTCATTGGTTATGAGGTCGACCGGCTTGACCGGATGGGTACGGGCGGCGTGATAAAAACCGTCGGCGGCCGGCCGCGCGTCCTTCCCGATTCGCCGCTGCGCGCCGACTCGCTCAAAGCGTTCGACGCCGATCTGCGCTACAAGGTTGCCCAGGTACGCGCTGAGAGTTTTCCGGTCAGCAATGTCGATCTGACGCTGTCGCTCAAGCGCGGACTGATGGAAATGAAACCGCTGACCTTCCTGCTCGCCGGCGGCAAGGTAGCGAGTGACGTTTCGATCGATTCGCGGCCGGCGGTCGTGCGCACCGCTTATGATATCCGCCTCTCGCCGACGCGGCTCGGCAACTTGCTGGCGCGCTTCGGGGTGGCCGAATCGGGGACCACCGGCACCGTCAGCGGCCGGATCCAGATGGTCGGCCATGGCGACAGCCTGCGCCAGTCGCTCGCCAGTTCGAACGGTCGCATGGCCTTTGTCCTGCCGCAGGGCAGTTTCTGGACGCGTAACGTCCAGCTTGCCGAGCTCGACGTCGGCACCTTTGTGCAGAAATTGTTCGAGGACAAGTTGAAGAAGCCGGTCGAGATCAATTGCGGGGTGATCGCTTTCACCGTGCGCAATGGCGTCGGCGCTGCCGACCCGATCCTGATCGACACGCAAAAGAATGTCATGGTCGGGCGCGGTGGCTTTTCGTTCCGTACCGAGGCGATCGACATGGCGGTGCGCGCCGATGGCAAGAAGTTCAGCCTGTTCTCTGGCCAGTCGCCGGTCAGCGTCGGCGGCTATTTCGCGGCGCCGCGCATCGACCCGATCAGCGACCAGCTGATGAGCCGCGCGGGGGCGGGGCTGGGGCTGGCAATCGTCGCCACCCCGGTCGCCGCGATCATCCCTTTCGTCGATCCGGGTGATGCGAAGTCGGCGCAATGCGGTCCAATCCTTGCTGGTGCGCGCGCCAGTGCGCAGCGCACGACGAAGGGCGAAGTGCGCGACGATGTCGGCAAAGGCACGACGGCGAAGGGCGAGGATGGCAAACTGTCGAAGGAGGAGGGCGGCAAGCAGCGCAAGAAGTTCCTCGGCATTTTCTGAGGTCGAGGTGTCGCCGCACGTCAGTGCGCGCAGGCGAGGCCTTCGATTACGTCTTCGAGCCGTGCCGGATCGCCCAGCGCAATCACATGGCCCGCGCTGTCGGCGTTGAGCGGGTCGCCGTTCCAGTCGCACATTGTCCCGCTCGCACCCTCGACAATGGGAACGAGCGCGGCGAAATCGTGCAGCTTCAGCCCCGCCTCGACCACCAGATCGACATGGCCGCTCGCCAGCAGGCCGTAATTGTAACAGTCGCCGCCAAAGATCAGCCTTTTGTGCGCGGTCTTGGCCGCGAGCGCCATGAAATGCTCGGCATCATGATCGCCGAAATATTGCGGGCCGGTTGTGGCAAGTGTCGCATCGGCGAGGGTACGGCAGGTACGGGTGCGCGCGGGCTCGCCATTGAACAAGGTCGGCTGACCCAGCGCGCCGACCCAGCGTTCGCCGCTGATCGGCTGATCAATGATGCCCAGCACCGGCCAGCCGTCCTGCAGCAGCGCGATCAGCGTACCGAAAATCGGGCGTCCCGCCATGAAGCTGACGGTGCCGTCGATCGGGTCGAGCACCCATTGGCGCGCCGCGTCGGGACGCTCGGCACCATATTCCTCGCCGATGATGCCGTCGCGAGGTGCCTCGGCATCGAGCAGTCGGCGCATCGCCGCTTCGGCGGCGCGGTCGGCCTCGGTGACCGGCGAGGCATCGGCCTTGGCTTCGTGGGCAAAGGCGGCGCGAAACAGCGGGCGGATGGCGTCGCGAGCCGCGTCGGCGAGGCGATTGGCGAGCATGAGATCAGAGGTTATCGTCATGCCATCGGCGCTAGCGCAGCACAGCTGTTCCCGCCAGCCCCAGACCCCCGCGTTTCGGGCGGCGATGCGGAATATATCAATTTTACAAATATCATATAATTTGTAAAATTGCGCATATGTCCGACCGTATTTCCGCCGATCCCCTTTTGAACGTTGTCGCGCGCACCGGATTTCGCAAAGCATCGATGGACGATCTGGCGCAGGCCACCGGGGTGTCGCGTCAGGCGCTCTACAACCGCTTCGGCTCGAAGGGCGCGCTGCTCGAATGGGCCACCCAATCGCTGGTCGACCGGTCGCTCGCGGAGGCGTTGCGGGCGCTGGAAAATCCCGCCGCCGCCTTGGTTGCGCGGTTGGCGACTGCGCTCGATGCATGGGTGGGTCAGCATATGGCGATGCTGCGCGCTTCGCCCCATGGGATCGACGTCGCCCCGATGGCCGCGCCCGCGCCGGGCGAAGCGGTGCGTGCGGCCGAACGCAAGCTGGTGGCGGCGATGGCGAATGCGATCCGGCGCGGCGGTCCCGGGACCGCGGTCGCGCGCGCCGGCAGCCTGTCGCAGGCGCTGTGCTGGACCGCGAAGGGCCTTGTCCATGCCGCGCCCGATCATGCGGCCTTTCGCCGCGAACTGGAATTGATCGTCGGCGCCATGCTGGCGCGATGACGGATTAATCGAACAGCGAGGAGACGCTCGATTCGTCGGCGATGCGCTTGATCGCTTCGCCGAGCAGCGGTGCAACGGTGAGCGCGCGGACCTTCTTGCTGTCGTTGACCGCGTCGGTCGGCTGGATCGAATCGGTGATGACCAGTTCGGTGAGTTCGCTGGCCTCGACGCGGGCGACCGCGCCGCCCGACAGCACGCCGTGGGTGCAATAAGCGACAACGCCCTCGGCCCCCGCCGCCTTCAGCGCGCCCGCGGCGTTGCACAGCGTCCCCGCCGAATCGACGATGTCGTCGATCAGGATGCAGAAGCGGCCCGAAACGTCGCCGATGATGTTCATCACTTCGGATTCGCCGGCGCGTTCACGGCGCTTGTCGACGATTGCCAGGGGGGCGTTGTCGAGCCGCTTGGCCAGCGCGCGGGCGCGCACCACGCCGCCGACGTCGGGCGACACAACCATCAGATTCTTGCCTGCAAAGCGCGCCTGGATGTCGGCGCTCATCACCGGCGCGGCGTAGAGATTGTCGGTCGGGATATCGAAAAAGCCCTGGATCTGCCCAGCGTGCAGGTCGATCGCGAGCACGCGGTCGGCGCCCGAGGTGGTGATCAGATTGGCAACCAGCTTGGCGGATATGGGCGTGCGCGGGCCTGGTTTGCGATCCTGGCGGGCATAGCCGAAATAGGGGACGACCGCGGTGATACGTTTTGCCGAAGCGCGGCGCAGCGCATCGGTGATGATCAGCAGCTCCATCAGATTGTCGTTGGCCGGGAAATTGGTCGGCTGGACGATGAAGACATCCTGCCCGCGGACATTTTCGTGGATTTCGACGAACACTTCCTCGTCGGCAAAGCGGCGCACGCTGGTGTCGGTCAGCGGCAGTTCCAGATAGTCCGCGATCGCGCGGGCGAGGGGAAGGTTGCTGTTGCCGGAGATCAGTTTCATGGGGTGCGCGGCCCTTTCGCGGCGGATAGGATTGCGCGCCCCTTAGCCAGCGGGGGGCGATAGGGGAAGGGTGAAGTTGACGCCGCGCGTTCGCCGACCCCTTGGGTCATTGCAATCGCGGCGGCGGGGGGTATGGCTCGGCGGTATGACCGACGCAGCCGACACGCTCACCATCGTCCTGGCCCAGATAACGCAGGCGGTCGGCGACCTGGCCGCCAATGTCGATGCGATGCGCGCGGTGCGGGCGCGGCACGCCGGGGCCGACTTGATCCTCTACCCCGAGTTCCAGCTGATCGGGTACCCACCTGAGGATCTGGTGTTGAAGCCTGCCCTGGCCGAGCGCGCCGCGAGGTTGCTCGCCGAGCTGGCGGCGGATACCGCCGACGGGGGGCCAGCGATGCTTGTCGGGTCGGTCGAACGCGACGGGGCGGACCTGTATAACATCGTCGCGCTGCTCGACGGGGGCCAAGTTGTTGCGACACGGCGAAAGCATGAGTTGCCGAATTACGGCACTTTTGACGAGAAACGGATCTTCGTACCCGGCCCGCTCCCCGATGTGGTCGATTGGCGCGGGGTCCGGCTCGGCCTGCCGATCTGCGAAGATGGCTGGTTGCCCAAAGTGTCGCGGCATCTGGCCGACCAGGGCGCCGAGCTGCTGATTTCGGTCAATGGCAGCCCTTATGAAATCGACAAGGACGAACGGCGGTTGAGCCAGGTGTTCGCGGGGCGTGTCGCCGAAACCGGGCTGCCACTGATTTTCCTCAACCGCGTCGGTGGGCAGGACGAACTGGTGTTCGACGGCTGTTCGTTTGTGCTGAACGCCGATGGATCGACCGCCCACCGCCTCAAGGATTGGGACCAAGAGGAGCGGGTGACGCGCTGGACCAGGGGCACGAACGGCTGGACCTGCGAAGCGGGCGCGATCGCCGAATGGGAGGCGCATCCGGCCGATATTTATAGCGCGATGATCGTGTCCTTGCGCGACTATGTCGAACGCAATCGCTTTCCCGGCGTCGTGCTCGGGCTGTCGGGCGGGATCGATTCGGCGATCTGCGCCGCAATTGCCGCTGACGCGCTCGGCCCCGACCGGGTGTGGTGCGTGATGATGCCGAGCCGTTTCACCAGCCAGGCGAGCCTCGACGATGCGGCAAGCTGTGCCGAACTGATCGGGTGCAGGCTCGACACGATCTCGATCGTCCCCGCGGTCGAGGCGTTCGACACAATGCTGGCGGGCAGCTTTGCCGATGTCGAGGTCGATATCACCGAAGAAAATGTCCAGTCGCGCATCCGCGGCGTGACCTTGATGGCGCTCAGCAATAAATTCGGGCCGATGTTGCTGACCACCGGCAACAAGAGCGAGATGAGCGTCGGTTATGCGACGATCTATGGCGATATGGCGGGGGGCTATAACCCGCTGAAGGACGCCTATAAGATGACGGTGTTCGCCGTCGCCAAATGGCGCAATGAAAATGTGCCGCGCCTGTCGCGCAATCCGGTCACCCCGGTGATGCCCGAGACGATTATCACCAAACCGCCGAGCGCCGAATTGCGCCCCGACCAGAAGGACGAGGACAGCTTGCCACCCTATGCCGACCTCGACCGCATGCTGCACATGCTGGTCGAAGAGGAGGCGAGCGTCGACGATGTCGTGGCGCGGTATGGTTTCGACCGCGACGCGGTGGTGCGGATCGAACGCCTGCTGATGCTCGCCGAATATAAGCGGCGGCAGGCGCCGCCGGGGGTCAAGCTGTCGACGCGCAACTTCGGCCGCGACCGGCGCTATCCGATCACCCACGGCTTCCGCACCGGCTGACCGCGACCTGCGGGTACCGGTACGTCGGTGTATCTTCGTAGGGCCGTGTGGCGGCGCTAAGATCGCGGATCGGGAAACTGCATTTAACGGGAGCGGGATATGGGGATGCTGGGAGAAAAGGCGTCGCCGCAAAAGGCCGAGCGGGCGCTCGACGTGCTGCGGATCACCGTTGCGCTGCTGATTTTGATCCACGGGGCTTTTCGCTTTGTTGCCGGCGGCGTGGCGCCGTTCGGTGTCTGGCTGGAAACGCAGGGCTTTCCCATGGGCTTTGGTTGGGCGCTCGGCGTAACGCTGTTCGAACTGGTTGGCCCGGTGCTGATGCTGGCGCGCCGCTGGACCAGTTTTGTGGCGCTGGGCCATGCCGCGATCCTGACGCTCGGCATGATATTGGTCCATTTGCCTTTTGGCTGGTTTGTCGTTGGCGCGGGGCGCAACGGGGTGGAATATAGCGTCATCCTGATCGTCTCATTGCTGACTATCGCCTGGGCCTATTGGCCGGGGCGCCGCCGCGCGGGCTGACGCTGTACGACGGGGTCGCATGCGGGGAGCGAAGCGGTTATAGGCGCGCGGCATGACCGTCGTGACCCGCTTCGCCCCTTCGCCAACCGGCACCCTGCATGTCGGCAATGTCCGCACCGCGCTTCACAACTGGCTGTGGGCGCGCAAACATGGCGGCCGCTTCCTGCTGCGCATCGATGATACCGACCTCGAGCGGTCGCAAGAAGACTATGTCGATGCAATCCGCGCCGACCTGGCGTGGCTGGGCTTCGACTTCGACGGCGAGGAACGCCAGTCGGCGCGCTTCGCTCTGTATGAGGCCGAATTCGACAAGCTCAAGGCGGCGGGCCGCGTCTATGCCTGTTACGAAACCCCGGAAGAACTCGACATCCGCCGCAAGATCCTGCTCTCACGCGGGCTGCCGCCGGTCTATGAGCGCAAAGCCGCCGACGTCCCGGTACCCGCGGGTGTCGCGCCGCACTGGCGTTTCCGGCTCGACCATGACACACCGATCGAATGGACCGATATGGTTCGTGGTGAGCAGCACTTTGAGCCAAAAACGATGTCGGACCCGGTGGTGCGGCGTGCCGATGGCAGCTGGCTCTATCTGCTGCCCAGCGTGATCGACGATATTGCGATGGGGATTACCCATGTCGTGCGCGGCGAAGATCATGTGTCGAACACCGCGACGCAGATCCAGATGTTTGCCGCGCTGGGTGCTCCCCCGCCGCGCTTCGCGCATGAGGCGTTGCTCGTCGGGACCGAGGGCAAATTGTCGAAGCGGCTCGGCTCGCTCGGCATGGCCAGCCTGCGCGTCGCGGGGATCGAGCCGATCGCGCTCGCGGCGCTGCTCGCGCGGCTCGGCACCAGCGACCCGGTCGAACCGGTGACGAGCCTGGCGCCGCTGATCGAGCATATCGACTTTACGCGCTTCGGCCGCGCTCCGGCGCGGTTCGATGAAGCCGAGCTGGCGCTGCTCAACCAGAAGATCCTGCACCACACTGGGTATGAAGCGGTCGCGGACCGCCTGCCCGCGGCGATCACCGCGGCGCGCTGGCATGCGATTCGGCCGAACCTGATGACGGTCGCCGAAGCGGCCGATTGGGTGGCTGTTTTCGATGGACCTCTCACGCCGCCCCCGGTCGAGGATGCGGATCGACCGGTTCTGGACGCCGCCGCCGCCGCGGCGCCCGCGATCGACTGGAGCGCCGACCCCTGGCACGCGCTGACCACCGCAGCAAAAGAGGCGACCGGCGCCAAGGGCCGCGCGTTGTTCCTGCCGCTGCGCCGCGCGCTGACCGGGCGCGACCACGGCCCCGACATGGCCGAACTGCTGCCGCTGATCGCCAAGGATCAGGCGATAGCGCGGTTGGCCGCCAGCTAACCGAACCATGGTGCCAAAGCGCCGCCATTCTTGCCTACTGCTGCGCTTGACAAAAGGCGTTATGATATACTATAACTACGATCTGACTTGGCCGATAGCGGTGGTCGAAACACGGCGGGGCCGGGTCTGACAGGCAAGGAGAGATGCCATGACCCTGATACCACTGATTTCGACCATCCTGACCGCCCCCCAAGTGACCACGGCCCCCGCGGGTCGATCGGCGACCATGTCCCGCAACATCTATGGCAGCGATCCCGGCCGCCACCCGGTCGCGGCGCTTCTTGCCGTTGGCCTGCCCGCCGCGCTGGTCATCGCGGTGGCGCTGTCGCCGATGATTGTTGATACGATACCGAAGACCGACCCGATGGTCGGAACATTGATCAAACTACCGCCGCCTCCACCGCCGCCCCAGCCGGCTCCCGACGCAAAGCCCGTGCCGAGAACCGCGTCCGCGACCGACACGGTGAAACCTGTCGTCGATACAATGCCTTTCTTCGATAATCATGTGGTCGAAGGGCCGGTCATCGTCGACCTTGGCCCGATCGACCTTGGGCCTCCAGCCCGGCCAGCCGATCCACCACCTTTGCCCAAACTTGTATTCGCCGAACTTGATCCGCGCCACGCCGGGGCGTTCCAGCCCGACTATCCGGCGAGCGAACAACGCCGCGAGATCGAAGGCGTCGCCAAGGTTCGCGTGCTGATCGGCACCGACGGGCGGGTGAAGGCGGTCGAACTGATCAGCACCGACAGCCCGGGCTTTTTCGCCGAAACCAAACGCCGCGCACTCGCCAAATGGCGCTTCAAGCCTGCGACGCGCGGCGGCGTGGCCGAGGAAAGCTGGAAGACGATGACGGTTCGCTTTGAGATCAGGGCCGCTTAGCCGCCCACCGAACCCGCTCCCGGGCGGATGGCTGTGCGCCGTCCGCCCGCTCTTTTGCTTGACAGAAGCGCCGAATCCGGTCAGAGGCGCGCGGATATTGGGGGCGGCGCCTCGTGCGCGGCCCTCTATGTTTTTCACACCAACGTCGGGGCCAAAGTCCCGCCGCATCCTTCGGACCTCCGGCGGATGTGCACATATTTCGAGGAACAGGGCCATGGCCAAGCCGACGACCGTCAAGATCAAGCTCGTGAGCACCGCCGACACGGGCTTTTTCTATGTGACGAAAAAGAACCCGCGCACGATGACCGAAAAAATGTCGGTGCGCAAATATGACCCGCGCGTGCGCAAGCATGTCGAGTTCAAGGAATCGAAGATCAAGTGAGGCATTTTCCCGCGCGGTATGTCCGCGCGGTTTGAAAACGCATCATCCGGCGCAAGTTGTTCGGAAGCACTTAACTCCGAAACATGATCATAAGGGCGGCCATCTGCGCCGCCCTTTTTCGTGGGCGCGGTCGAGATGTCGCCTTTGAATTGGATTACTGGGCAGTTTTTTCCCCGGCGAAAGCCGGGACCCAGGGCGCTAGAAAGCTGATGACGCGCTCGACCCCGGCTTTCGCGGGGGAGCGGCTGGTTCTTGTCGAAACTGGCCGTTTGCGTCAGGCAAACACCCCGACGCTCTCGATGAATTTGATCACCGAAATCGGTTTCGAGACATAGGCCTCGGCCCCTGCCGCACGGATTTGTTCCTCGTCGCCCTTCCCGGCATAGGCGGTGACCGCCATGATCGGTACGGCGCGCAGCGTCGGGTCGGCCTTCATCTGGCCGATCAGCTCGAGCCCGCTGACATGCGGCAGCTGGATATCCATGATGATCAGGTCGGGCGTGATCTCGCGCGCCTTGGCTAGCGCATCGCGACCGTCGCGCACCGGGTGAGCGGTATAGCCATGGGCGTTGAGCAGGTCGCAGAACAGGCGCAGGTTCAGCTCATTATCTTCGACGACCAATATGGTCTTGCCCATGATTATTCGCTTCCCCACCTTGCGTATGGCGCCCGTTTAGGCGAATCGGCCGCATGACACAATTGCCTCCCTTTGAAGGGAAGAATGCCTTGCACGACGACGACGCAGCATTGGCGCTTCAGGCGCTCGGGTGGATCCTGAGCGACGAACCGCGCGCCGAGCGGTTGCTGGCGCTGACCGGCCTTGCGCCCGACGAGCTGCGCGCGTCGCTGAGCGAACGCGCAACCTTGGCGGCGATCCTGTCGTTCCTGACCGCCCATGAATACGACCTTGTCGCCTGCGCCGATGCGTTGCAGGTGCCGCCGGCCACCATCGCCGCAGCGTCGGAGCGCCTTGAAGGAATGCATATATGACCCGCCCACTCGTCATCACCGATTGCGACGAGGTGCTGATGCACATGGTCGTGCCTTTCGCCGAATGGGTCGACGCCGAACATGGCGTGCTGTTCCGCATCGAGGACGCCAGCTTTGCCGGAGCACTGAAGCGCAAGGAATGCGGGACACCGCTGGAAGCGGCCGAAGTCTGGCCGCTGCTCGATGCTTTTTTCCGTGGCGAGATGGCGCGGCAATATCCGATCCCGGGCGCGCTTGAGGCAATGGCGGCGATCGCCGAGCAGGCCGACATTGTCGTGCTTACCAACGTCGGCCCCGACCATCAGCAGGCACGGATCGAGCAACTGGCGCTGCACGATTTTCACGCGCCGGTGATCGGCAGCCGCGGCGGCAAGGGCGAGCCGGTGCGCCGGTTGATCGAGCAATATCAGCCCTCGGTCGCGCTGTTCATCGACGATCTGGCGGGGCATCATCATTCGGTCGCGCAGGAAGCGCCGGATGTGTGGCGGCTCCACCTGGTCGGCGAACCCGCGATCGCCGACAAGATCGCGCCCGCCAAACATGCCCATGCGCGCATCGACGACTGGGCGGCGGCGCAGGACTGGATCCTCGCCCGGCTTGCCGAGAATGTCCCCGCACCGGCCCCCGAACCCGTTTAAGAAGGAATCACCATGGATATCACCGCGAAACTTGCCGAACTCGGACTCGAACTGCCCAAAGCCGCCGCGCCGGTCGCCGCCTATGTTCCCGTCGTCGAACATGACGGGCTGCTCTATGTCAGCGGCCAGCTGCCCTTCCGCGACGGGCAGGTCGTCACCGGACGTTTGGGTGACGACATGGATGTCGCAGGCGGGCAGGATGCGGCGCAGCGCGTCGCGCTGATGCTGATCGCGCAGATTGCACAGGCGCTGGGCGGCGATCTGTCGCGCGTCGAGCGCGTCGTCAAGCTGGGCGTATTCGTCAACAGCGCCCCCAGCTTCACCGATCAGGCGAAGGTCGCCAATGGCGCGTCGGACCTGTTCGAAACGCTGTTTGGCGATGCCGGTCGCCATGCGCGCGCCGCGGTCGGCGTCGCGGTTCTGCCGCTCGGCGCCGCGGTCGAGGCCGACGCGATCGTCGCGGTGCGCCCGGCGTAAATGGCCGAAGCCGACTCCCCGGCGCGGACGATCTCGCTTGGTACCGGGGTGGAAGCGGTCGATGCCGCGGCGTGGGACGCGCTGCATGACGGCGGCAATCCGTTTGTCGGCCACGCTTTCCTGTCGCTGCTCGAGGACTCGGGCAGTGTCGGGCCGGGAACGGGCTGGCAGGCGGCGCCGCTGCTCGTCGAGGACGCGGCGGGCGTGCTGCTCGCCGCCGCGCCCGCCTATCTGAAGTCACACAGTCAGGGCGAATATGTCTTCGATCAAGGCTGGGCCGACGCGTGGACGCGCGCGGGGGGTGACTATTATCCCAAGCTACAGATCGCGGCGCCCTTTACCCCGGTGCCGGGGCCACGATTGCTGGCGCCGGACAGCGACGACGCGCGGCTGTTGATCCGCGCCGCCGAAACGGTGGTGCGGCAGAACGGGCTTTCGTCGGCACATGCGACCTTTGTCGCGCCCGATCAGATGCCGCTGTTCGAAGGCGCCGGGTGGCTGGTGCGCCGCGACATTCAATTCCATTTCGCTAATGCGGGTTACGCCAGCTTCGACGATTTCCTCGCCACGCTGACGTCCGCCAAGCGCAAGCAGCTGCGCAAGGAGCGGGCGCGGGCGGTCGAAGGGCTGCGGATCGAGGAATTGACCGGCGACGCGATCCGTCCCGAGCATTGGGACGCGATGTGGCTGTTCTATCAGGACACCGGCGCGCGCAAATGGGGGCAGCCCTATCTGACCCGCGCGGCGTTCGACCTGATCGGCGCCAGGATGGCGGAGCAGGTCGTCCTGCTACTTGCTTGTGATGGCGAGCGACCGGTGGCAGGGGCGTTGCACTTCCTCGGGGCCGACACGCTCTACGGGCGTTATTGGGGCTGCCTTGTCGACATCCCCTATCTGCATTTCGAACTTTGCTATTACCGTGCGATCGACATCGCGATCGAACGCGGGCTGGCGCGCGTCGAGGCGGGCGCGCAGGGCGGCCACAAGCTGGCGCGCGGATATGGTCCGGTCGCGACCTGGTCGGCGCATTTCTTCGCCGATCCCGGGTTCCGCCGCGCAGTGGCCGATTTTCTGGAACAGGAACGCCGCGCCGAAGAAGCCGAGATGGACTGGCTGGAAGGGCATATGCCGTTCCGGCGGGCGGATTGAGCTTGTGCTATTTCGTTACCCCGGACGCGATCCGGGGTCCATGCGTCATCGCCGGAATGGATGCCGGATCAAGTCCGGCATGACGACGAAAAGATTTCGGGAGGGTTAGGCCGCAAACCGCCGCGCGGCCGGACGGCGTGCGGTTTCATCGAGCCAGGCGCGTGCCTGACGCTGCGCCTCGGCGATTTCGTCGCGGCTCATTTCATCGGACAGGTCGGCGCGGCATTGCTGGCCTTCCTTGTTGCCGCCAAGCGCGGCGAGGTTGAACCATTTATGCGCCTGGATCAGGTCGACATCGACCCCGCCGGTACCGGTCGAAAAGGCGATCCCGAGATCGAAATAAGCGTTGGCGTCGCCGCGCGCCGCGTCAAGCAAGCGGCTTTCGATCAGATATTGCGCGGACTTCAGACTGTTGGCCATAAAAACCCCCTGTCGCTTCCCCCCACAGGAAGCTTCGAGGTCCACCCTTGCGGCTTATGGTCAACAAAGCGTTAACTTGATTGGCAATTTCTTGGGGATAGGATGCACAAACGGCTGAATTTCGCCGTTTCTGCTTTCATCAACCCACCGGATAATTGTCGATCAGCCGTGTTTTTCCGATCCGCGCCGCGGCGAGCAGCCGCGCGGGAGCGCGAAAAATGTCGAGCCTTTCCAGACTGTCGGCATCGGCAAGCGCGATATAATCGACGCTGTCGAACCCGCCGGCGACGATCGCCGCTTCGGCCTTCGCGAGCGTTTCGTACATATCGCTGCCGTTCGCCAGCGCGGCAGCCGCGGTGCTGAGCGCGCCCGGAAAGGCGACGGCGGCGCTGCGCTGTTCGGGCGAGAGATAGGCGTTGCGCGACGACAGCGCGAGGCCATCGGGGTCGCGCGCGATTGGCGCCCCCAGAATGTCGAGCGCAAAATCGAGATCGCGCGCCATGCGGCGGATGATCGCGAGCTGCTGCCAATCCTTTTCGCCAAAGATCGCCACATCGGGGCGCACCTGATTGAACAATTTGGCGACGACGGTGGCGACCCCGTCGAAATGACCGGGGCGCGCGGCGCCGCAATAATCAGCGCCGAGTTCGGCGACCTCGATATGGGTGCTGTGACCGCCCGGATACATGACCCCGACATCGGGCGCCCAGAGAAGTGCTACACCTTCCTCGACGAGCAACGCAGCATCGCGGGCTTCGTGGCGCGGATAGGCGGCGAAATCTTCGTTGGGACCGAATTGGGTCGGGTTGACGAAGATCGACACGACGACATGGTCCGCAACGCGCCGCCCCATCTGCACGAGCGAAAGGTGACCATCGTGAAGCGCGCCCATCGTCGGCACCAAAGCAACGCTTTTGCCGTCCTGCTTCAGCGCTGCGATGGCGCGATGCAGCGTGGCGATGTCACGGATGATTTGCACGGCTGCCCTGCCTCCGATAATGGCGGCGCTTATGCACCACCGACGCGGCCGCCATGCCGCGCCAACAGGAAAATCGCAACGGCCCATGACGAACAGCGTGATCAAACCCGCCCCGCATCGCATCATCTTTGCCAATGAAAAGGGCGGGACCGGCAAATCGACCTGCGCGGTGCATTTTGCGGTCGCGCTGGCGAGCCAGGGCTGGAAGGTCGCCGGGCTCGACCTCGATCCGCGCCAGCGCACCTTTCACCGCTATCTCGAGAATCGCACCAACACCGCGAAGCGCCGCGACATCGAACTGCCGATGCCGCAGTTTGAAGTGTTCGAGGGGACTACGATTGAAGAACTCGACGCACAGGTCGCTCGGCTGACCGCGGATTGCGACTATTTTGTCGCCGACACCCCGGGGCGCGACGATGTCTTTGCACGCCATCTGGCGATGACCGCCGATACGCTGGTCACCCCGATCAACGACAGCTTCATCGATTTCGACCTGATCGGCCAGGTCGACCCCGAGACATTTCAGGTCACTCGCCCCAGCTTTTACTCCGAACTGATCTGGGACACGCGGAAAGCCCGCGCCAAGACCGACGGGCGGACGATCGACTGGATCATCCTGCGCAACCGGCTCCAGCATGTCGACGCGCACAATATGCGCCGCGTCGGCGAGGCGCTGAGCCAGCTTTCGCGCCGCGTCGGTTTTCGCGTCATCCCGGGGCTGGGCGAGCGCGTCATCTATCGCGAGCTGTTCCCCGCCGGGCTGACCCTGCTCGACAAGGCCCATCTGGGCGGCATGGGCATCGGTCATGTCGTCGCGCGGCAGGAACTGCGCGAGGCGATGGGCGGATTGAACCTTCCCGCGCGTGAGCGCTTTCATCCCGACGGTGATTTGTTCGCTGCCGCCTGAAACTTCTCTCTCCCAATGAGGACCAACGATGACCCATATCTTCCATCCCACGATGCTGCGCGAATATGACATCCGTGGCGTCGTCGGCGACACGCTGTCGGACAAGGACGCCTATGCCATCGGGCGCAGTTTTGCGACGCTGGTTGCGCGCGGCGGCGGCAAGCGCGTCGCGGTCGGCTACGACGGGCGGCTTTCGTCGCCGATGCTGTGCGATGCGCTGGTCGCGGGGATTAACGCCGCGGGCGTCGACGCGCTGAACGTCGGACTCGGGCCGACGCCAATGCTCTATTACGCAGCCTCAACCGAAGATGTGGACGGCGGCATCCAGATAACCGGCAGCCACAATCCCCCCGACTATAATGGCTTCAAATTTGTGATGCAGGGGCGGCCATTCTATGGTGCCGATATTCAGCGGATCGGCGAAATGGCGGCCGCGGGGGATTGGGACGTTGGCGAAGGTGCCACGCAGAGCATCGACATCATCGATGCCTATGTCGACCGGCTGGTCGAGGGTTTTGCCGGTGGTGCCTACCGGGTCGGCTGGGATGCGGGCAATGGCGCGGCGGGGACCGTCATCGAAAAACTGACGGCGAAGTTGCCAGGCGAGCATCATTTGCTGTTCACCGACATCGACGGTCATTTTCCGAACCACCATCCCGATCCTACCGAAGAGAAGAATCTGGCGGATTTGCGTAAGCTTGTCGCCGAGAAGAACCTCGATTTCGGCGTCGCTTTCGACGGAGACGGCGACAGGATCGGTGCGATCGATGGCGACGGCCGGGTGATCTGGGGCGACCAGTTGCTGCAGATCTATGCCGCGGCGCTGCTGCAGGACATGCCTGGCGCAACGATCATCGCCGATGTGAAGGCGAGTCAGGCGCTTTTCGATCGGATCAGCGAACTCGGTGGGACGCCGCTGATGTGGAAAACCGGCCACAGCCTGATCAAGGCGAAAATGAAGGAGGTCGGCAGCCCGCTCGCGGGCGAGATGAGCGGCCATGTGTTCTTCGCCGATCGCTATTATGGGTATGACGATGCGCCCTATGCCGCGGTGCGGTTGATCGAAGCAGCGACGAAGCTGGGGCAGAGCGTCACCGAGCTGCGCGAGGCGATGGCGCCGATGGTGAACACGCCGGAGCTGCGTTTCCAGGTCGATGAGGTGCGAAAATTCGCCATTGTGGACGAAGTTCTGGCGCGGCTGACAGCGTCGGGCGCCAAGGTCGATCGTACCGACGGCGCGCGCGTGCTCACCGACGACGGCTGGTGGTTGCTCCGCGCGTCGAACACGCAGGATGTGCTGGTAGCGCGCGCCGAGGCGAACGACGACGCAGCGTTGGCGCGGTTGCTCGCCGCGATCGACGAACAGCTCGCCCTGTCGGGGATCGCACGCGGACCGCAAGCGGGGCATTAGTCTCTATCTCCCCTCCTTTCCAGGGAGGGGTCGGGGATGGGGATGCGGCCAAAAAGACCGCTTGCGGCGACTCACCCCTAACCCATCCTTGGAAGGGAGGGAGCAGCCCTGCAAATATCTTGCCAGATTGACCTTGGCGGCGCTCCTCGGGTAACGCCCGTGCATATGTCCTCAGGAAGCGATGCAGCATGACCCACGACGAAGCGACCCCGGCGACGCGGATGGCCGACGCCGATCATGGCGTCGCGGAGCATAAGGCGCATGCGCGCGACGACGCGGCGGCGGGCAACGGTCTCGCGGTCATTTCGATCGCCAAGAGCTATGACAAGCGTGTCGTGCTGTCCGACGTGTCGCTGTCGGTCGGCAAGGGTGAGGTTGTCGGTCTGCTCGGCCCGAACGGCGCCGGCAAGACGACCTGTTTCTATTCGATCATGGGGCTGGTGAAGCCCGACGCGGGGCGCATCATGCTCGACGGGTCGGACATCACCGCGCTGCCAATGTACCGCCGCGCGATCCTGGGGCTGGGCTATCTGCCGCAGGAAACCTCGATCTTTCGCGGCATGACCGTCGCGCAAAATATCAGCGCCGTGCTCGAACTCGCCGAACCCGACAAGGTGTCGCGCGAGAGACGGCTTGAGGAATTGCTCGACGAATTCGGTCTCACCCGGCTGCGCGATGCGGCGGCGATGGCGCTGTCGGGCGGCGAACGGCGCCGCGCCGAAATCGCCCGCGCGCTCGCCGCCAATCCGTCGATCATGCTGCTCGACGAACCCTTTGCGGGCATCGATCCGCTGTCGATCAGCGACATCCGCGACCTAGTCGCCGATTTGAAGACGCGCGGCATCGGGGTATTGATCACCGACCATAATGTCCGCGAAACGCTCGATCTGGTTGATCGTGCCTGCATCATTTATGACGGCAAGGTGCTGCTCGCGGGGTCGCCCGAAGAGCTGGTCGCGGATCCAGAAGTGCGCCGCCTCTACCTCGGCGAGGGTTTCTCGCTGTGATTTTTGCGGACCGCCGCCAGAAAAGTCTCCGTGTGTCCCCCCGCAGGCGGGGGCCCACGCACCGCAGGTTTTGTAATACCGCGCCCCGCGAATGGGAGCCCCCCCGGGGCGGGGGAGGCGGGGGATATA
>NZ_JAIBES010000051.1 GCF_019459305.1 Sphingopyxis sp. | reverse complement strand
ACGTGCTTTGGGGTGGTAAGGTGCCGTTCGCCTTACCTTCGCCCCCCCCCAGGCGGCGCCCGCAAACCGCCAAAACCCCCCGCACACAGTAAAAACAAAACCGCCCCCCCCGCGCGCCCCCCCCCCACGACTGGTTTTGGTCGTTAGCGGCCACAAGCCTACAGCCGAACGAGCATTTTCCCCATATTGGCGCCTGTGAACAGCCCCAAAAAAGCATCAGGCACTGATTCTATCCCGTCGTGCACGGTTTCGCGCATCGTCACCGCGCCGCTGGCGATCAGCCCGCCCATGTCGGCATAAAATTCTTCCATGCAGTCGAAGAACTGGTCGGTGTAGATAAAACCTTCCATGCGGATCCGCGCCGGGATCGTGCGGATGATATATTTCATCTCCTGTGCCTTGCCGTCATTATAGACGTCGATCATCCCGCAGATCGCAAAGCGCGCGAAATCATTGGCGGTCGCAAAGGCGGCGTCGAGATGTTCGCCGCCGACGTTGTCGAAATAAACGTCAATGCCGGGTTTGCCGAGGTCGGCGAGCGCTTGGTTCAATCCCGTCAGCACTGGCGCCGCCTTGTAATCGACGACTGCATCGGCGCCCAGATCCTTGACCCACGCGCATTTTTCGGCGCCGCCTGCCGATCCGATGACGGTCATCTCGCGCGCCTTCGCGATCTGCACCACCGCCGATCCGACCGCGCCCGCCGCCGCCGAGACAAAAATTGTGTCGCCAGGCTTCGCTGCAGCGACGCGGAGCAGGCCGATCCAGGCGGTGCCGCCGGTCAGCCCCATATTGTGCAGGAAGGTCTGCGGGGTCAGCCCCGCCGCCAGCGCATCGGCGGGCAGCTTGTTCGGCATCATGTCAAGGCCGACGACGCCGCCATCGCGCCAGCCGCCCATATGCAGGATCATGTCGCCGGGCGAGAATCCCTCCATCCGACTTTCCACCACTTCGCCGATCGCGCCGCCGGTCATCGGCTGGTCGATCTGAAAACTTGCGGCATAGCTTTTAGCATCGTTCATCCGCCCGCGCATATAGGGATCGACCGACAGCCAGCGGTTCCGGACGCGAAGCTGGTCTGGTTCGAGCGGCGCGTCCGGCAGCTCGCGCAGCGCGAAATTGTGCATCGCCGGAAGCCCTTGCGGGCGGCTGATTAAATGCCAGGCTTTGCTCATCGGAACCCCCATTCCCTGATTTTGCATGGCGGTGACGGCGGTGGTCAGAAAAGCCGTTGCCACTGCAATGCGGTGCGTTTATTACGCGGCGGTCGCGGGGCCGTAGCTCAGATGGGAGAGCGCTGCAATCGCACTGCAGAGGTCAGGGGTTCGATTCCCCTCGGCTCCACCATTATTTGAATGACCTAGCGACAAAGTTTTATTTCCGTATGGAACAAATATGAAAAACGGGTGCAAGCCGTTTGCTCAAACTCGCTGCATTGATCGCTCGGGAAAGTAGGCCAGATCCTCCGTCATAAGTGCAACTGCTCAGCAATCCTTTCGAAATAGAGCGCGGACTCAAGAAAGGGCAGACGTGCGATAACAGGCGCCGTCGAAGGTCGAAGCGAAAAACTCTGTCCAATCAATATTCGACGGTCGATCGCTCAGTTCGATGGTTATGTGATCGCTCCACCCGGGCGGCAGAACCACCCCGGCGACGGGCGACTTGACCTGGACCGGCGCGGCGCCCCGCGAAAGTGCGGCGGCGCAATTATTTCCCCGCGCGTGTGCCACACGCTCCTCCCAGGTCCTCGCGACGCCGGGGGTAGACAGCCATTCGACCTACGTCGCGCTGTCCAGGCATCGCGAGACGGTTGATCTCTATTGTGGCCGAGACGATTTTGCTAACCAGTCGAAACTCGTCCGCGTCGCCTCGCGTGAGCGCGGCAAGGATATGGCGAGCGATTATCGACCCAAAGAAGCCGCGGCTAAACCGAAGCGCGGCATGTTCGACGATCTGAAGCTCACCGTCTCGCGCAACAAGGAGCTCGGCGAAGATGCGCCTGCGAAGCCCCGCCCAGTCAAACTTCCCGAGGTGCGCGTCGGCGCCCGTTCGCTCGATCCCGCGGCTTCGCGTTCGCCGCTCGACACTGCGATCGAGCGCTTTGCGCGCGTGACGAAAGAGGTCGTCGATGTGCGCCGCGTCGGCGGCAAGGAACTGCCGCACGAGCTCGACACCTACCGCAAAGCCCGGCAGGAGCTCGATGCCGTGCGTCCCGGCGGTGCGAACGATCTGCGCGAGGCGTTCGGTAAAAGCTACAAGCTGACCAGCGAGGCCGCCGCAGGACGGACGGCGGGGGCGATCACGGCGATGGACCGGCAGGTTGGCACCGCGAAAGCCGCGCGCGCCGCCGAGCGAGCGCGGACCGCGCGGCGCGCGCAAGGCACCGACCTATGCGGCGCGGGACGAGGCGCGCGCCAACCTCAACGACATGGCGAAGAGCCTGCACCGCGACCCGCAGCTCGAGTCGCTGCTCCGGGGGCGCCGCGCCGAGCTGGGCCTGAAATCTTCTGGGACAGGATCGTTGTCTCACGATCTCCAGCGCCATCTCGGCCTCTCGCGCGGCATGGGGATGTCGATGTAGGCTGATGCCATGACAACAAAACTTCCCCGCTCGACCACGCCCTCAAGCAATGCTGCCCCATTGGCGCGCGCGGCGATCGGGTCAGCCGCAGTGCAAGGATGCCCCGGACTGCTCATCCCGTCCTTGTCGCGCACCGCGATGCTAGACACCCGGACATGCGGCCTCTCGGCGCACCAGATCGGCCCGTCGCCGTCCCACACCGCGGTTGGGGTGCAGTTGAACGATTGTCCGGCAGGAACGGCGGCGAGCAAGAGGGAGAACATCATGGGTTGGCTTTAGCCTCTTCGATCGATCGCCGCAGCCCTTCGGGCGTGACCCACCACAGTTCCGCGAGCAATTCCAACTCATCCGGGGTTGGCTCAGCGTCATCGTTCAGCTCGTTGATCCGCTTGCGCGATATTCCCGTCCTTTTCGTAATTGTCTGCCACGGCGTACACATCTGCCCGACCCAGGCCGTCAGCCAGTGGTCGCCATCGGCAATCCATTTCGCAACCGGGTGATCTGGCGTGTAGGCTCGGATCTCTTTCGCGACGGCGCGCTCCCCTTTTCGATAAACCATGTCAGTCGTCGAAAAGACGGGCGCGAATGTCCGACGCGACGACATTGAGCGTCGTGGCACGGGTCAGCAGTTCGGCATTGCCCGTCGCTGCAGCGCGATCGGTAAATTGTTCGGCCCGATGTTCGATATAGTCGGCGATGCGGTCGGTCACCGGCTTGCCGTTATGTCCCGGTGTCATATCTTGGTCGGATCCTTGTCATGGACCTGCCATTCGTCCAGCGCCCATTCCACCACGCCGAGCATGAGATAGGGTTCAGCGCGGTTGGGGGCGAGCCGTTCGATCACGCGGCGGGCGGCGGCTTCTGCTTCGCGGCAGGCATTTAAATGCGCCATGTTGAGGCCAAAGTCAGAGGGGTCGGCACTGTCGAGCACGCCCTTGTCATCCATGCCTTCCAGCGTGAACTGCGCAACGCGGGCTTCCAGGGGGGACACGCCTTCCAGATCGAGCATGGCCAACGCGGCAGCGGTCGCTTCGTCCCTGATCGCGGGCGCAACGTCATCGACGTCCCATATCTCAAGCCCGCGATATCTGCGGTCGATCGTTTCCATCTTTCAAACTCCGACTCGAATCCCTCTTGCCCATTGTTCCGCTTTCGTTCTCATCTGTCGAGTCATGAGTCGGACCCTCGTTAACCCCATCAGCAGCCTGTTCGATGTCGCATGCCGGCATCACACGGTGAAGGTGTCGTGTACGTGCGGGAACGTCGGCATCTTCGATCCGCATGCGCTGTGGTATCTGTTCGAGCGCAAAGGCTGGAATGACCGCTTGCCCGCAGTGCGCAAACGCATGCGCTGCCTGCAATGCTATTATGCCAAACGGCAGCTGACGCTTGCGACGCTGGAGCTGGTGACCATCGATCACACCCGCCAGCTGCCGATGCCCGATATCATCGAATGGAAGCGCCAGCTCCGGCGGCGGCGTTAAACACTCAGTCCGAGAGGCTTTCGTCCTCGATCGCCGCGGTAATCATCCGGTCCCAGGTGTCGGCGTCGCCCACCGCAAGCATGCGGCCGCTCGGTTCGCGCAGGGTGCGCAGCACGGCAAGCGCCGCCGGAGCATAGTCGGGCCACAGGTCGTCGACTGCAGTTCCCGCCGACCCCATGTCGCCTTCGGCGTTGCGGCTCAGCGCATGCCCGGCGAGCACGCGGGCAACCCGCTCAACGGGCGCTGTCTTGGCAGCATCATATTCGGCAGTCATGTCGTGTCTCCTTCGCATCGCGAACGCGCGCCCGCCTGACCGGTTGCCGATTGACAGGCCGCGCGGGCAGGGCATGATCGCGGCGTGTGCAATCTCTACACCAACAAGAGCACGGTCCAGGAGATGGCGAACCTGTTCGGGAAGCCGGCGACCTATGGCTTCAACGCGCCCGCCGACGTCTATCCACAATATCCCGGCATCGTCGTGCGCGAAGATCAGGGCCAACGTATCCTCCAGCAGATGACCTGGGGCTTCCCCCGTCACGCGACCAACAAGCGCACCGGCAAACCTAACAAGCCAACCGCAACCAACAATGCCCGCGACGACAAGTTGTGGACGATCTGGCGCCAGTGGTTCACCGACCCCGCCCAGCGCTGCCTGATCCCGTTCACGTCATTCGCCGAGGCCGAGGGCGAGCCCGGCAAGATGACCCGCACCTGGATCCGCGTCGCCGACCAGCCGCTTGCGGCCTGGGCGGGCCTGTGGCGCCCGACCGACGAATGGGGCGACGCCTATGCCGGCGTCATGGTCGATGCGACCACGGAGCTTTGGGATATCCACGACCGGATGCCGGTCATCCTGGCCCCAGACGCACATGACGCCTAGCTACGCGCCGACGCCGAAGAAGCGATGAAGCTGGTGACCCAATATCCTGCCGACAAATTGGTCGTCGAGCGCAAGACGAACCTTGGTTCGCGCGGAAGGCGAAACCGGCAGACGGCGCAACGCTGATCTGATGCCCCGCCTATGGCCGAACCCGAGCGCAAGCGATTCCGAAAGTCCCACGTGGCTTGGGTCGATCCTGGTTTCGCTGGCGGTAATTGCGACCGCGAGTATCTACACCCGCATTCCCAGCTAGTGGGCTGTCTCGTCGCTAAGGGAAACTCGAGCAGGATGAAATGGCAGCAACTCGCCCGATCTCAGCCGTTGGGCGGGGCTCGGCGCAATCCCGAAAACTGCCGTTCATTCAGCCGGTCCCAGCGATGGCCTGACGGCCGATATTGGGACTTTGCGGTCATTCCCCTGCGATGTGTCTTGCGGCAGGTTTCGCCAAGAGCGGACAACCAGCGTTCATCTCACCAGCTCGGCAAAGCCACAGCAACCGGGCCATTAGCGGTCAGTCCGATTTGAGCAGACAGACCGTGTAAAGTTACAGACAATCCTCGTGATGCGCGACTACTCGTGCTTGTCCCATCGCAACTCTTGGTCGGAGGTCGCGACCCTGCTAGCCTATACAGCAGGGGGAACGTATGTTGCAGACTATAACACGACGCTCGGTATTCGTCGCGCTGATGCTGACTGGACTGTTTGTTCTTGGGTTTCTGGCTTTGCTCGCTGCTCTCGGCCCTGACTGGGCTGCATATGTCCCGGCAAGCTGCACTGCCACTCGCTGTTTTTGCGAGGCGCCGCGAACCGGCATGCTGCTGCTGCAGCCGGCGAACACTTGGTCATCTTTCGGCTACGTCCTGATTGGCAGCCTGATGCTTGCACTGCCCTATGATCGCGATCCGGATTCGGCGTTGTCCGGGATTTCTGGGCGCGCACTGGGCGGTACTGCGATCGTGGTCGGCGTGGGATCTGGCTTGCTGCACGCCACCCTGACCTTGTGGGGCCAGTTCTTCGATGTGCTGGGCATGTATCTTGTGGGTTCGTTTCTCCTGGTCTCGGCGATAGCGCGGTGGCGCCGGATCCCCGATAGCGCGGCAGTCGTAATTTATGCTTTGCTTTGCTTGTCGCTTATCGCCATCCTCATCGTTGCCCCTGAAGTTCGCAGATGGCTGTTTGCCATTCTGCTGATCCTGGCGATCGTCATGGAACTGGTCTTTGCGCGCAGGTGGCGACCAGGCGCAAAGATTGCATTCTATCTCTGGGGTCTAGCTGCGACAGCCACTGCGTTCGGCATCTGGGTCCTGGATCAGGATGGTGTGGTTTGCGCGCCTCACAGTCTCCTCCAGGGCCACGCCGTGTGGCACCTGCTCGGTGCGGCTTCGCTTTGGCTTTCCTTCAACTATTACCGCAGCGAGCGTCGGCACGCGGCCCTTTAAACTGAGGATTTGGCAGCTTCCCACCCACTTCCAGTCGTCCGCGGCTTCATGGCGTGCACCCTATAACGGACAGACAGCTTCAGCGAGATTTTTGCCGAAAGCGGAAATTCAGCAAAAGACCCCGTAGCAGCGATCGCGGCTGGTTGGTTCGCAACAGTGGCCGTGCTTCAGATCGGGAACCGACCGGGTTGGGTTTCGATGGTGATCCAGCGCGTTTCTGTGAAGCTGTCTATGCCTTGCTTCCCGCCGAACCTACCATGTCCGGACGCGCCTACACCGCCGAACGGCATCTGCGGCTCATCATGCACAGTCGGGCCGTTGATATGGCAGATCCCCGAATTGATCCGCCGCGCCACGCCTAGGCCTTTGACGATGTCGCTGGTGAAGACTGAGGAGGCGAGGCCATACTGGCTGTCGTTGGCGAGATCCACCGCATGATCGGCATCGCGCGCGCGGATGATCGCCACCACCGGCCCGAAGCTTTCATCGGTGTAGAGTCCCATCTCGGCAGTCACACCGTCGACAACGGTCGCGGGCATGATCACGCTATTGGCCTTACCCCCGGCGATGATCTTTGCGCCCTTGGTCGTGGCATCATCGATCAGGTCGTTGACCGCGTGGACTGTGCGTTCTGCCACCACCGCGCCGAGCGGGGCTGCGCCCTCGCGCGGGTCGCCTGCGGCAATGCTCATGGCCTTGGCTGCGAACTTGGCGACAAAGGCATCGGCGATGGCGTCGACGACGATGATCCGCTCGGTCGACATGCAGATTTGCCCCTGGTTCATGAAGGCACCGAAAGCCGCCGCTGCGACTGCTTCGTCGAGATCAGCATCTTCCAGCACGATCAGCGGGGCCTTGCCGCCCAATTCGAGCACTACCGGCTTCAGATGTTCTGCGGCACGGCGGGCGACGATCCGGCCCTTTTCGGTGCTGCCGGTGAAGTTGATGCGCTTGACTTGCGGCGCGTCGATCAGCGCGCCGACCACCTCGCCCGCATCGGCTGGGGCGTTGGTGACGAGGTTGACGACACCCTCGGGGAATCCCGCCTCAAGGAATGCCTCATAAATCAGTTCGTGGGTGCGTGGGCAGGTTTCACTCGCCTTGAGAATCACGGTGTTGCCGCAGGCGAGCGGGACTGCGATGGCGCGCACCCCCAGCACGATCGGTCCGTTCCAAGGCGCGATCCCAAGGATTACGCCGACCGGTTCCTTCAACGCCATGGCGATGCAGCCGGGCTTGTCGGACGGGATGACCTCCCCGGTGATCTGGGTGGTGATCGCCGCCGCCTCGCGCACGACGCCAGCGGCGAGTTCGACATTGAACATCGCCCAGCCAAAGGTCGCGCCGTTCTCAGCGATCATCGCTTCCGCAAAAGCTTGTGCACGCGCCTCCAATGCGCCTGCTGCCTTCATCAGCAACGCTCGGCGGGTGCCCGGCCCGGTCGCGGCCCAAGCCGGAAATGCAGCGGCAGCGCGCGCCGCGATGGCGGGCATATCTGCCGCCGTCATAGCCGGCGCAGAGGATGCAACCTCGCCGGTCACAGGATTCATTCTTTTAAACAGCATTCAAATACCCCCCAATTCCCCTCACCGCTCATGTGAGACCTACTTGGCGTGTTGGCAAATGATTGGTGCAAAGCTGGCACCGTGGACGCCAACCAATCGTCTTTTCTGGGCGAATGTAGCTCAGGCTCCGAGGATCTTGGCAATTCGCACAGGTGGTGGGACCGTTTTCGCCGAAGGATTTCGCCCCGACCTTTGAAATGGAATGCACCGCAAAAGTGGCAGCCTCCCACCCATCACCGGTCATGAGGACGATTGATACGCGATCCCGAAAGCAGCCCCGATAGCAGCATGTCGGCTTCGGGCGAAGCCAGACGTTCAATATGGCGAACTTGAACGACCGACTCTGGGTTGGAACGGTCGGCTCACCTTAATGGTGCGGAACGGTAGGTCCCCCTTTCGATCTCTGAAACCTGGCAGTCAACTATCGGCCATTAATGCGCCTTCGCCACGGTTCGATTGCGACCCGTCTTTTTCGCCAGATAGAGGCGACTATCCGCCACCCCCACGGCGGCGACAGGATCGTCGCCCAATTCCGCGACGCCGCCACTGATCGTCACTTTCGCTCCCGGAACCGCCGATAAGGTGGACACCTCCTCGCGGACACATTCAATGATTTGCCATCCGGCAGCAATGTCGCATTCCAGAAGAAGCACGAATTCGTCCCCACCCAAACGCGCAATGAAATGGCCGTCTCCGGCAACGCAGAGGGCTACCGCGGCGACGTCTTTAAGTACGCGGTCACCGACCTGATGGCCCCAACGATCATTGATGGATTTAAAATCATCGACGTCGATTATCGCAATGCAGGCGGGTGCGCCTGTCATCCGGCGCCTCGCGAGCGCCTCATCAAATCCTGCTCGATTGGCAACCCTTGTCAGGGGATCGGTCACAGCGAGGCGCGCAATTTCCCCCTCGCGGGCTCGCTGGCGGGTGACATCCCTGATCATCGCAACCGTTCCTACGACCTGGTCATTGGAAAGTACGGCCTTAACGGCCGCTTCCAGCGTGCGTGTCGGCAAACGGGCGGGATGAAAATCTGCCAGATGGGCTGCCGATGGTGTTGCGAGCGCCGCATCCGAAAGATTGGCAAGCATGGGGCTCACCAGCACCGATAGTTCGTCGATCGGTGCGTCGCGGCACATATCTGTGCTCAGTCCGAACAGGCTATCGGTCGCGCCATCCACCCATTGACAGCGACCACGTGCGTCGAAGCTCAGGATTGCGTCGGGGGAATTTTCCAAGATCATCGCAAGCAATTCTTCGCGGCGTGCGGCATCCGCCAAAGCTTCCGAGCGCGAAGCGACGAGGGCCGCCACGGGCAGAGCCGTCGCGAGCATCGCGGCGAGATAGGATTGAAAGAAGATCGCCTCGAAAACCGGCTCACGGTGAATAAGCGCAATGGGCCCAACATGATAGACGGCGGAAAGCGCGCCAAATATCCCCACCAATACGACGCCGGCCTGGGTCGCAAGACGTCCGGACCTGATGGCAAGGATAAGAAGACTGCAAAGCGGAGCGAACAGGAGCGGCAGGCCGCTCTGGCTGAATGTCACGGCGCTCACTGCGCCGTGGAAGAGAAGGAGCGCGCCGTCTTCCAGTCGCTGCCGAGGCAGCCGGGCTTTGATCGCTTTGACGTAGCTCCCGTCGAACCATGACTTAAGAAATGGCGTCAAGATAACGAAGCCCAGAGCATTGCCAGCATACCAGCGCGCAAACGAGGGGAGAAAGCTCTCGCCATAGTTCACGACCGAGACTGCGGAGCCGATGATTGCACCCGCCGCAGGGGCAATGATGCCGGCCCAATATAGAAAGCTCAAGGCGGTCGGCGTGTCGGCAAGAATATCGATATTCTCGGATCTCCGGCGCATTATCCAGCCCGCCAGCAGAACCTGCCCCATATTGATGCCGCCGTAGAGGAGAATGCCCGGAGCCCAGTCGCGGGTGAGCGCGTTCGCCGCAAGATTGGCCGCCCATCCGAATAGGAGGGACAGTGGCCATTCCGACTTGGGTCTGCTGAGCAGCACGGCCAGTACTGCGGCATCGGCAAGCCAGACTGTCGCATGGCTTCGACCATCACTGGTAAGCAGGATCGTGATGGTCGCGAACGCGAAATACAGAAAAGCGCCTGCGAGGGCGGGCGCGATCGTCAGCCGTTCGGGAGGTGCGACCAAAGTGGCTTTGTCAGACGGCATCGCAACCCAGTTCGTTGGAAGGCTCGGGGCCATACAGCAAACCCAACCAGCAAGATAGCAAGGCCTCCTTTACGGCCCGTGAGGCCTTTGCTTTAGGCAACTCGAAGATGAACGCGGAGCAGCGTTTTGTAAGGGTTGATTGATCGTACATTCCATCGCCGGGATAACGGCAGGCGGCGCGCGCGAGCCCGCGCATGCGACTGGAAAATGCTGGATAACGGCTTTTCAATAATATGCTGTCATTGGCCTCCCATCGAGCAGGTGGGGACCAACCTTGAAACAAGATGAAATAGGCGCGCCGATATCGGCGCACGGCTGGACGCAGGGATGGGGGCTGTCGGTTCTCGACCTAGCATCGGACCGGCGGGCAAGCGAGCGCAACGGACCATCGCGGCGCGGTAGTCCACGCGTGGAAGTCGAGGCCGCTGTCCGGCTTCGCGGGGCCGCGCAGGGTGCCATTGATGCCCGGATCTTCAATCTGTCAGCAGGAGGCTGCGGGCTCGTCCTGAAAGCCGGCATGTTCAACGCAGGTGATCTCGTAACGATCAAGATCGAGGGCGTGGAGCATTGGCCCGGCACGGTGAAATGGTGTGTCGGCCAGGAAGCCGGAATTGCCTTCGATCGTCCATTCTATCCGGCGGTGTTCGACGCGATCGTGGCGGTCCATCGGGCTATTTAGGCAGATGCGGCGCAATGATCTTTGCGCCGTCATCCTGTCACTTTGGGAGGGGCACATTGCCTGCGCAGGCTCGTTCGGCAATCTTGTTCTGCGAAGAACTCAACGCTTGAAGCTGGCTCCGGGAACCTAGACCCGGCTCGCGGCGTATCGTCGCCGAGCTTCAAAACAGCATGGATTGAATGCTTTCCACCGGGCCGCGCTGTTGCGCGGTCCGGCCTAACTCGACGCGGCGGGTCCGATGGCGGTTTGCTCTCTAAATAGGCCTGTCGCTCGTTTTTGTAGGCCTTCGCCCGACGCGGATTGGACTTCCCGGTCGCCGGGAACGCAATGAGGCTTGGCGAGTTCGCTACCGCATGCAGAACGCCTCCTCACAATCGGCCGGTTCCTCATTTGATGTCGCGCTCGTGATATTTGCGGCGATCCTTCAGATCGCCGTCTCCTTTCTGTCGAGCCTCGGCATCGGCACTCCGATCGGTGAAAATTCAGACCGCGTCTCTACGTTGGTGACGCCGGCTGGCTGGGCCTTCTCGATATGGGGAGCGCTCTATCTCGGAGCTTTGATCTTTGCCGCCTATCAGGCGCTGTCAGCGCAGCGGAACGACGCGCTCATTGCGCAGATCCGCCGTCCGGCCGCTGTTGCCTTTCTCGCCAACGCGAGCTGGGCGACCTATGTCCAGCTGGTCGATGTCACATTTCTGTCGGTCATCATAGTCTTGACCGGGCTTGCCGGTGCCTTGCTGGCGCTGCGACGCCTCTCGAGCTGGCCCCACCAGCTCTCAAAAGGGCAGTTCTGGTGTGCGGCAGTGCCGCTGACCTCACTCGCTGCCTGGCTCACCGCCGCGGCGATCGCCAATATATCCTCCAGCCTTCGCTTTCATGGTGTCGATGCGGAAGCGGCACTGGCGCCGATCGTTGCAGGAGCCGTACTGACCATTGGCGGCCTGATCGCCGGAGCCGCGCTTGCCAAGTCGAAGGGCTGCCCGCCTTACGCGCTCGTCTTTCTCTGGGCGCTCGCCGCGATATTCGCCGAAGGCGGGCAGGGCGCGCCGACTGTGGCCGTCGCGTCCGGGTTCGCTGCGTTGATCGTGATCGCCAGCACGGCCTATGGCCTGCGTCGCAGTCACGGTCATTGGATCCGATAGTCTGAAACGGCGCGCTGGCGGTTGCGCCGTCACGCCTTCATAACGGCGCTATTCTCTCCTGCTGACGAGATTCTTGCGCCCGCTTCGCTCACCGCGTCGAGTAGCAGCTTCATTCCATAAGGCTTCGCTAGCAGACGCGCATCCGCAAGCGCCGGAGCCATTGCGGAATCCCCCGTCGCGAAGACCAGCCCGATTGCGGGATGCAGCGCGCGCGCTTCGGATGCGAGCGTGACCCCCGACGAGCCGGGGAGGTTGATGTCGGTGACGAGGACATCGATATGCGACGTCTGCAAGGCGATCATCGCCTCTTCGGCGCTTCCGGCCTCGATCACGAGCAAGCCCGACTGTTTCAGCATTTCGGCGGTGTTCATCAGGATGAGACTGTCGTCCTCGACGAGCAATATTGTGCCGCGTGTCAGCGCAGCGGGAAGCGCCCTGCTAGCCGGCGCTTCGTCCCGCTGCCCCGTGGCAGTCGCGCGCGCTTCGCCAGCCTGCTGGCGGTTGGCGACGACATGGCGCAAGCGGCGCGCGAGCGCCTCGCGGGTGTATGGCTTCGACAGAAGCTCGACGCCTACGTCGAGCTTCCCGCCATGTACGATGCTGTTCTCGGTATAGCCCGAGGTGAACAGAACGGCGATATATGGCAGCCGTTCGCGCGCCCTGCGCGCAAGCTCGGGACTTTTTAGCGTTCCCGGCATCACGACATCGGTGAACAGGATATCGATCGGCATCCCGCTCTCGAGGATGATGAGCGCGGCGTCGGCGTCGGGCGCCTTGACCACCTTGTAGCCGAGATCGGATAACATTTCGACGACAGTGGCGCGTACATCCTCGTCATCCTCGACGACGAGCACCGTCTCGCTGCCGCCGACCACCGGGCCGGCTGCAATTTGGACCTCGGCATCCTCACTCGCGAGCGAGCGCGGCAGATAGATCCGCACCGTCGTGCCTTCGCCGGGCTCGGAATAGATTTTGACGTGGCCGCCCGATTGCTTGACGAACCCATAGACCATGGACAGGCCAAGGCCCGATCCCTTGCCCTCGACCTTGGTCGAGAAGAAGGGCTCGAACACTTTTTCTACGATCTCCGGGGTCATGCCGCAGCCAGTGTCCGACACCGCAAGCATGACATATTGCCCCGCCTCGACTTCATCATGCACGACGGCATAATCAGCGTCGAGGAAGGCATTCCCCACTTCGACGGTCAATTGCCCGTGGCCGTCCATCGCATCGCGCGCATTGATCGCAAGATTGAGCAGCGCGTTTTCGACCTGGGCCGGGTCGACGAAGGTATTCCAGAGGCCGCCGCCGACGATCGTCTCGATTACGACGCCTTCGCCGAGTGCATGCCGCAGCATGTCGTCCATGCCGCGCACGAAGCGGCTAACATTGACCACCTTGGGCTCGAGTGTCTGTCGGCGGCCGAAGGCGAGCAACTGGCTTGCGAGCTTGGCGCCGCGGGCGACGCCCGCTTCGGCATTCGCCAGCCGCGCTTCGGCTTTCTCGTTCCCGGCCACATCGCGCGCGAGCAGCTGAAGGTTGCCGGATATGACCTGAAGCAGATTGTTGAAGTCGTGCGCCACACCGCCGGTGAGCTTGCCGAGCGACTCCATTTTTTGCGCCCGTGCGAGCTTGGCTTCGGCCTGACGGCGCTCGTCGATCTCAGCGATGACGCGGGTTTCGAGGTTGGCGTTCAGTTCGCGCAGTGCCGCTTCGGCCGCGCGCTGGTGCGTGATGTCGGTGTGCACACCGACCCATTCGCGAATTTCACCGTCGTCGCCGACGATGGGAAGCGCGCGGATCGCAAAGTTGCGCCAGGTCCC
The DNA here is from genome assembly GCF_019459305.1 of Sphingopyxis sp. Classification (GTDB taxonomy): domain Bacteria; phylum Pseudomonadota; class Alphaproteobacteria; order Sphingomonadales; family Sphingomonadaceae; genus Sphingopyxis. The sequence continues at coordinate 5,061 of NZ_JAIBES010000051.1, read as the reverse complement.
GCAGTGACGGCGTACCCGATGTTCGTGAACATACATGGATTTGCGGGCGACCGCAGCGTTCCAGCTGTCAATCGACGCCTGGCGGTCATCGTCATGAACCGCGTTCGCCCAGCCGAACTCCTGATACGCCGCGAAGCTTTGCCCTGTGAGTGCCGCCCAGCTTGGCTGCTCACCAAGCATGCGCCCGTCCGCGCTGTTGGTCCACAAGACGCCGTGCACGGCTTCCATGGCGGTGCAAAAACGAAAATTGCTGGCGGCGAGGCTGCGTTCCAGCGCAACGCGGTTGCTGTTGTCCATACAGGTGCACATGACGCCGGCGACCGCACCGTCAGCCTCATAAACCGGGGTATAGAACAGATCGAAGGTGACCGTCTCGAGTCCCACGCCGCGATCGAGGACCAGCGGTTGATCCCGATAGGCAAGCTGTTCACCCCGAAACCCCGCTGCCAATATCTCGCGGTTCCAGTCCCAAATCTCTGGCCATATATCAGGAACGGTGCCGCCAAGCGCAGCGGGATGCTTGTCGCCTGCGATGGCAATGTAAGCGTCATTATAGATCATGACGTGATCCGGTCCCCACATCAGGACCTTGGCGACGGGAGAATTGACGATGTTGGCGACGGTTGCGCGCAGCTCCAGCGACCAAAGGTCGACAGGGCCAAGCGGCGAGCCGCTCCAGTCGCGCGTCCGGATGATCGCGCCGCACGCACCGCCGGCGACAGGCCAGTCGCCGCGGCGCAAAGCCGGAAGGAGCAGGCGCCGGGCCGCTTCGAGAAGCTCGCTCTCGCCAAGGTGTCCGTTAGCGAGACATTCGGCTGCGAGGCTGTCCCATTCGGCTAGGAAGTTGGGCTGCGGGATGGGAGGATTGGCCATGAGCGTGCCTCAGCGGATCGCCGCGAATTGTCAATTGCTAAGGATTGAAGCCGGTACGCTGTCCATATACATCAGCCTGAGTTGTGAACGGCGGCTAACTGATATCGGCGTCCAAAAGCGGTCGGGCAGTTGCCAGCCAGCTGTCGTCAGAAGCGGCCTAACAACTGGTCTGGTCCTTCTTCGAAACGGACAAGAGGCAGCGCTGCATCGATCGTGAATGCCTGAACGATATCGGCGAGGATTGAGGCCGCTAGCGTAGAGGGGTCTCTCGTCGAAGGCACGAGCCCGATTGGTGAGCGTATCGCCTGGATTGCGACGTCCGGAACACCCGATGCGACGAGCATCTCGCAGCGCTTTTTGTGCGAAAACCGACTGCCGAGCGCCCCGAGATAGAATTTGGGTAGAGCAAGAGCCCATGGGATCAGGGCCTCTTCCCAGTCCCTATCGTGAAAGACAAATATAATCGCGGACCAAGGGTCGGTAGCAAGCCGGGGCTGGGCCGCGCGAAATTCGAGAAGAGTCGCCTCGATTGATTTGGCGCGCAGGGTGCGAATATCCCGCGCTGATGGCGAATAAGCCTCGGTTTGAGCGCCGAAGGCGTGAGCAAGTTGCGCCGTGGCGGTGAGTTCCTCGCCTTGGCCAAACAGGACGAGCCGCAGCCGCGGGGTATAGGTCATCACGAACGTGTCGCCGCGCCAGCCTGTCGGGCGGCTTGCCTCGCCGACGCGGACGCCATCCGCGGCGATTTCGAGCGATACCGGTTCGCGGCGGTTGAGACGTGAAATGGCCTCCGCGATGGCTGCCGAATTTGGATTTGGTGTGAAGAGCAGGTCGATGCCGCCGCCGCACGGCAAACGAATATCGAAATAGGGAGACCCTGCGCCGAAGCGCACCTGCCGAGGACTTCTGCTGGCAAGCGCGGCCAGAGCCTCCTCCGCAACAGCGGCTTCGATGCATCCGCCCGACAGCGATCCGATATAATCTCCGTCCGCCGCGACCGCCATCTGGGCGCCAAGCGCGCGAGGCGATGCACCGGAAATGCCAACGAGCGTAACTAGGACACTTCCGTGGCCGTCGTGCGAACAGGCACTCAGATATCTGAGGATATCCTCCGGCGAGCTTGCGAGGCCCGTCATTTTCGACAACCATCGTGTCCGGGCGCCAATGGGGCGGCCGCCGGAGTCGATTCAATGACCGATCGTGCCGAAGTTGCCGTGCTCTTGCTCGCAGCAGGGCAGTCTGGACGCTTCGGCAGTGACAAGTTGCTTGCGCCTCTGGGCGGTGCGCCGGTGGCGCTCCACGCTGCGAGACGGTTGGCCGAACTTGGGACAGGATGGAAGATCGCCGTCTGCCGCGAGGCGAGCCCGCTTAACCGGGATTTGGGAGCGCTCGGTTTTGACATCGTCGTCAATCCTGAACCCTCTCGCGGGTTGTCTTCGTCGCTGGCGTTGGGCATCGAACGAGCAGACACGGTCGGTGCGAGGGCCGTGCTTGTTGCGTTGGGCGATATGCCGTTCGTCAGCCCAGCCCATTTTGCCGCGCTGGTCGCAGCTTTTGATCCAGTCACTGCGCCGATCGTTGCATCGGACAGGGCAGGCGTGGCCATGCCGCCCGCCCTGTTCGACAAGACTGTTTTCGCAGATTTGCGCAAGGGCGAGGGCGACGAAGGCGCGCGAGCCCTGATCCGTAGGGCTGCACTCGTCGCAGCCGACCCGAACGAGCTCGCCGACATCGATCGGCCCGACGATATCCGATAGGATCGGCCGATCGTCACGCGATGTCCGGTAGCTTGTCGATCAGCTTATCGAGCGTGACGGGATAGTTGCGCACGCGAATCCCGGTCGCATGATAGACCGCGTTCGCGACCGCGGCTGCGACGCCGCAAATCCCAAGCTCGCCAACGCCTTTTGCTTTCATCGGCGACGTGGTCGGATCGACCTCGTCGAGGAAGATGACCTCTTGCGACGGAATGTCGGCGTGGACGGGCACTTCGTAGCTGGCAAGGTCGTGGTTGACGAAAAAGCCGAACCTCTTGTCGACCGCCAGCTCTTCCATCAGCGCAGCGCCGGCCCCCATCGTCATTGCGCCGATGACCTGGCTTCTGGCAGCTTTGGGATTGAGGATGCGACCCGCTGCGCAGACTGCAAGCATGCGCCGGATCCGGATTTCGCCGGTCGCCGCATCGACCGCGGTTTCGACGAAATGCGCGCCGAAGGTCGATTGCTGGAATTTCTCGCCGAGATCGCCATATTCCATCAGATCCTCGGCCACGATCTCACCGCTTGTAGCCGCCTTTGCTAGCGGGACGCTTTTACCGCCCGAGCGGACTTTGCCCTTATCGAACACCGCATCGGCGGGGTCGAACCTTAGCCTTTCGATTATCGCGTTGCGCAGCTTCGTACATGCGGCATAAACGCCCGCGGTCGAGCTGTTCGCGCCCCATTGGCCGCCTGAGCCTGCCGAAACCGGGAAGAGCGAGTCCCCGAGACGAACCTCGACCTGCGTCATCGGCACGCCGAGCATCTCGGCGGCGGTCTGTGCGATGATCGTGTAGCTGCCGGTGCCGATGTCTGTCATGTCGGTTTCGACGATGACCATGCCATTGCGGTCGAGGCGCACGCGCGCGGCCGATTTCTCGTTGATGTTGTTCCGAAACGCGGCGGCGACGCCTGTGCCGACAAGCCAGCGGCCGTCGCGCGTCAGGCCCGGTTTGGGATTGCGGTCTTTCCAGCCGAACTTTTCGGCGCCCATAGTCAGGCATTCGTTCAAGCGCCGCTGCGAAAAGGGCCGCTCGGGCTTTTCAGGGTCGACTTGTGTGTCGTTGAGGATGCGGAAAGCGACCGGATCGATGCCAAGCTTTTCGGCCATCTCGTCGATCGCGACTTCCAAGGCCATCAAGCCCGGCGCCTCGCCGGGAGCGCGCATCGCGTTGCCTTCAGGCAGGTCTAGGACAGCAAGCCGCATCGCGGTCATGCGGTGTGGTGCGGCATAGAGAAGTCGCGTCTGTCCGACCGCGGTTTCGGGACCGCCTCCCTTGAGATCGCCCGACCAGCTCTCATGGCCGATCGCTGTGAGCTTGCCGTCGGTGGTGGCGCCGAGCCGGATGCGCTGGATTGTCGCGGGGCGGTGCGTAGTATTGTTGATAATCAGCGGCCGTTGCAACGCGACCTTGACCGGTCGCCCCGCTGCCTTCGCGCCGAGCGCTGCGAGGATCGCCTCCGCACGGACAAACAATTTTCCGCCGAAACCGCCCCCGATATAAGGTGATACGAGCCGGACCTTTTCCTTGGGGATTCCCAGCGTCTTTGCGACGTCGCCGACCGACCAGGCGATCATTTGGTTGGATGTCCAAAGCGTCAGCTTGTCGCCGTCCCAGCTCGCGATCGAAGCATGCGGTTCCATCATCGCATGGCTGTGATCGGGGGTGGTGTAACGGGCATCGAGCTTGACCGGCGCGTTGGCGAAAGCCGCATCGAAATCGCCGAACCGGCTGTCGGCTTCGGTGCCAAAGGAAGCAGGGGGTTTGATCGCGCTATCGAGCGACCGGGCGAGATCGAAATTGCCCTTGCTGCGCGTATATTGGACGCGGACGAGCGCAGCGGCCGCACGAGCCTGTTCGAAGCTTTCGGCGACGACCAGCGCGACCGCTTGATGATAATGCTGAATCTCGGGCCCGCCCAGCAGCTTTGCGGTATTGAAATCACCCTTGCCGAGCATTCCTGCGCTGGCGGCGGTTACGACGGCGAGAACGCCAGGCGCCGCCTCTGCCTCATTTAAGTCGATCGATGCGATCTGTCCTTTGGCGATCGCCGAACCGACGACATAGCCATAGGCCTGGTTCGGGACGACATCGTGCCGTTCGTAGGCATAGGGCGCTGTGCCACTGGTCTTCAGCGGTCCATCTATTCGATCGGTGGGTTTGCCGATGATTTTCAGCTGGTCGATCGGGTTGTCGGTCGCGGGCGTGTCGAACTTCATGGCTCAACCCTTCGCTTGTGCCAGCACACTGGCGAGCGTGCGCTCGACCAGAGGAAGCTTATAGGCATTTTCATGGGTCGTCTTCGCGCCCGCGAGCAGCGCCGCTGTCGCGGCCTTGGCCCCGCGCGGCAGCTCGGCATCGGCCGTCCTTGCCCGCCACGGCTTGTATCCTACCCCGCCCAGCGCGACCCGGCCGCTGCCGTCGCGCTG
>NZ_JAIBES010000017.1 GCF_019459305.1 Sphingopyxis sp. | reverse complement strand
AGGCGGGGGGCGCAGTCGGTTTACTCGGACACCTCAGGAAATGGCCTCCAGCGGCCCCCGCCTTCGCGGGGGCGACGATGATGCCTTGAACGTGCGCCCCCGCCACCGCATATCCGTTTCATGACGAAACTTTCCTTCCTCGACCTCGTGCCAGTCACCGTCACCGGCACGATCGCAGGGTCGCTCGCCAACGCCGCCGATCTGGCCAAGCACGCCGAGGCGCTCGGCTACGGGCGCTATTGGGTTGCCGAACATCACGGCATGGCCGGGATCGCGAGCGCCGCAACCGCGGTGGTGCTGGCGCACATCGGGCAGGCGACGTCGACAATCCGGATCGGGTCGGCGGGCATCATGTTGCCGAACCATGCGCCGATGGTGATCGCCGAGCAGTTCGGGACGTTGGAAGCCTTGTTCCCCGGCCGTATCGATCTCGGCCTCGGACGCGCCCCGGGGTCGGATCAGCGTGTCGCGCGCGCGCTGCGCCGCACGCTCGCCAGCGACGAACGCCAGTTCCCGCAGGATGTGCTCGAGCTGCAAGCTTTTCTGGCAGGCGACGCGGAACTTGGCATTACCGCGGTGCCAGGAGCAGGGACGCATATCCCGCTATGGATCTTGGGATCGAGCACCTTCGGCGCGCAGCTCGCGGCGATGCTGGGGCTACCCTATGCCTTTGCCAGCCACTTCGCGCCCGACGCGCTCGACGAAGCGCTCGACATCTACCGCCGCCAGTTCAAACCGTCGGCGCAACTCGCGCAGCCTTACGTCGCCGCGGCGTTTAATGCCTTTGCTGCCGACACGCGAGAGGAAGCCGAGCTGCTGGCATCTTCGCAGCAGCAGGCGTTTGTCGCGCTGCGCACCGGAAACCCGGGCAAGATGAAGCCGCCGCTCGCGGGCTATAAGAACAGCCTGCCGCCGAACGCGCGCGCGATCCTCGACCATGTGCTGCAATGTACTGCGGTTGGCACTGCCGACGATATTGCCGCGGGGTTGCGGACATTTGTTGCGCGGACCCGCGTCGATGAGGTGGTCATCGCGTCATCGATGTACGATCATGACGCACGCAAGCACTCGTTGGCGCTGACGATGGCGGCGGCGAAGGCGCTCTGAACGCCGCCGTGTTGACGCACCTTGCGCTGCGGCAGTATAGGGGCGGCCCGACCAAGGGCGGCCCATCGGGGTCGCCTTTTTACTTTTGCCTGAAAGGTGCCTGCCATGTCGATCACGCCGCTGATGCCCGTTTATCCCCGGTGCGGTGTGCGTCCGGTGCGCGGGGAGGGCGCGTATCTGATCGGCGAGCGCGGCGAGCGCTATCTGGATTTTGCCAGCGGCATCGCGGTCAACCTGCTGGGTCATGGTCACCCGCACCTTACCAAGGCGATCCAGGAGCAGGCGGCGACGCTGATGCATGTGTCGAACCTGTATGGCAGCCCGCAGGGTGAGGCCTATGCCGCGCGGCTGGTCGAGCATACGTTTGCCGACACGGTGTTTCTGACCAACTCGGGCGCAGAGGCGGTCGAATGCGCGATCAAGACCGCGCGCGCTTATCATTCGAGCGCGGGCAATCCCGAAAAGCATAATCTGATCACCTTCAACAATGCGTTCCACGGCCGCACGCTGGCGACGATTTCGGCGACTAATCAGGAAAAGCTGCGCAAGGGTTTCGACCCGCTGCTGCCCGGTTTCGCCTACGCGCCGTTCGATGATCTCAACGCGGCGCTCGACCTGGTCGATGACAATACCGCCGGCTTCCTGATCGAACCGATTCAGGGCGAGGGTGGTATCCGGCCGGCGTCGCAGCCGTTCCTGCAGGGGCTGCGCGATATCTGTAATGATCGCGACCTGATGTTGGTGTTCGACGAGGTCCAGTGCGGCGTCGCGCGCACCGGTTCGCTCTACGCCTATCAGGAATTTGGCGTCACCCCCGACATCATGGCGAGCGCCAAGGGCATTGGCGGCGGTTTCCCGATGGGCGCGTGCCTCGCGACCGAGAAAGCAGCGCGCGGCATGGTCATCGGTACGCATGGGTCGACCTATGGCGGCAACCCGCTGGCGTGCGCCGCGGGGCAAGCGGTGCTCGACGTCGTGCTCGAGGAAGGCTTTCTCGACGGGGTCAAGGCGACCGGCGAACGGCTGCGCGGCGCGCTCGAGCAGCTGATCCCGAACCATGACCAGCTGTTCGAAAGCGTGCGCGGCATGGGGCTGATGCTAGGGGTCAAGCTGCGCTCCGACAGTCGCGCCTTTGTCGCGCATCTGCGCGACCATCACGGGCTGCTGACCGTCGCGGCAGGTGATAATGTCGTCCGCGTGCTGCCGCCGCTCAATATCGAGCAGAGCCATATCGACGAGTTCATCGAGAAATTGTCAGCGGGCGCGGCGAGCTACACGCCGCCCGAGTCCTGATGTTTTCCGTTCCTGCAGAACGGAGGGCCTGATGCCCAATTTCCTGAACCTGTCCGACGCGGGCGGCGATGCGGTTGCCGCGATGATCGCCGATGCGATCGACCGCAAGGCGGCGCGCACGGGTTGGCCAAAGGCGAAACCCGACGCCGATGCGCCGCTCGCCGATCATGTGCTGGCGATGGTGTTCGAGAAGAATTCGACTCGCACCCGCGCTTCGTTCGACATTGCAATCCGCCAGTTGGGCGGGGTGCCGATGATCCTCGACGCGGGGACGACGCAGCTTGGTCGCGGCGAAACGATCGCCGACACAGCGCGCGTCCTGTCGCGCTATGCCGACGCGATCATGATCCGCACCGACGATCATGCCAAGATCGAAGAGCTGGCCGAATTTGCGAGCGTCCCGGTGATCAACGGTCTGACCGACCTGTCGCACCCGTGCCAGATTGTCGCCGACCTGCTGACGATCGTCGAGCAAGGCAAGGCGCTGCCCGGACTGGAGCTCGCCTGGCTTGGCGACGGCAACAATGTGCTGTCGTCGTTGATCGAGGCCGCGGGGCTGTTCGGTTTCAACGTCCGCGCCGGTTGTCCGCAGGGCTATGAACCCGATGCGTCGTTCGTCGCAGCGGCGCGTGCCAAGGGCGTTCGCATCGACATCATGGCCGACGCGCGCGAAGCGGTCGCGGGCGCCGATCTGGTCGTCACCGACACCTGGGTGTCGATGGGACAGGACCATGCGCACAACAAGGTCGCGGCGATGGCGCCGTTCCAGGTCGACGAACGGTTGATGACGGGCGCTAAGAGCGACGCGATCTTCCTCCACTGCCTGCCCGCGCACCGCGGCGACGAGGTCGTCGATGCAGTGATCGACGGGCCGCAGTCGCGGGTGTGGGATGAGGCCGAGAACCGCGTTCATGCGCAGAAATCGATCCTGCTATGGGCGATGGACAAGCTGTGAGTTTGATGGTGTGAGCGACGAGATTATCGAGACCTGGTTCGATCAGCCGCTGCTGTTCACCATCGCGGCGCGTCACGTGCGCGGGCGGCTGGTTCGGCTGGGGCCGACGCTGAACACGATCATCGCGGCGCATAATTATCCGCCGGTGGCCGAAAAGCTGCTCGGCGAGGCACTGGTGCTGACCGTGTTGCTGGGGTCGACGCTCAAGGACGAGAACGGCCAGATGACGTTGCAGGCGCAGACCGGCGGCGGGCCGATCGAGCTGCTCGTGTGCGATTATCGAGCTGGCGAGTTGCGCGGCTATCTGAAATTCGACGCCGAGCGGTTGGCGGCGGTCGGTCCCGACCCGTCATTGTTCGCTCTATTCGGCGAGGGCTTCCTCGCTATCACCTTCGATCAGGCGACGACCGCGGAACGCTATCAGGGTATCGTCCCGCTCGAAGGCGCGTCGATCGGCGAGGCGGCCGAGCATTATTTCGAGCAGTCCGAACAGATTTCGAGCCTGATCCGGCTTGCCGCGCGGCACGATGCCGAGGCGGGCTGTGTTGCGGGCGGGCTGCTGCTCCAGCATTTGCCCGAGGGCGAGGTCGGGCGCGACCGCCTGCACGTCCGCCACGACACGCCCGAATGGGACCATGCGCGCACCATCGCGGCGACGCTGAAGCCCGAGGAACTCACTGACCCGGCGCATTCGCTGGAAACGCTGGCGTGGCGCTTGTTCCACGAGGAAGAGGTACGCGTCGAGCCGGGGATGATGGTGTCGCGCGGGTGCCGGTGCAGCACCGACTATTTCGCCGGCGTGCTGGCGCAATTTCCGGAAACCGAGCGGGTCGATATGGCCGACGACAGCGGGCAAATCGTCGTCGACTGCGCCTTTTGTTCGCGGATATTCCCCATCCCGCTGGGCGAGATTTCTGCACCGAATTGACGACGAAACGGTCTAGTTCGGCGCCCAGCGGTTGAAATCGCCACGCGCGATTGTTATCTCTATCGAAACGGGGTCGCGTATCAGCCCAAATATGGGCGCCCGATGGATAGGTGAAAATGGCGATCTCTGCTTCCTTGTTTCGATGGTCGATTGCCGCTTTCGCGCTGGCTGGCGCCACTGTGGTACCCGCGCAGGCGCCGTCGCTGGCGATGCTCGACGGGCTGGAAAAGGGCAGCTGGCAGCTGCGCGAACGCGGCAGCGACACGGTATTGCAAACGGTGTGCGTCGGCGACGCGCGGCGGATGATCCAGATCCAGCATCCGCGGGCGAATTGTTCGCGCTATATCATCGAGGACACGCCCAAATCGGTGACCGTGCATTACACCTGTCCGGGCGCGGGGCATGGCCGCACCAGCATTCGTAGCGAGACGAACCGGCTGATCCAGATCGACACGCAGGGAATTGCCGATGGCAAGCCCTTCTCGCAGGCGATCGAGGGCCGCCGCGCTGGGCCGTGCTGACACGCGTTGCTAAGCTAACCAGTTGTTAACCATCTTGCGCTAATCGGGATGGGTGGCACGCTGATGTGTGTCCTTCTCCCTAACGGCTTTCATGCCGCACTGGGCCGTGTGACCAACGTCGCGCGGCCCAATTCTTTTGGTGCGCCGCAGCAAGCCGCCCCTTGCGCCCCTATCGACGGCGGCGTATCGGGCGCCGATGCACGATGTTGCCGGAAAAACCCTGATCGTCCTGTTGTCGGGCGGGCTCGATTCGATGGTGTGCGCGGGGCTCGCGCGCGAAGCCGGGGCGCGCATCGTCGCGCTGACGGTCGACTATAATCAGCGCCACCGCGTCGAGCTGGAGTCCGCAGCGCGGATCGCGGCGGAGGTCGGCGCCGCCGAACATATCGTCCTGCCGCTCGACCTGCGCCGCTTTGGCGGCTCGGCGCTGACCGCCGACATCGATGTGCCGAAAGATGGTGTCGGTAGCGACGTGCCGGTGACCTATGTCCCGGCGCGCAACCTGATCTTCCTGTCGCTGACGCTGGGGCTGGCCGAAGCGCGGCGCGCACAGGACGTTGTCATCGGCGTCAACGCACTCGATTATTCGGGCTACCCCGATTGCCGCCCCGATTTCATCGCCGGGTTCGAAGACCTGGCGCGGCTCGCGACGCGCGATGGCGATCAAGGCGTCGATTTCCGTATCCACGCCCCGCTCCAGCACATGACCAAGGCCGACATCGCCGCCGAGGCGGCGCGGCTGGGCATGGACGCGGGGATGAGCTGGTCGTGCTACGACCCGACGCCCGATGGATTGCATTGTGGCTATTGCGACAGCTGCCGCCTGCGGAGCAAAGGTTTCGCCGATGCGGGGCTGGCCGACCCGACGCGCTATGCGGTCGGTTCCTGAGCGGTGACCTACGCGGTCAAAGAGATTTTCCTGACCCTGCAAGGAGAAGGCGCGCAGGCGGGGCGCCGCGCGGTGTTCTGCCGCTTTGCCGGCTGCAATCTGTGGACGGGGCGCGAGCAGGATCGCGCCAAGGCGATCTGCAAATTCTGCGACACCGATTTTGTCGGTACCGACGGCACGCTGGGCGGCAAATATTCCGATGCTGATGCGCTGGCGGCGGTGATTGCAGAATGCTGGGGGCCGGGCAACGACGATCGCTATGTCGTGCTGACCGGCGGCGAGCCGATGTTGCAGGTCGATGCGGCATTGATCGACGCGCTGCACGAGCAAGGATTTACGATCGCGATCGAAACCAACGGGACGTTGGCGGTGCCGCGCAGCATCGACTGGATCTGCGTCAGTCCCAAGGCGGGTAGCGATCTGGTGCAGGTGAGCGGCGACGAGCTGAAGCTGGTGTGGCCGCAGCCGAGCAGCGATGTTGAAAAGCTCGCGGCGCTCGACTTCAAGCATCGGCTGGTTCAGCCGCTCGACGATCCGAACGCGGCTGCGAATGTGCAGCGCTGCATCGATCTGGTGATGGCTGACCCACGCTGGCGACTGTCGCTCCAGACGCACAAAAGCCTGGGGCTGCGTTAGGCGTCAGTCGCCCTTCTTCGTCGCGCTATCCGCGGTGATCGCCTTTTTCGCGGCAGGAGCCGGGACGGCGTCGGGGTTTTCTTCCTCTTCGGCGTCGGCGGTTTCGTCTTCCGAACCGTCAGCGTCCGACTTAGCCGCTTCCTTTTTGGTGCCGTCATCGGGGACGCTGTTGTCGATCGCGGTGCCGTCGGCGCTGGCGTCGTCGAGGATGATCATCGAATCGCTCACCGACCCCGGCTGCACCTCGACCGCATCGAGTTTGGTGGTCGATTTCCCCGCCGGATCGCCGCTGCCGCAGGCGGCGAGGACGAGGAGCGGGAGCGAGGTGAGGAGGATACGGGTCATGTGCTGGTCCTAATCGCTCGGCCGAAGCTTGTCGAGAAAGGCGGGCAACGTGTCGGCCAGCGCGGCATCAACATCAGTGAAGGACGCAGGCTTGCCCAGCGCGGCGAGGCTGGTAACCGGAAATTCGGCGATGCCGCAGGGTACGATGCCGCCAAAATGCGCCAGATCAGGTGCGACGTTGAGCGAAAAGCCGTGCATCGTGACCCAGCGTTTCACGCGTACCCCGATCGCGCCGATCTTGGCCTCGCGTCCGTTCTGGTCGTCGGTCCAGATGCCGATGCGGCCGTCGGCACGGCGCGCTTCGACTCCGAGCAGCGCGAGCGCGTCGATCACCCAACCTTCGAGCGCCGACACATAAGCGCGCACATCGCGCCCGCGCCGCGTCAGGTCGAGCTGGACATAGCCGACGCGCTGACCCGGACCATGATAGGTATAACGCCCGCCGCGGCCCGCGTCATAAACGGGAAAACGCGGATCGAGCAGTTCGGCGGGATCGGCGCTGGTTCCGGCTGTATAGAGCGGCGGGTGTTCGAGCAGCCAGATGCGTTCGCTGCCTTCGCCAGCGTGGGTCGCGGCGGCGCGCTTCTCCATGTCCGCCAGCGCTTCGGCATAGTCGGTCAGGCCAGAGGAGATGATCCATTCGGGGGGCGGCAGGCTGCGCATCGCGCGGGCTTCCTGCCTTGCCGCGACGCGCGGCGCAAGGCTCTGCGGACGGATCGCCGACAGGGGTGGACAGAAGCGCCGAACAGCGGCACCTTCGCCAATAATCAGAACATCAGAAAATGACGGGGTATCAATGGTAAAATTCGACATGGGCGCGGCGTGGGACGACAGTGTCCAATTGTTGAAATCGCACACTGCTTTGATCGGCACGATCGCCGGCGTGTTCTTTTTCCTGCCGGCGCTCGCGGTGGCCTGGTTCGGCCCGGTACCGATCGAGCCGCCCGCGGGGGCGAGCGTCGAACAGTCGATGGCGGCGCTTCAACAGACATTTCGCCAGATGATTCCCGGCCAGATCGTCGTGGCCCTGACCACTATTGTCGGATCGGCGGCAATCCTGCGGCTGTGGCTGGCGCGGAGCGGGATCAGCGTCGGTGAGGCACTGACATTCGGGCTGATGTTTTTTCCGACCTTGTTCGCCGTGCAACTGCTGTCGGGTCTCGCGATCGGTCTGGGGTTGATCCTGCTGATCATTCCCGGCCTGTACCTGGTCGGACGGTTGACGCTGGCGGCGCCGAGCGTCGCCGATCGCAGCCTGTATAATCCGTTCGAAGCGCTGAAAACCAGCTGGGAACTCACGCGCAACAATGGCTGGGCGATCTTCTTCTTTCTGTTTCTGGTCACCATCGTGATCTTCATCGCCGCGATGATCGTCGGGCTGGTCGTCGGCGCGATCGCCGGGACCGGCGATGGCATTGGGCGGATGCTGGGCGGGGTCGTCGAGGCCGGGTTCGGCGCGCTCGGCAGCCTGGTGTCGGTCGCCATATCGGCGGCGGCGTATCGCCAGCTTGCCACGCGGACGCCGCCTGACGTGTTCCAGTAGCACCGGCTTGCAGGACGACTTCTTGGGGGATGGGGTTTAACAACGGGGGAAGAGTGATGACAAAGATGAGCATAGGGGCGGCGTTTTCGGAGACCTTTGCGTTTCTGAAGGCAAATTGGATGCAGATGCTGTTGTGGGTCGGCGGCGCGTTGGTCGTCGTCGGGCTACTGGGTTATCTGTTCCTCGGGTCCACCTTTACCGCGATGGCGATGTCGGCGGGCGATCCGTCGGCGGCATTCGGCGCGCTCGGCAAGATATTCCTGTTCGCTTTGATCGCTTCGGTCATTCTCTACGGCGTCTGCATGCTGATTTGGCGCGGCGGGATGCGTCCCGGCGAGGCCCCGAATTTTGCGTGGGCGTTTCAGGCCGGACCGGCTTTCGCCTTTGGGACGTTTGTCGTAATGATTGCGGCCTACATCGTGATCATTGTGATCATGCTGATCCTCGGCATCATCTTTGGCGCTGCGCTCGGCGGCGTGGGGTCGATGTCACCCGAAGCGCTGGCATCGGGCGCGGTCGGCGGCGGCGCGATCTTTTTGATCGTCATCCTGTACATCGCGCTGCTGGCCTTCATGCTGTGGGTACAGGGCCGCTTTTCGGTCGCGGGACCGGTGATGGCCGATCGGCTGACGCGTAATCCGGTGACCGGCTTTGCCGAATCATGGCGGATGACTGCGGCGTCGCAGTGGAAGATTGTCGGTTTCTACCTGCTCTTCACGCTTGCGCTGATCGCTTATGTTTTTGTCGCCAGCCTGATCTTTGGTGGCATTCTGGGCGCGATCCTAGGCGGTTCGGCGGTCGGAGCTATCCTGACGATGATCGTGATGGCCGCCATGGTCTATCTGCCGATTATGATGTTCTCGTTCTCGATGCCCATGGGGATCTATCGCGCGATTGCGCCGCGCGCATCGGGCGACGTCTTCGCCTGATTTCCTAAATTGACATCGACGAACAGGGCGCTCCGGGAACGGGGCGCCCTTTTTCTATCTCAGCTCCATTTTGCGAGCGGGGGCAGGCTCATCAGGATCGCGTCGATATTGCCGCCGGTCTTGAGGCCGAACAGCGTGCCGCGGTCATAGACGAGGTTGAATTCGGCGTAGCGGCCGCGCCAGATCAGCTGTTCCTCACGGTCCGCATCGGTGAAGCTTTGATCCATCCGGCGCCGAACGATTTGGGGAAAGACGTCAAGGAAGGCTTCGCCGACCGCCTGCGTCAGTTGGAAATTGCGGTCGAACTCGGCATCGTCGCCGCATTCGAGATGATCGTAAAAGATACCGCCGACGCCGCGGTGGACGCCGCGGTGCGGGATGTAGAAATAATCCTCGGCCCATTTGGCGTAGCGTTCATAGACATCGGGCCCGAAGGGCGTGCAGGCGGCGCGTAGCCGAGCATGGAAGGCGTCGGTGTCTTCCTGATAGGGGATCGGCGGGTTGAGGTCGGCGCCGCCGCCGAACCAGCGCTTGGTCGTGACCAGAAAGCGCGTATTCATATGCACGGCCGGGACGTGCGGGTTCGTCATATGCGCCACCAAGCTGATCCCGGTCGCAAAAAAGCTGGGATCTTCGCCGGCGCCGTGGATTGATGCCGCGAAGTCGGGGGCGAACTGGCCGCCGACCGTCGAGACATTGACCCCGACCTTTTCGAACACTTTGCCGGTCATCACCCCGCGCACACCGCCGCCGCCTTCGCCGACCGCCAGCCCGTCGGCCTCGCGGTCCCACGGCGTATAGGCAAAGCGCGCATCGCTGCCTGCTTCGGCTTCGATGCTCTCGAATTCGGCGCAGATGCGGTCGCGCAGCGATTCGAACCAGTTGCGCGCGGTCTGTTGTTGCGGATCGAGCGAGATCATGCCGGAAAGCCTTTCGTTTGCCTGAGCGCTTCGGCGAGCGCGATGCCAGCCGCGACCGCGACATTCAAGGAGCGAAAGCCTGGTTGCATCGGAATCGCGACCCGCGCCGCTACGGCATCATGGACATAATGCGGCACCCCCGAGGATTCGGCGCCGAGCAGCAGGACGTCGTCGGGCGCAAAGCCGAAGTCGGGCAGGGGCGTCGCACCCGCGGTGGTGAGGAGCACGAGTCTCTGACCAGCCTCGGCGCTCCAGACGCGAAAGCTGTTCCAGTCGGCGTGGCGGCGAACATTGGTACGCACCGCATAGTCCATTCCGGCGCGTTTGAGCGCGCCGTCGGAGAAGGGAAAACCGCACGGCTCGATAATATGCGCGGCCACCCCGAAACAGGCGGCGGTGCGTAGCGTAGTGCCGACATTGCCAGCGATATCCGGCTGAAACAGGGCGATTTCCATCATATTGCCATAGCGAGGGGCGGGGTGGGAATCGAGGGGTTTTGCTGCTGTGCAGCGACAGGGTGCACGAAGGGGAAATTGCCTGTTGGCAAGCCCCGGATGTGCGGCTATCAGGCCCGCAATTCCCGGAGGGGCCGCCGGGGCGCGCCATTTCGTGCGTGCGCGACAGGGCGACCCGACTTTCCGAGAACTTTGTCAGTTCACCCATGCAAGGGCAGTCGAATGGCCAGTGAATCCGAACTCAATGCCGGCATCGAAGATGGCGTGCGGCGCCGCGACTTTATCAATATTGCGGCCGTGAGTTTTGCCGGGGTTGGCGCGGTGGCGGTGGTGCTGCCGCTGGTCAACCAGATGAACCCGTCGGCCGACGTGCTGGCGCTGTCGACGACCGAAATCGACATTTCGGCGATCCAGCCCGGGCAGGCGATCAAGACCAGCTGGCGCAAGCAGCCGGTGTTTGTTCGCAACTTGGTCGCGAAGGAAATCGCCGAGGCGAAGGCTGTTCCGCTCAGCGACCTGCGCGACCCGCAGACGATCGATGAGCGCACCAAACCAGGCAAGGAAAACTGGCTGATTACTTTGGGCGTCTGCACCCATCTGGGCTGCGTGCCGCTCGGCGCTGCGGAAGGCGAGAACAAGGGCGATTTCGGCGGTTATTTCTGCCCGTGCCACGGGTCGCACTATGACACCGCGGCGCGCATCCGCAAAGGTCCGGCGCCGACCAATCTGGTCGTGCCGCCTTATGAATTTACCGGCGACACTGTCGTGACGATCGGCTGAGGAGCGAGATAAGATGAGCTTTCCCTGGGCCAAACCCTATGAACCGAAGCATCCGCTGATGAAGTGGATGGACGAGAAGCTGCCGATCCCGCGTCTGGTGTATAATGCCACCGGTCCCGGCTATCCCGTCCCGCGCAACCTCAACTATTTCTGGAACTTCGGCGTCCTCGCCGGCGCCGCGCTGATGATCCAGATCATCACCGGCATCATTTTGGCGATGCATTATGCCGCCAACGTCGGGGTTGCGTTCAATTCGGTCGAGCATATCATGCGCGACGTGAACGCCGGCTGGTTCATCCGCTACGCGCATATGAACGGCGCGAGCATGTTCTTTATCGTCGTTTACCTGCACATTTTCCGCGGCCTTTATTACGGTTCGTACAAGGCGCCGCGCGAAATGGTGTGGCTGCTGGGCGTGGTGATCTTCCTGCTGATGATGGCGACCGCGTTCATGGGTTATGTGCTGCCTTGGGGCCAGATGAGCTTCTGGGGCGCGCAGGTGATCACGGGCTTCTTCTCGGCGATTCCGATCGTCGGCGAACCGGTGCGCCAGTGGCTGCTCGGCGGCTTCGTCCCCGATAACGCGACGCTCAACCGCTTCTTCTCGCTGCACTATCTGCTGCCGTTCGTGATCCTGGGTGTCATCATCCTGCACATCTGGGCGCTGCACATTCCGGGCTCGAACAATCCGACCGGCATCGAGGTGAAGGACGAACAGGACACCGTCCCGTTCCACCCTTATTACACCGCGAAGGACGGCTTTGGGCTCGGCATCTTCCTGCTGGTGTTCGTCGCGCTGACTTTCTTCAGCCCGAACATGCTGGGTCATGCCGACAATTATATCCCGGCCAACTCGCTGTCGACACCGGCGCATATCGTTCCCGAATGGTACTTCCTGCCCTTCTACGCGATCTTGAAGGCCTTCACCTTCAACTTCCTTTGGATCGATGCGAAACTGTGGGGCGTTATCGCGATGTTCGCGTCGATCGCGCTGCTGTTCTTCCTGCCCTGGCTCGACAGCTCGCCGGTGAAGTCGTCGACCTATCGCCCGCTGTACCGCTGGTTCTTCTGGGTGCTCGTCGCCGACGTTCTGCTTCTCGGCTGGTGCGGCATGCAGCCCGCCGAACAGCCGTGGGTGATCCTCAGCCAGCTGGGTTCGATCTACTATTTCGCCCACTTCCTGGTCATTCTGCCCATCGTCTCGCGGATCGAACGTCCGCTGCCGATGCCGAATTCGATCACCGAAGCGGTTCTTGCCAAACATGCTCCCGACGCCGCGTCGGGTCCGGCAGCGGCCTGAGCGCCAGACTTTAACAGGAGCTGATACAGCCATGGTTCGCCCGCTCGGATTTCTCGTCGGCCTCGGTTTCATTACCGCGCTGGTGCTCGCGATCTTCACGACGCCGCTCAGCAATGAGCCGAATGTCGCCTATTCCTTCGTTAAGCACCCGCGCCATGTGAAGCTGGCGAGTGACGGCCTGGTGCCGCACTGGGACAAGGCGCAGTTGCAGCGCGGGATGCAGGTTTACAAGGAGGTCTGCTCGGCCTGCCACAGCCTGAACCTGGTTGCGTTCCGCAACATTCAGGATTTGGGCTATACCGAAGGCCAGGTGAAGACCTTTGCCAAGGGCTTCCAGGTGCCGTCGATCAACCCCGATACGGGTGAAGTCGCGACGCGCGACGGCCTGTCGTCGGATCATTTCCCGGCGCCCTATGCCAATGACGTTGCGGCGCGCGCGGCGAACAATAACGCGATCCCGCCCGACCTGTCGCTGATCACCAAGGCGCGCGAAGGCGGCAAGGATTATATCTATTCGCTGCTGACCGGCTATCAGAACCCGCCGGCGAACCTGCCGGCCGAGCTGAAGCCGGGGACGGGGCTGCACTACAACCCCTATTTCCCGAACCTGAACCTCGCGATGGCCAAGCCGCTGAACGACGGTCAGGTGACCTATGCCGACGGCACCAAGGCGAGCGTCGATCAGATGGCAAAGGACGTGACCGCGTTCCTCGTCTGGACCGCCGAGCCGAAGCTGGTGAAGCGTGTGCAAGTCGGTTGGGCGGTGTTCTTCTTCCTGCTGATCTTCACGGTGCTTGCCTATCTGTCGTACCGCAATATCTGGGCCGACAAGAAGCATTGAGCTATTGGGGCAGGGCGATTGTGACTGCATGATCGCCCTGCCGTCCCAGCCCGACCTCGACCTCGCGTCGCTGGTCCGCACCATCCCGGACTTTCCCAAGCCGGGCATCCAGTTTCGCGATATCACGACTTTGATCGGCGACGCCGCCGGTTTCGCCGAAAGCGTGCGCCGTTTGAGCGCGCTGGCCGCGGTCCATCGCCCCGATTTCATCGTCGCGGTCGAGGCGCGCGGCTTTCTGTTTGGCGCGGCGATGGCGACAGCGATGGGGCTGGGCCTTATCCCGGTGCGCAAGGCGGGCAAGCTGCCTGGCGTGACGATCGGGGTGGATTATCAACTCGAATATGGCGTCGACCGGCTGGAACTGCACGAAGGCGCGGTGCTGCCGGGTCACCGCGTCGTGCTGGTCGATGACTTGCTCGCGACCGGCGGGACAATCCTCGCGACCGCGGAACTAATGCGCAGCGTCGGGGCGGAGGTCGCGGCCGCGCTGTTTGTCATCGACCTACCCGATTTGAGCGGATCGCAGCGCTTGGCGGCTGCGGGACTGCGGTGTGAGACGCTGATTACGGTCGACGCGGATTAGGCCGCTTTAGAGTTAAGAGCGGAATGGCCGTGTTTGGGTTGCCAAGGCGTCATCGCGGATATTGACCGAACATTCTTGCGCCCGCAAAAGGAAGGAATGTTCGAAGAAAAGCCGACCACGGGCGCTGACCTGACCGCCAGGATGCGCTACGCTATCGCAGGGTAGCGGTGGCTGAGTTTACTATGGTCAGTCACACGTGACAAGAGCGTCGGTTTCCTCCGACGGCGCGACCCGCCAGTTGTCGGAGCCAAGTGACGCTCTCGCTGCCCCTGTAATGTCTGTGGTTACCGTGGGCTATCCATCGATCACGCGCGCGCTGAAAAGTGGGAGATGGAAGAAGCTAGGACGGTTTCCCGTCGTGAGTGAACTTGTCGCTCCACGCTCCTCAGTCCAGTGGCCAGTGGGAACGCTGGCTGTCTCCGTCTGGCTCGGCGACAGGTCGGACCACGATACGAGAGTGGAGGATCCAGCGATCCAAAACATGGAACTGAAGGTGGTTTGGGATACTGAGGAACATATTCCGGCGCGACTAACCGCTGATTCTGAAGCAGAGAAAGCCGAATGGCACGTAGGCGGGCCGATATGGCGTGAACGTCGCGTCAAAGAGGAGATGGCAGCGCGCTCTGCGGAACAACTTTGGCACCGATTGCCGCCTGATTGGGTGCCGACAACCGTCCGCTAATAGGCGCGACCTCGCTCACCTTGGATAGCCACCACCGGTCGTTAGCGGAGAGCCACGCTATTGCGCCCCGCAACAAAAAAAAGGCCCGCGCCGAGGCGCGGGCCATTGTTTCGGTCAAACTTGCCGTTGAGTCAGAACGGCACCCAATTCTGCTTCTTGCGGAATTTCATATAGCCGACGTTTGCGCCCAGTCTCGCGCCGACGCCGACGCGGATCGGGATCAGGACGACGTCGCCGCGGCGCAAGTAGCTGGCGTTGAAACCGCCGAGTAGATAGGCCGCGCCTTCGCCCGCCGGATAGCGCTTGTAGAGCTCCTCGCTGTCGAAGAGGTTATAGACCAAGACGAAAGTATTGCCCGCGTTGGCGCCTGCGTCGAAACCGATCGACGGTCCAGTCCAGTAAGCAGGCAGTTCGCCCTCGATCTTGTGATGTAGCGTACCCGAACCATAGCGCACGCCGAGCACCAGCGCGCCGCCGGCTTCGCGGCCCACGATATAGGCATTAGGTTCGCCCTGTTTCTTGAGGATGTCTTCGATCAGCCCGGCCAGCCCTTGCGCCCCCTTGCCGAACACGCCTTCGGCTGCGCCGATCAGATCGTCCTGTTTGTAGGTGGCAGTGTCGTTCGTGATGACGGTGGTCGTCGTCATGTCGCTGGGGGTTGCGGTGCCATCGGCGGGCGCCGCGCTTGTCTGCTGGTCGCCGGTGGCCAGGTCGCTATCGTAATCGATCACTTCGTCGGTGGAATCGCTCGACACCGGCGGGGGCGGGGCTGGGTTGTCGAGATCGGAATCGATAGACGTATTGGGATCGATCTCGCGCATCTGCGCCGCAGCGGGAGCTGGCGATAACGCCATGCCGAAAGCGGCTACCGCCGCCAAGGCAAAGCTGGTGAATGTTTTTCGCATGTCTGACCCCCAAAATTCGAACGGCGCGTGCGCACCGAAACCGGCGTTAATCATGACCCGGTTTGCGCGGCGGGCAATGAACGGGCGATGACCCGAGTCGATTTTGCGCCAGACCGAATCGATTACGCGATGAAATGGCACCCGGCCGCGAAATATTGCGCAATCTTAGGCGTTGCGGGGCGCGAGGTGCATGGCTATAGCGACCCGCCTAGGCCAACTGTCGTTAGCGCGACAGACCATGCGGAGACGTGGGTGAGTGGCTGAAACCAACGGTTTGCTAAACCGTCGTGCTGTGAATGCGGCACCGAGGGTTCGAATCCCTCCGTCTCCGCCACTTCTTTCTCTATGCTGCCTCCGCGCAACTAGCGGCGCGGTTCCAGCCACCAGCTTTGCCGCCAGCCGTAAGAGCTGGCAATTGCTGCACCGGCGGCATTGGTCGCGGGTTTGAAGCGAAAACGCTCCTCGATCAGGCGGCAGGTGGTGGCATCAAGCGCCGTGTCGCCGCTCGACCGGCTCACGCGGCAGCCGGTAACGCGGCCCGTCGGCTGGATCGTGAAGCGAACCTCGACTTCGCCGCCGACGCGGGCGCGACTGACGGCGGCGGGATAGTCGCGGTCGCGGATCGTGCCGCTCTGCCATACGGCTTTGCTACCGCCGCTGGTGCCGCTGCCCGAGCCGCCCGCCCCGGTGCCGTCGCCGCGCCCGCCAGCGCCCGATCCGGCACCGGGGTTGGGCGTGGCGCCCGCCGAGGCGTCATGGCCAAAGCCGGGTTGTCGGGCGGCGGTGATCGGGGGCACCATCGGTGGCAGTTTGGCTTTGGGGCCAAAAACAGGGGTAGCTTTGGCGTGCTCGTTCGCCGCAGACGCCTTTCCGCTCGCTGCGTCGCTGCGAACGGTTTGCGGTACGACCGGCTCAGGCGGCGGCGGCGCGGGAATGGCGACGGCAGAAATGGCTTCGCTCACCTTACGCACGACATCGAGATCGAGGCCGTTAGCCAGGCCGAATCCAATCGCGACGACGGCGAGCAAAGCGCCGCTGCCCGACACGATCCGCTGCCGCCTGGAAATCTGCCCGGTATAGGCCATCGCTCGCCCCATAATGCGCGTCGTCACGCGCCTACCGCGGCTGGCTTAGAGGAAATCGTCTAGCGTGAACATGAACCGGTCGAACTGGTCGTGGTGCAGCCAGTGGCCGGCGTTTTCGAACTCGATGACCTTAGCGGTCTTGAACGCCGCGAGGCGTCCGTCGCGTTCGGGGTTCGATGCCCAGCTGTTCGCGCCATAGAGCAGCAGGGTAGGGCAGGTGATCGCGCCCCACAGCGCCGCAATGTCCTCCTGCGGCATGTCGAAGGCGGGCCAGACGTTGAGGTAGTTGTCGAACTTCCAGCTCCAGCTGCCATCCTCATTGCGGCTGATGCCATGGATGGTCAGGTGGCGCGCCTGGGCCTCAGTCAGATAGCTGTTCTCGCCCATCATGCGCGCCAGCGCGTCAGCGAGCGTTTCATACCGGCGTGGGGTGCGCCCGGCGGCTTGGCGCTTGTCGTCGATCCATTTGCGGAAGCGTTCGGCGTAGGGCTTGGCCGCGCGTTCGGCGATGATCTTGGGCGACGCGCCGAGTCCCTCGATAGCGACCAGCTTGCGGACATTTTCGGGGTAGAGGCCGGTATAGCGCAGCGCGATATTGCCCCCCATCGAATGGGCGACGATGCTGACCGGCCCCAGATCGAGCTGATGGATCAACTGCGCCAAGTCATAGACGAAGCCGTCCATCGCGTAATTGCCATCGGGCGACCAGGCGCTGTCGCCATGACCGCGCAGGTCAGGGGCGATAATATGATAACGATCGCGCAGCTTGTCGGCGACCCAGTCCCAATTGCGGCAATGGTCGCGGCCACCGTGGACGAGCAGCAACGGCGGCGCGCCGCGATTGCCCCAATCGACATAGTGCAGCTTCAGCCGCTGCGAGATGAAGCTGTTCGAGGTGGGGCCGGCACTTGCCATCGGTTCGTCCTTGCTGTCTGTTCCAGTTTCAAAAGGCGACTGGTTCCGATCCGTCAACCCCGCATCATGCACAATGGCCGCGGATGCGGGCGGCGCCGATAGGGGATGCAAGGGAGATAAGTAGGATGACGACATTTCGGGATAATCTGCTTGCCGGGAAGACGGCTTTCGTTGCCGGCGGCACGAGCGGCATCAATCTGGGCATTGCAAAGCGCTTTGCGCAGCTGGGCGCCAAGGTGGCGGTGGCGGGGCGCGACCCTGAAAAGGCAGCGCGCGCGGCCGCGGATATTGGCGTCGGCGCGATCGGGCTATCAGCCGATGTCCGCGACTATGCCGCGATTCGCGGCGCAATGGAGCAGGTCGTGGATCAGCTTGGACCGATGGACATCGTGATTTCCGGCGCGGCAGGCAATTTCCTCGCGCCAGCGCTCGGCATGTCGGCCAATGCGTTTCGTACTGTGGTCGATATTGACCTCAACGGCACCTTCAACGTGTTTCGCGGCTGCCACGCTCTGCTCAATCGCCCCGGCGCGTCGCTGATCGCGATCACTGCGGGGCAGGCGGTCAACGCCTCGGCGCTGCAAGTGCATGCTTGCGCGGCAAAGGCGGGGATCAACCAGTTGATTCGCGTGCTGGCGCTCGAATGGGGGCCGGAGGTGCGGGTGAACGGCATTTCGCCGGGGCCGATCGCCGATACCGAAGGGATGAAGCGCCTCGCGCCCGATGCCGAAACTCGCCAATCGCATTTCGACCGCATCGCGATGAAGCGCTGGGGCAAGATTGAGGAGGTTGCCGAATCGGCAGTGTTCCTATGCTCGCCCGCGGCAGCTTATATCACCGGGACGATCCTCGACTGCGACGGCGGCAGCCAGGTCGGTGACGCGTCGCGCGGCGATCTGGCGCGCGGGATGGCTTGAGCTAAAGCCGAAAGCAAAAACGCCGCCAACCCGGCGGGGTGGCGGCGTTTTTAATGGTGGGCGTGGCAAGGATTGAACTTGCGACCCCTGCGATGTCAACACAGTGCTCTACCACTGAGCTACACGCCCATCCCTTGGGGTGACGGCCCCCTAATATCCCCGGCCACGCTTGGCAAGCCCTTCGCGCCCGATGACGTCGTTATTGTTGGCTCGACCGGTCGGCGCGCCCGAACAGATTGTCGACCTCGCGCACCAGATCTTTCAGGTGGAACGGCTTCGACAGCAGTTTAGCCTGCGGTACATTTTCCTCGGCGCGCAGCGACACGGCGGCGAAACCGGTGATGAACATCACCTGCGTCTGCGGTGCGACCTTGGCGGTGTGCTGGGCAAGCTCGATCCCGTCCATTTCGGGCATGACGATGTCGGACAGCAGCAGGTCGAAGATGCCCGAATCGATATAGGGAACTGCGGCGGTGCCACGATCGACCGCCGTGACATGGTAACCGGCGCTGGTCAGCGCGCGCGCCAGATATTCGCGCATCACGTCATCGTCTTCGGCCAGAAGAATGCGAATCATATTGAAATCAATCCCCTGATCCCTCGACGCGGCCGTTCCGGTCGGTGGCATGCTTAATGCGAAATCCGCAATAGCGTCAGAGATTTAACAAATTGACTTGGCAGTGCTGGATTCACCGCGGTTTTTTTGCCACCCATGATCCATGCGATCCCGCACCATCCCGCCCGCCGCCATCGCTGTCAACCGGCCTGCGGCGATCAGTCCGGTGGTCGTATCGGTGCCGCACGCGGGAAGGCTCTATCCGACCGAGATTTTGGCCGCTGCCCGGGTTGGACAGGGCGACCTCGAACGACTCGAGGATAGCTGGTGCGATTTAATTGCAGTCGACGCCGTGGGCGCCGGAGCAACGGTTGTGCAGGGGTTGTGGGCGCGTGCGGTTGCCGACTGCAATCGCGGTGAGGGACAGATGGCGCCGGGCGAGGTCGCCATGCCGCTGCGCGCGCAATTTTCGGCGCCGGGGCGCAAGGAGCGCGCCGGACTGGGCGTGGTCCCGACGCGGCTGGCGGATTGCGGGCCGCTATGGAAGCGACCGATCGACCAGGCCGCGCTGCAATGGCGGCTCGAATCCTTTCACCGGCCCTATCATGCGGCTTTGTCCGACGCCCTAGCAGCGGCGCGCGACCGGTTCGGTTATGCGATCCTTCTCGACCTCCATTCGATGCCGTCAATCCCGATCGGGCAGCCGGGTCATGGCGCGCGTATCGTCATCGGCGATCATTTCGGCGTTACATCGAGCGAGTGGCTTGTCGATCTCGTGCTGGCTGCGGCGAACCACCTGAACGAGCCGGTCTCGCGCAACCAGCCCTATGCCGGCGGCCATATCATCCGAACCCACGGCAATCCGGGGCAGGCGATTCACGCTGTGCAGATCGAGATTGATCGGCGCCTTTATCTGACCGCCGATCGTGTGCCCGATTCTCATCGCATTGCCGTCATGGCACGGTGGTTTGCCGATCTCGTCAGCGCGGCCGCCCGAGCGCGCCCAGCCCCTGAAATCATAGTTCAGGCTGCCGAATAAAAAACCACCCCGTACCGAAGTACGAGGTGGCCAGGGTCCAGGGAGGACGCGCCCACGTCAGGGTGACGGGGCACTCACCGCGATGGAAAGGGGGAAAACCATGGCGGCGTAGAACAAATCTAGGATGTTGTTTGTCGACTTACAAGAAGCGACGGTACAGAATCTGCAATATGCAGGAAATTGGTCGGGGAGAGAGGATTCGAACCTCCGGCCCCTGCCTCCCGAAGACAGTGCTCTACCAGGCTGAGCTACTCCCCGACCGATCTGCGCGCCGACCGGGGTCGCCGCGAAGGCAGGGCGGTCCTCTAGACGCGCAATCTGTGAACTTCAAGCGCCAATCGGCACATTCAACGGGATTGCCGCAGCTACAGCAATTCGGCACTTCGAAAGCTGAAATGACCGCTTGCTATAAAAATCAGATGATCGACCAGTTCGATGCCTATTGTCCTCAGGAAACGCACGGTTTCGCGCGTCGTGGCGATGTCGGCGTCGCTCGGCTGCGCGATATTCGACGGGTGGTTATGCGCCATCATGACAGTCGCAACGCTGCCGCCGATCAGGGCGCGCCAGCATCGCGGCGGGATTATGCAGCGGCCTTTGCTGTCACCGCCGACGCGTTCGAGGCGGACAAGCCGGTTAAAGGCCTCGAACCCGGCGAGGAACAGCGTCTCGCGGTCGGGGTGAAATGCGGACGCAGCAGATGCCGCGCGACGTCATCTTCGGCTTCGCAAGCGATGTATCCGGCCAGATCCGACGGACCGGGCGTCTGGTCGATGGGAGCGAGCAGGGTCATGTGGATTCTAATGCGCGCGGTTGTCGAGATCGCCGATCGGCGACTGCGCCGCTTTGGACGCTTTGTCGCGCTATGACCGCTGCGCCCTTGTCGGCATGGCGCACGCGGCCTAGCAAAGAACGACAAAGCCGGGAGCGAGTCTTGCCTGAATCCATCCATTATGAACTGCAATATCTCGACCTGATGCGCCGCATCTGGGTCGATGGTGACGAGCGTATCGACCGCACCGGGGTCGGGACGCGCTCGCTGTTCGGCGAAACAATGCGATTCTCGCTCAAAGACGATGCGATCCCGCTGCTGACGACGAAGCGCGTCTATTGGAAGACCGCGCTGCGCGAGCTGCTCTGGTTCCTGACCGGCGATACCAATATCCGCTCACTGGTATCGCAGGGCGTGAAGATTTGGACCGACTGGCCGCTTGATAAATATTGCAAGGCGACGGGCGAGGCGATCAGTGCAGCGGATTTCGAGGCGCGGATCATCGCCGATGACGCTTTTGCCGCGCAGTGGGGCGAGCTTGGTCCAGTCTATGGGCATCAATGGGTCAACTGGCCGCGCTATGAAGCGGCGGGCGAGGGGCTGTTCCGGCGGGCGGAGCAGGGGCACAACCAGATTGCGGCGCTGATCGAGGGATTGAAGACCAATCCGGGATCGCGGCGGCATATCTTCACCGCTTGGAACGTCGCCGATCTCGACCGCATGGCGCTGCCGCCGTGCCATATGACTTATCAGTTCCATGTGCGCAGCGATGGCGGGCTGTCGTGCCTGTTGTTTCAGCGTTCGTGCGACCTTGGGCTGGGCTTTGCCTTTAACGTGTTCGAAGCGGCGCTGCTGACGCGGATGATCGCCCATCAAAGCGGGCTGCATGCGCATGAGCTGGTCTGGACGGGTGGTGACGTGCATCTGTATCTGAATCATGCCGATCTGGTGGAACAGCAAATGGGCCGGATTCCCGAAGGCGCGCCCAAGCTTCGGATCTTACGGAAACCAGACAGCATTTTCGCGTATAATTTCGATGACTTCGCGGTCGAGGATTATACACCGCAGGCACATATCGCAGCGCCGGTGGCGGTTTAATCGCTAGCGTTGCATTCGTATGGCGACCGAAATAATATGTCGCCACGCTGAAATATAACTAGGCGCTGATTCGCGCCGCAATGGGAAGACGATATGCCCGAAACGGATCGGAGCCCGGCGAGTAATCTGCCGCCGCTGTCGCTTCATATCCCCGAACCGCGCTATCGCCCAGGCGACACGCCCGATTTTGGCGATATTGTCGTTCCTGCCGTCGATGCGACTCAGCGCCCATCTGAGGCGACCAAGCCCGATGCGATGCGCGACCTTTGCTACGGTCTGGTTCGCGTGCTCGATTTCGACGGGCAGGCGAAAGGGCAGTGGGATCCCAAGCTCAGCCGCGAGCGGCTGCGCACGATGCTGCGCTACATGATGCTCGTCCGCGCTTTCGACGATCGCATGTTCCGCGCCCAGCGGCAGGGCAAGACCAGCTTTTACATGAAATGCACCGGCGAGGAGGCGACGTCGGTCGCCTCGACGATGGCGCTCGACCGCGGCGATATGTGTTTCCCCAGCTATCGCCAACAAGGCATCCTGATCGCGCGCGATTATCCGCTGATCCAGATGATGAACCAGATCTACTCGAACCGCGGCGATCATCTGATGGGCCGCCAGCTGCCGATCATGTATTCAGCGCCCGAACATGGCTTTTTCAGCGTCTCGGGCAACCTCGCCACCCAATATCCGCAGGCGGTGGGCTGGGCGATGGCGTCGGCCTCAAAGGGCGACAGCCGCATCGCGACGGTTTGGTGCGGCGAAGGATCGTCGGCGGAGGGCGATTTCCACTCGGCGCTGACCTTTGCGACCGTGTATAACGCGCCGGTGATTTTCAACGTCGTTAACAACCAGTGGGCGATCTCCAGCTTTTCGGGCTTTGCTGGCGGCGAACGCACGACCTTTGCGGCACGCGCGGTTGGGTATGGCATCGCCGGGTTGCGTATCGACGGCAATGATCCACTCGCGGTCTATGCCGCAACGCAATGGGCGGCGGACCGGGCGCGGACCAACAATGGTCCGACGCTGATCGAGCATTTCACCTATCGCAGCGAAGGGCACAGCACATCGGACGATCCGACCGCCTATCGCCCCGCCGAGGAACCCACTATCTGGCCGTTCGGGGACCCAATTGACCGGCTGCGCCAGCATCTCGAAACGCTCGGCGAATGGGATGGCGAGCGGCATGAGGCACAGCGGATTGAACTCGAAGATTTGGTAAAAACGACCCAGAAGCAATCGGAAAAGCTAGGTATTTTGGGGCATGGCATGCACCAGCCGTTCGAAACGATGTTCCAGGATGTGTTCGAAGACATGCCTTGGCACCTGCAGGAACAATGCACCCAGATGCTCGCCGAACAGGAAGCGAAGTTTGGTCCCGACTGGAAGCCCGAGTGATGAGCACTGACACCCAAATCGCGACCAAGACCATGAACATGATCGAGGCGATCAACAGCGCGATGGACGTGATGCTCGAACGCGACAGCAATGTCGTGGTGATGGGCGAAGACGTCGGCTTTTTCGGCGGCGTGTTCCGCGCCACCGCGGGCTTGCAGAAAAAACACGGCAAAACGCGGGTGTTCGACACCCCGATCAACGAATGCGGGATCATCGGCGTCGCCGTCGGCATGGGCGCTTATGGGCTGCGCCCGGTCCCCGAAATCCAGTTCGCCGATTATATCTATCCGGGGCTCGACCAGCTGGTCAGCGAGGCGGCGCGGCTGCGCTACCGTTCGGCGGCCGATTTCGTCTGCCCGATGACGGTGCGAACGCCGTTCGGCGGCGGCATTTTTGGCGGCCAGACGCACAGCCAGTCGCCCGAAAGCATCATGACGCATATCTGCGGCGTAAAAACCGTCATTCCTTCAAACCCTTATGATGCCAAAGGCTTGCTGATCGCAGCAATCGAAGACAATGATCCGGTCGTCTTCCTCGAACCCAAGCGCATCTACAACGGCCCCTTCAGCGGCTATTACGACCGCCCGGTCGAGCCCTGGTCGAAACATGCCGCGAGCGCGGTGCCCGAGGATTATTACCGCATCGAGCTCGGCAAGGCGGCGACGGTGCGCGAAGGAGAGGCGCTGACCATCCTGGCCTATGGCACGATGGTGCATGTCACCAAAACGATCGTTGAGGAAATGGGCATCGATGCCGAAATCATCGACCTGCGCACGCTGTTGCCGCTCGACATCGACGCGATCGAGACGTCGGTGAAGAAAACCGGGCGCTGTCTGGTGATACACGAAGCGACGCGGACGTCGGGTTTTGGCGCCGAACTGGCGGCGCTGGTGCAGGAACGCTGCTTTTACCATCTCGAAGCGCCGGTCGAGCGCGTTACGGGCTTCGACACGCCCTATCCGCACAGCCTGGAATGGGCCTATTTCCCCGGTCCGGTCCGCATCGCGACCGCGCTGACCAAGATTTTGAAGGACTGACGTCATGGCCCGCTATTCATTCCGTCTGCCCGACATCGGCGAAGGCATTGCCGAGGCCGAAATCGTTGCCTGGCATGTCAAGATCGGCGAGCGCGTCGAAGAAGACGCGCAGCTTGCCGACATGATGACCGACAAGGCGACGGTCGAAATGGAATCGCCCGTGTCCGGAATTGTCGTCGAATTGGCGGGCGAGGTCGGCGATCTGATCCCGATCGGATCGACGCTCGCGGTTATCGAGACGGACGCCGAGGGCGATGTCGAAGCGCCGCCGGTGGACACCGCGGCCGAAGCGCAGATTGAGGCGGAAACCCCCGGGGCGGATCAAGTGTCCGAGCCGAAGGTAACAGAGTTGACATCGAGCACAGCGGAGCCGGAGACGGCAGCAAGGCCGATCGAAGCGCCGCCAGCGCCCGCAGCGTCCACCGTCGTTGCCGGGCATGACGCCAAGGTTCTTGCATCGCCTGCTGTTCGCGCCCGCGCCAAGCATCTGGGCGTTGATCTGGGCCAGGTGCATTCCGACGGCGACCGCATCCGTCACGCCGATCTGGACGCCTATCTGCGCTATAGCGGCGGGCAGGGCTATCACAGCCCCGGCGCCAGCCGCGCCCGCGCCGACGAACCAATCAAGGTCATCGGCATGCGCCGCAAGATCGCCGAGAATATGGCCGCATCGAAGCGGGCGATTCCGCACTTTACCTATGTCGACGAAATGGACGTCACCGCGCTCGAGGAAATGCGCGCCGATCTGAACGCCAACCGCGGCCATCGGCCGAAGTTGACAATGTTACCTTTCCTGATTGTTGCGATCTGCCGGACGATTCCGCAGTTCCCGATGATCAACGCCCGCTACGACGATGAAGCCGGGGTCGTGACGCGGTACGGCGCGGTGCATCTGGGCATGGCGACGCAGACCGACGCGGGACTGATGGTTCCCGTGATCCGCGACGCGCAGGATATGAACGTCTGGCAATTGGCGAGCGAAATCGGGCGGTTGGCTGAAGCGGCGCGGACCGGCAAGGCCAAGGTCGATGAGCTGTCGGGTTCGACGCTGACCATTACGTCGCTCGGCCCGCTCGGCGGCATTGCGACAACGCCCGTAATCAACCGGCCAGAGGTTGCGATCATCGGGCCGAACAAAATTGTCGAGCGCCCGGTATTTGACGGCGACGACATTCGCCGCGCCAAGCTGATGAACCTGTCGATCAGCTGCGACCACCGCGTGGTCGATGGCTGGGATGCAGCGAGCTACGTTCAGGCGCTAAAGAAGCTGGTCGAGACGCCGGTTTTGCTGTTCGCTGATTGAGTAAATCCGTCGCCCCCGCGAAGGCGGGGGCCGCTATCGGCTTACTCTGCGCTTCCTGAATAGCCTGCTAGAGGCCCCGCCTTCGCGGGGGCG
>NZ_JAIBES010000048.1 GCF_019459305.1 Sphingopyxis sp. | reverse complement strand
AAAGCTGGCGGCTGAAGGCCGCCAGCTACCCCGTCTGCGCAGAATTCCAGACGCGGTTTCAGGACATGGATATCAACGGCCACCTCAACAATGTGGCCTTTGCCGCGTTGTTCGAAAGCGGCCGCGTGCTTCTCAACCGCCAGGTCCGCCCGCTCGGCGAGCGGCCCGCCAACGAACGCACCATGGTCGCCGCGGTCGAGATCAATTATCTCGCCGAGGGCAATTTCCCCGATCCGGTCGAGATCGCGACCGGCATCGGCCGCCTCGGCACCTCGAGCTGGACGATCGTCCAGGCGATGTTCCAGAATGGCCGCTGCATCTCGACCTGCGACACGGTGGTCGTGTGCCGCACCAACAATCAGGCAAAACCGCTGCGCGCCGAAATGGTCGCCGAACTGACCGCCAATCTGGTGACGCCAGTTTAGGTTCTTCTCCCTTGATGGGAGAAGGATACGCAGCCTTGCTGCGAAGCAGCTGGGCGGAGTTGCATGAGGGTGACCGTGCATCCTCGTGCCGCTGTTTCAGGCCGGGACCGCACCCTCACCGCTGCGACTTAGCCAGCAAGCTGGCAAGTCTCGCTGCCTCCCCCATCAAGGGGGAGCGCTATCAATCGTCGATCGTCGTATCGGTATCCGGCACCGACCGGATCAAATCGCGCGCGAAGCCGATCAACCCGATCTGCCGCCGCCGCTTCAGCCGCTCGGCGCGCAGGATCGCCATCACTGCACCATAACATGCATCGACGTCATCGTTGATCAGCACATAATCATAGCCATCCCAATGACTGATCTCGTTCGCGGCGCGCGCCATCCGAGCTGCAATCACCTCGTCGCTGTCGGTGTTGCGCGCGCGCAGGCGGCGTTCCAGCTCTTCCATCGTCGGCGGCAGGACGAAGACGCGCACCACATCGGGACCGGCCTCCTGATACAGCTGCTGCGCGCCCTGCCAGTCGATGTCGAACAATACATCCTTGCCGGCGTCGAGCAATTCATCGACCCGCGCGCGCGGCGTCCCATAGCGGTGGCCAAAGACATGCGCCCATTCGAGGAACTCGCCGTCGGCGGCCATCTGCTTGAAGGTTTCGACATCTACGAAATGATAATCTTTGCCATCGACCTCGCCGGGGCGCGGCGGCCGGGTGGTGGCCGAGATCGACAATGCGATGTCGGGATCGACCCCCAGCATCTTTTTCGAAATGGTGGTCTTGCCCGCGCCCGACGGCGAGGAGAGGACGAACAACACGCCGCGGCGGTCGAGGTGGACGCTTTCAGCCATGGCCGCTATTCGCGAAAGGCGCGCCAGCGGTCAAGCGCGAAGGGGACACGGCATGGCAGGAATTTCGCGTAAAGGCTGGCTGGTCGCCGCGGCATTATTGGCAGTATTCACCGCGATCCTGTTCGCAATGGGCCGCCCGCCGATCTGTCCGTGCGGGACGATCAGCCTGTGGCACGGCTCCGTCCAGTCGGATCAGAACAGCCAGCAGATTTCGGACTGGTACAGTTTCAGCCACATCATCCACGGCTTCATCTTTTACGGCCTCGGCCGCTGGCTGCTGCCGCGCCAGCCGCTCTGGGTTGCACTGGCGCTGGCGATCGGGATCGAGGCGGCGTGGGAAATCCTCGAAAATTCGCCGATCATCATCGGCCGTTATCGCGAAGTGACGATGGCGTTCGGCTACAGCGGCGATTCGATCCTCAATTCGGTCAGCGACGCGCTGTTCATGATCGCGGGCTTCCTCGCCGCCAGCCGGATGCGCTGGTGGGTGACGGTCGCCATCGCGATCGTCTTCGAACTGTTTACCCTGTGGACGATCCGCGACAATCTGACCCTCAACGTGCTGATGCTCGTGTCGCCGGTCGAGGCGATCAAGGAGTGGCAGGCGGGGTCATAGGCTGCTCAGCGCCATCACCGCACCGCATGAACCGGCGGTCGAACGCCTCGACCCCCACCGCCGCGCCGTTCTCGATCACGAAGCGATATTCTTCGCCCTGACCGGGAACCAGCTCGGCGCGCACCGTGTCGGGCACCGTGCCCCGCTCGCTGCTCGCGTGCAGCAGCCCCATCGCCAGTTCCAGCCTCGCGCCCTGCGGCGTGACCCCGATCGTCCCGAAATCGGCATCGCAACAGCGTCCGGCATAAGCGGCTGGCGACAGGCGGAGCTGCGAAACCCGCGCCGCACGTTCGGCGCGCTGCGCCGTGACCTTTTCGACCTGTTTGGCCCATCGTCCCGCAAACGCGTCCATCTGTTCGGCCGCTTTGGCATCGGCGTGCTCGGCGCCGTGCAGATACCAGTCATAAGCATAAAGCGCCGCGAGATCGACGATCCGAAACCCCGCGCCTTCATCGTTGGTTGCCACCGCAACCCCCAGCCCGGCGGCGGGCAGCACTGAAACATGCGCGCGCGCGCCTATGAAAGAACCGAAGGCGTGATAGAGCGTCTGATCCTCATAAGGCCCGGCGTACCAGTCCAGCCCATAATAGCCGGTCCGCCGGAACGGCCCGAAACTGGCGTCGAGCGTCGCCACCCGCGCGCGCGCCGCCGCTGCCGCCTGCGCCAATTTGCCCTCGTCCACAAGCTGAAGCATCAGCCAGAGCGCCATGTCGTTCGCGCTCGCATACATGCCGCCCGCGGAGTGCATCGTGCGGTCGTCCTTGACCAGATACAGGCGCTCGGCGCTTCGATAGGGTGCCGCAACCGGCTACCCGCTGTGATTGGCAAGCCCTTCGGTCAGCGTTCCGGTCATCGCCAGCGGTGCGAGCAACTCGCCCCGCACAATATCCTGCCAGCGCCGCCCGATGCGCCGCTCGACCTCCCCGTCCGTGTGTTGCCTATGCAATACAGCGGGCGGCGGCGATGGCAAGGTACCGGTTCCTCGTCAGTGGATGGCGGTCGGCCGCTGATCGTCGAGCGGGATGGCGGGGGGCAATGCGTCGCCCATCGTCTGCCCGTCGGGGGCAAGGTCCGCGGTCCCGGCATAGCTGTCGACGACCCCTGCCTGCGCCAGTTGCGGGTCGATCGCATGCGCGGCTTCTGCGGCCTGACGCGCCTCGGCGCGCTCGGCCCATTTCTTGGTCAGATAACCGGCGGCGGCCCAAGCCGCCATCGCGGCATAGCGCTGCGGAAACAGCCGCCGCGCCGCAAACAGCGCGCCCGCGCCGATCACCGCGCCGGCAACCGGGTGATTGCCCTGTTTCCTGCCGATTGCGCTGCCCAGAACGCCGCCAACGATCCTGCCTATCATACCCAAATCTCCTTCTCCCCCTATCAATTCGCTAAGGGGGCTTCGGGTTCCGGCCCCAGCATTGCCTGCGGATCGACCAGCCGGTCAAAGGTCGCGGCATCGACATAGCCAAGACCCAGCGCCGCTTCCTTCAGTGTGCTGCCACTTTCATGCGCGTGCTTGGCGATCTTTGCCGCCTTGTCATAACCGATTTCAGGGGCGAGCGCGGTGACAAGCATCAGCGAGCGGTTCACCAACTCTTCGATGCGGGTGCGGTTCGGCTCGAGTCCCGCCACGCAATGTTCGGTGAAACCCGCCATCCCGATCGCCATCAGCTCGATCGAACGCAGCACATTGGCGCCGATCAGCGGCTTGAAGACATTGAGCTCCAGATGCCCCTGCATGCCGCCGACGGTCACCGCCTGATGATTGCCGATGACCTGGCCCGCGACCATCGTCAGCATCTCGCACTGGGTCGGATTGACCTTGCCGGGCATGATCGAGCTGCCTGGCTCGTTCGCGGGCAGGTCGAGCTCCCCGAGTCCCGCGCGCGGCCCCGATCCGAGCAGGCGGATGTCATTCGCGATCTTGGTCAGCGCCACGGCGAGCGTATTCAGCGCGCCGGAGAAAAACACGAGTCCGTCGTTCGACCCCAGCGCTTCGAACTTGTTGCGCGCCGGTTCGAACGCGATTCCGGTCGCGCGGCTGAGCTCCGCGGCGATTGCGGCGTCGAAGCCCGCAGGCGCGTTGAGCCCGGTGCCGACCGCGGTACCGCCCTGTGCCAGCTTGTTGATATTATGCGCCAGCGCCCCCTCGACTCGCGCCCGGCACGCGATCAGCTGCGCGACATAGCCCGAAAACTCCTGCCCCAGCGTCAGCGGCGTCGCGTCCTGCAAATGGGTGCGGCCGATCTTGACGATGTCGCTCCATGCCGCCGCTTTCGCCGCCAGCGCATCGGTCAGCGCGATCAGCGCGGGCAGCAGCCGTGCCATGGTTTCGACCGCCACCGCGACATGGATCGCGGTCGGGAAACTGTCGTTCGACGACTGGCCCATGTTGACATGGTCGTTGGGATGGACCGGCGCCTTGCCGCCGCGTGTCCCCGCCAGCGCTTCGTTGGCGATCCCCGCGATCACCTCATTGGCGTTCATATTCGTCTGCGTGCCGCTGCCCGTCTGCCAGATGGCGAGCGGAAACTGGTCGTCATATCGTCCGGCCGCGACGGCATCGGCGGCGGCGGCAATCGCGTCGGCCAGATTGGCATCGAGCCCATGCGCGCGGTTGACCCGCGCCGCTGCACCCTTGATCCGCGCCAGCGCGTGGACGATCGGCAGCGGCATGCGCTCGTGCACCGGAAAGGCGAAATTATGGCGGCTGCGCTCGGTCTGCGCGCCCCAATAGGCGTCGGCGGCGACTTCGATGTCGCCGATGCTGTCGCATTCGATCCGCGTCGCGGTCATTCCGCCAGCGTCCGGGTAACCAGCGCAGCGCCCGCCCAGATCATCGCGACGAGGCCGAGCATCTTCCAATATCCCGTCTCACCCACGCGGCGGCGCAGCCACCCGGCGAGCAGCCAGACAAGGACCAGCGCAGGGGTCAGAATCAACAGGCTGAAGCGAAGTAGGCCGTAGGCGATCTGACCGCGTGCGGCACCGTCCTTGAACAGCGTCATGCCCTCGACGCTCCACCAAAAGGCGGCGGTCAGCACCAGCATCCCGGCGAGCGCCCAATATTGCCAGAACCGGCTGGGGGGCCATGGCGACGCCACGGCGTTACTTCCGCTTGCCGAAATCCACCGTCACGACGTTCGACCCGTCTTCGTTTGTCACGTCAGGGCGGTCGTTGTCGGCCTCGTCATGCGGTTCGGGTGCGGTCGCCTCGTCGTCGCTGACCTGGAATTGCAGACCGAAATCAACCGATGGATCGACGAAGGCAGTGATCGCCGCATAAGGAATCGTCAGGATCGACGGGGTCTGGTTGAACGACAGCCCGACACTGAAATGGTCGTCAGCGACTTTCAGATCCCAGAAACGGTTCTGCAGCACGATCGTCATTTCGTCGGGAAATTTGGCGATCAGATGCGCCGGAATGTTAACTCCCGCGGCCTGCGTCTTGAACGTGATATAGAAATGATGCTCGCCGGGCAGGCTGTCATAGCCTTCGATCTGGCGCAGCACACGGCCGACCACGGCACGCAGCGCGTCCTGCACGATTTCGTCATAGGGAATCAGGCTGTCGCGGACTTCGTCACTCATGGGGCAGGGGGATGAACGGAGCGGGCGGATGGGTCAAGGGGGGAGAGTCGCCTTGCATGGTGAAAAGTGGCTGCTATGGGGCAGTCCATGCGAACCGCAACCGTCCAGCGCACGACCAAGGAAACCGACATCGCAATTGCCGTCAACCTCGACGGCACCGGCGACTATGCGGTGTCCACCGGCATCGGTTTCCTCGACCATATGGTCGAACAATTGTCGCGCCACTCGCTGATCGACATTTCGATGCAGGTGAAGGGCGATTTGCATATAGACCAGCACCACACGGTCGAGGATTCGGCGCTCGCGCTCGGCGAAGCGGTGGCGAAGGCGCTCGGCGACAAGCGCGGCATCGCCCGCTATGGCGAAGCGCATGCGCCGATGGACGAGACGCTGACGCGCTGCGTGCTCGACATTTCGGGGCGCCCGCACTGCGTTTACAAATCCAGCTTCTCGCAGCCGCGATTGGGTGAGATGGACACCGAGATGTTCCCGCACTGGTTCCACAGCTTTGCCCAGGCCGCCGGGATCACACTGCACATCGAGACGCTCTACGGCGACAACAACCACCACATCGCCGAAAGCATGTACAAGGCACTAGCGCGCGCGCTGCGTCAGGCGGTCGAGATCGACCCGCGCAAGGGCGATGCGATTCCCAGCACGAAGGGTGTCCTCTAGGACTAGCCGATGACTGCCATTGCCCTGATCGACTATGGCGCGGGCAATCTTCGCTCGGTGCATAACGCGCTCGTCGCAGCGGGCGCTGCGGATGTGGCGGTCACTGCTGACCCCGATATTGTCGCCAAGGCCGACCGTATCGTGCTGCCCGGCGTCGGGGCGTTCGCTACCTGTATGAACGGGCTAGCCGCAATCTCCGGCCTCGTCGAAGCGATGGAACGCCGCGTCCGCACCGACGGCGTCCCCTTCCTCGGCATTTGCGTCGGCATGCAATTGCTCGCCGATGCGGGTGAGGAGCATGGTCGCCACGCCGGGCTCGGCTGGATCGGCGGCACCGTCCGCGCCTTTGATCCCGCGCCTGCGCTGCGCATCCCGCACATGGGCTGGAACGACGTCGTCCCTACCGCCGCGCATCCGGTGATCGCGGCGGGTGAAGCCTATTTCCTCCACGGCTATCATTTCGCCGACACCGCCGACGTGCTCGCGACAAGCAGCCACGGCGGCGTCTTCACTGCCGCCGTCGGCCGCGACAATATGATCGGCGTCCAGTTCCACCCCGAAAAAAGCCAGGCATACGGCCTCGCGACGCTCGAAAGGTTTTTGATGTGGCGGCCCTGACCATCTTCCCCGCGATCGACCTCAAGGGCGGGCAGGTGGTGCGCCTGGCCGAGGGCGATATGGCGCGCGCGACGATCTATGGCGATGATCCGGCGGCGCAGGCGCGGTTGTTCGCAAAGGCGGGCGCAACGCACCTGCATGTCGTCGACCTCGATGGCGCCTTTGCGGGAGCCAGCGTCAACGGCGCCGCGGTCGAAAGCATCATCGCGGCTTTCCCGGGGAAGGTGCAGGTCGGCGGCGGCATCCGCGACCGCGCCGGGGTCGATCGCTGGCTGGCGCTTGGCGTCGACCGCGTGATCATCGGCACCGCAGCGCTCAAAGACCCCGAATTCGTCAAATCGGCCGCGCGCGACTTGCCTGGGCGGATCGTCGTCGGGGTTGATGCCCGCGACGGGATGGTCGCGACCGAGGGCTGGGCCGATGTGTCGGACGTCCGCGTCGAGGATCTGGCGCGGCGCTTTGAGGATGCCGGGGTCGCGGCGCTGCTGTTCACTGATGTCGGCCGCGATGGGTTGCTCAAGGGCTGCAATGTCGAGGCGACGGTCGCCTTGGCGCGCGCAGTGGCCATTCCCGTGATTGCGAGCGGCGGGGTTGCGGACATTCATGACATTCACGCACTGCGCCCACATGTGGGTGACGGCATCGAAGGCGTGATTACCGGAAGGGCGCTCTACGACGGGCGCCTGGACCTGGGCGAGGCGATTGCGGCGGGAGATTCCCCTTCTGCTGGCGGGAGGGGGTAGGGGAAGGCATGCTAAATAAGCCACCCCTCACCAATATGCCCTCCCCCAACCCCTCCCATAAATGGGAGGGGAGCAGATGACAGTCCGCATCCGCGTCATTCCCTGCCTCGACGTCGCCGACGGCCGCGTCGTCAAGGGCGTCAATTTCGTCGACCTGCGCGATGCCGGCGATCCGGTCGAGGCGGCGCGGGCTTATGACGCTGCGGGCGCCGACGAGCTGTGCTTCCTTGATATTTCCGCTAGCCACCAGGGCCGCGGCACGTTGCTCGACATGGTCAGCCGCACCGCCGAAGTCTGCTTCATGCCGCTCACTGTCGGCGGCGGGGTGCGCAGCGCCGACGATGCGCGCGCGCTGTTGCTCGCGGGCGCCGACAAGGTTGCGGTGAACAGCGCGGCGGTCGCGCGACCCGAACTCGTCGCCGACATTGCCGACCGCTTCGGCAGCCAGTGCGCGGTCGGCAGCATCGACGCGCGGCGCCTTGCGGATGGTCGGTGGGAAATCTTCACCCATGGCGGGCGAACACCGACGGGTATCGACGCGCTCGAACATGCCGTTCGGCTTGCCACGCTTGGCGCGGGCGAATTGCTCGTCACCAGCATGGACCGGGATGGCACCAAGGACGGCTACGACCTCGCGCTCACCCGCGCGATCGCCGATGCGGTCAGCGTACCGGTGATCGCCAGCGGCGGGGTTGGCAACCTCGACCATCTGGTCGCGGGCGTGCTTGAAGGCGGCGCCAGCGCGGTGCTGGCCGCCAGCATCTTCCATTTCGGCGAAGCGACGATCGCCGAAGCCCATGCGCGGCTCGCCGCGGCCGGCGTGCCCGTCCGCGCCCACTGACGGATCTCCCCGCATCGGGGCTGGTCAGGCGGAAGCGGGGCTGCAATAGCAGCCCGATGATCGCCCAACTCCGCCTGTCGCGCCGCGCCAATGAAATTTTCCCGATCCTCGGCTTCGTCGCCGCGCTCGCCAGTCTCGCGATGCCGCTCAACGCTTGGCTCGTCGCCGTCATCCTGATGGGCGCGGTCGTCGCAGCGGTCCACCATGCCGAAGTGATCGCGCACCGCGTCGGCGAACCGTTTGGCACCCTGATCCTGGCGCTCGCGGTCACCGTGATTGAGGTCGGGCTGATCCTCACCTTGATGCAGGCCGAACCCGAAAAGGCGCAGACGCTGGCGCGCGACACGGTGTTCGCCGCGGTGATGGTCATTGTGAACCTGTTGCTGGGGCTCTGCCTGCTCAGCGGCGCGATCCGCCACCACGAACAGCGCTTTCAGCGCACCGGGATGGGCGCCGCGCTCGCGACATTGACGGTGCTCACCGTCGTCACGCTGGTGCTGCCCAATTTTACGTCGAGCGCCCCCGGCTCCTACTACACGCCCGTGCAGCTTGGCTTTGTCGCGGTCGTGTCGCTCATCCTCTACGCGACCTTCGCGCTGGTCCAGACGGTGCGCCACCGCGATTATTTCCTGCCTGAACCCGACGCCGATGCCGATGGCGACGGTGTCCCCGATGCCCATGCCGAACCGCCCACGATTCAGCGAACCTCCATTTCCGGCGCATTGTTGCTGGCCAGCCTTGTCGCGGTCGTGCTCCTCGCAAAAAATCTGTCGCCGGTGATGGGGGTGCTGCTCGCCGATTGGGGTGCGCCGCCCGCGGTGCTCGGTGTGTTGATCGCGGCGCTGATCCTCGCGCCCGAAGGGCTGGCGGCGGTGCGCGCGGCGAAGGCCGACCGGCTCCAGACCAGCCTCAACCTCGCACTGGGGTCAGCGCTCGCGACGATCGGCCTCACCATCCCCGCGGTCGCGGTGCTGTCAATCATCACGGACATGCCGATCAGCCTTGGCCTCGATGCCAAATCGACCGTGCTGTTGTTCCTGTCGCTGATCGTCGCGTCACAGACGCTGGCAAATGGGCGCACCACGGTATTGCAGGGCGTGATCCACCTGATGCTGTTCGCGATCTATCTGTTCACGACCTTCGTGCCCTGACCGCTGCCCCCGCGCAGCGGGGGCAGATGGATGTCGAAGCTTTCATCGCTGGGTAAAGCCGACAACGGCCCCCGCCTGCGTGGGGGCGACGCTATGTCTTCCGCACGAACACTGTTCCCGCCGAATAGCCCGCCCCGAACGAACAGATCAGCCCGGTGTCGCCCGCGACCATATCCGCATGGTTCAGGTGAAAAGCGATGATCGACCCGGCGCTCGACGTGTTGCCATAGGTGTCGAGCACCGTCGGGCTTTCGTCGCCGCTCGCTTCATGCCCCAACACGCGCTGCGCGATCAGGCGGTTCATGTTGGTGTTCGCCTGGTGCAGCCACAACCGACGCATGTCGCTGCCTGTCAGCCCCAGCACCTCCATCTGCTCGACGATCATGTTCGCGACCATCGGCACGACTTCCTTGAACACCTTGCGGCCTTCCTGGACGAACAATTTATCGCTCTTCGGCCCATCCTGATCGATGCCGCCATGGGCGCGGTTGAGGAAGCCGAAATTGTTGCGGATATTGTTCGAAAAGACCGTCTTGAGCTTGGTGCCAAGGATGTCCCAATGCCCCGCGGGCGCAATCGCCTTTTCCTCGACCAGGATCGCTGTCGCGACGTCGCCAAAGATGAAATGGCTGTCGCGGTCGCGCCAGTTGAGGTGGCCTGAACAGATTTCCGGGTTCACCACCAGCACGCTCTTCGCATGTCCCGCGCGGATATAGTCGGCGGCAGTCTGGATGCCAAAGGTCGCCGACGAGCAGGCGACGTTCATGTCGAACCCGAACCCGTCGATGCCCAGTGCGTCCTGAATCTCGACCGCCATCGCCGGATAGGCGCGCTGCATGTTCGATGCCGCGCACAGCACCGCGTCGACGTCAGCCGCATCGCGCCCGGCCCGCGCCAGCGCATCCTTCGCCGCCGCAACGCCGATTTCGGCCAGGATCGACAATTCGTCATTGCTGCGATCGGGCAGGCGCGGTGCCATATGCGTGGGATCGAGGATGCCTGCCTTGTCGACGACGAAGCGCGATCCGATCCCGCTCGCCTTTTCGATAAATTCGATACTGGACTCAGTCAGTTCGGCGATTTCGCCCGCCGCGATCGCTGCCGCATTTTCCCTATTGTGCAACGCAACATACGCGTTAAAACTCGCAACAAGTTCTTCGTTGGCGATGCGTTCGGCGGGGGTGAACAGGCCGGTTGTGGAAATGACCGGCTGCGGTGTGTGCGACATGATGGACCTGCATGTGTCTTATGGTTTCAAGGCACGCTGATTAGGCCCGCTCGCACCGCCGCGCAACGCCCCTCAACGACGCTGAACAGAGGCCGACGCGATGGTTAACCCGCCGCTAACCAATTTAGTGGCAGATTGCAGAGTTGCAGGCCTCCGGGGGGATGGCTCCCCGGGCGCCGTGCAGGAGCACGACCATGGCGACGCGTTCGGGACCGGCAGCCGGTGATCTGTCGATTGCGGAAATCAAGGAATTTGCGGCCTTTCCGGCAGCGACGCAGCGGTACATCCGCCGCTCGCTCGACATCGGGCTGGAACGCGACGATGCGATCGCGCGCTGGTCGCGCGACATGGTCGAGGAAACCGCGATCCGCGTCCAGGCGCGCGTCTATCAGCGAATAACCGACATCCGCGCGCATATCCCCGATGATAGCGGGCTCGACGCGCTCGAAGGCTTCATGGCGCCGCTCGTCGCGGTGTCGGCGTTCGATCTGGGGCAGGACCGCCTGCCGGGCTTCGCTTCCTACCGCTTCCTTTACGAACGCCTGCTCGGCGCGCATGCGCGGCCGTGGCTGCCTGGCGCCTTCTGCGCCGCGGCCTCGCTGCCGCATCTCCACCCCGACAAGCGGCGCTTGCTGCTCCAGTCGATCAGCGAAGCCGCCGCGACCGCTCCGGGCTGGTCAGCGCGCGAGCCGAGCTTCTACCCGGAGTGGGTCGAGAAGATCGACGAGACCAAACCGGCGAATTGATTTGTGCCGTCATTGCGAGGAGCGGCAATCCAGAGTGGCGTAAACCGCCCCGGATTGCTTCGCTGCGCTCGCGATGATGAACAATACAGGCTTCAATCCTATACCAACGCCCGATACAGCCCAAACGCGCTGGTCGCGGTCAGCACCACCCCGACCATCACCAGCATGACCTTGGGCGAAAAGCGCTTGGCCATATAGGCACCGAGCGGCGCCGCCGCGACGCCGCCGATGATCAGCCCCAGCGTCGGGCCAAGGATTTCCTCGAAACCCAGGTTGGCGATGAACGCGATCGACACCGCAACCGCCAGGAAGAATTCGACGCTGTTGACGGTGCCGACGATCTTGCGCGGTTCGCCGCCCTGAACGAGCAGGTTCGAGGTCACAACCGGCCCCCAACCGCCGCCACCCGCGGCATCGAGAAAGCCGCCGACCACCGCCAGCGGCGCCACGACCTTCGGCTTCGAAATTTTGGGCGGATAAAGAACCCCGCGCACCAGCAGCCAGATGCCGATCAGCACGAGGTAACCAAGCACGAACGGCTTTACCACATCGGCGTCGAGCGAGGTCAGCACATAGGCGCCCAGCACCCCGCCGATCATCCCGGGGATCAGCAGGCGCCAGAACAGTGGCCAGTCGATATTGCCGTGAAACAAGTGGCTCAACCCCGATACGCCGGTGGTGAAAATCTCGACGACATGAATGCGCGCCGATGCGGTCGCGGGCGGCACGCCCAGCACCGCGACGAGCAAGGTGTTACATATCACCCCAAACGCCATACCGAGCGCGCCATCGACCAGTTGCGCAGCAAAGCCAATCAGGATGAAGGGGAGCAAGGCGGAAAAGTCGATGGCCGCTAAATCGATCACAGGATCATCCCAACCTATTAAGTTGAGAACCTGCTGCCGGGATTCATCCCGCTAGGCGAGTCCAATTTTTCTGCTGCCGGTGGAGGGATTTGTTTCCGCGCCGAAATGAGGGCTGCGCTGCGGCGACTCAGATCAGATCGTCGGGCAGATATTCGCGCGCATAATCGATAAACGCACGTAGCTTGGGCATCACCTGCTTGCGGCTCGGGTAATAGAGGAACAGTCCGGCACTGCTCGGCGCGAAATCACCGAGCACCAGTTTCAGGTCACCGCGTTCGATATGTTCATGGACCACGGGTTCTGCAACCATGCCCATTGCGATGCCACTGCGCACCGCGACCATGATCCCGGCAAAATCATTGACAATGACCGGTCCGGTCACCGGGACATCGAACTCGCGATTCCCGTCGACGAACGTCCATGGCAGCATCGCGCCGCTCGACAGCCGCATCCGTACACAGCGATGCGTGCGCAATTCTTCGGGGCGCTGCGGCATTCCATAGCGTTCGACATAGGCAGGCGCTGCGACCGCGACGAAGCGGAACGCCCCCGACAGGCGCACCGCAATCATATCGGCCTCAAGCGATTCGCCCATCCGTACCCCGGCGTCGAATCCCCCGGCATTCAGGTCCGACAGCGCGTCGTCGGCGTAAATCTCCAGCTCGATCTCTGGATAGGTGTCGCAAAATCCAGCGATGATCGGTTCGAACAAGGGCTGGATCGCGCCGCGCATCAGGTTGATGCGTAGCCGTCCGGCGGGCCGGTTGCCCAGGTTGCGCGCTGCTTCATAGGCTTCGGCCAGTCCCGAATAGGCGGGGGCGGCGCGCTCGAAGAACATCTCGCCCGCTTGCGTCAGTCCGACACTGCGTGTCGTGCGCATGAACAAAGGCGCGCCGACGCGTGCCTCCAGCCCCCTGATCGTCTGGCTGATCGCCGAGGGCGATACCCCCAGATCGGATGCGGCGGCGGAAAAACTCCGCCGTTCCGCGACGCGCAGGAAAGCTTCGATCCCGTCGAGCGCCCCATGGGGGATTGTTAAATCCTGCTTCAAAGCACTTGCAGATTATAGAGGATTATCTATCTGCGCAACCGCGCCTA
This sequence comes from Sphingopyxis sp., assembly GCF_019459305.1. Lineage (GTDB taxonomy): Bacteria > Pseudomonadota > Alphaproteobacteria > Sphingomonadales > Sphingomonadaceae > Sphingopyxis. Next base: position 4,299 of record NZ_JAIBES010000048.1, on the reverse strand, counting down.
AAAAGGTTGCACAACAAAACGAAAGGACTCTCTCCCATGGCCTATCAGATCTCCTCATTCCGCCGCTTTCCTGCCGCTTTCGCCATCGTAGCCGCTTCGGCGCTGGCCTTCACCGGCCTGATCGCTACCGCAAGCCCTGCTTATGCCCAGTCGGGCAGCGACTATCGCTGCGCCGGTCTCGCCGAACAGGCCCATGTCGCCGCGGGCGGCGTCGAAGGCGGCAAGCAGGCGAGCGCCAAGCGTTTCGTTTCGACCGGCAAGAAGCTGTGCGAAGCGGGCAACGAACGCGCCGCCGCCAAGCAGTTCCGCGCCGCGCTGAAGATCGCCGGCGTCGCCGAAGTCGAAACCGACAGCCAGATGGCGTCGCGCTAAGACGAACCGCTAAGCCAAACAAGACACCAATCTCCGGACCGTCCTCTCCCTCTCCCGACGGTTCCACTAAACTGGGGCGGCACTCACAAAGAGGCCGCCCCATTTGTTTGCGCGCCATATATTCGGGGTCAGCGACGACGGTAGCGAAAATACCAGACCTCGTGCCCCAGCCGACGCGCCTTGGCTTCGTAGCGCGTTTCGGGCCAGCCGCCGGGGCGAACCTGGAAATCCTGCGCGTGCATGGCCAGCCATTCGAACTGGTGGCGGTGGCGGCGCATGACCATCAGCGCGTGTTGCAGATAGATCGGGTGATCGGTGCCAAAACGGAACTCACCGCCGGGTTTCAGCTTGGCCGCGATCAGGTCGAGCGGACCATCATTCATCATCCGCCGTTTGGCATGGCGCGCCTTGGGCCAGGGATCGGGGTGAAGCAGATAGGCAAAGCTTAGCGCGCCGTCGGGAATGCGCTGCAACACCTCCAGCGCGTCGCCATGATGGATGCGGACATTGCCCAGCGGCAACTTTGCGCCGTGATCGCCGGCAACATGGACCAGCGCCTGTGCAACGCCGTTGATGAACGGTTCGGCCCCAATAAAGCCGTGGTCGGGCAGCATGTCGGCGCGCGCCGCCATATGCTCGCCGCCGCCAAAACCGATTTCAAAATGCAATGGCCTGTCATATCCGAACAGCGCCTCGGCGGTAACGTCGCCGTCGGTTGGCACCGCAATCTGAGGCAACAACGTATCGACCAACTCCTGCTGCCCGGCGCGCAGGGGCTTGCCCTTGGAGCGGCCATAGAGGCGGTTGATCGTCGTCGGATCGCCGGGTTTATGCGCAGTCATGCCGCGCCCGTTAGCGCCGCGACCCTGCGGCCGCAAGACAGGCCGCGGTTAAAGCGCGTCGCTGGTGATGCTGTTCGTCTTGTTCTTGCCCCAGGTCGGAACCGCCGTGACGCGGCGGTTGGCGGCGACAATCTCCATCACCCGTTGAGGGGAGGGCAGCCGGTCCCGCGCGGCAAATCCGATATTCTGCGTTGCCGTTACCGCGGTGATGGAGAAACGTGGTTCCGCCGGTTTGTCCCTTTCGGTCATCGCGATCACCTTTGCACCCGGGTCGCGTCCGAGCTCGCGATGCCCATAGCAACCAAGGTAGCCAAAAGGATTTTTGACCAATGGCTTGGCATGCGCAACCTCCTCGATCCGACGCGATTGCTGTCAGAACGGGGAGGAGATGGCAAGTACTGTAGCGCGGTCTCAGGCGGCCAGCGCAGCTTTCAGCTTCTCCACCAGATCGGTGCGCTCCCAGGGGAACGCATCCCCGTCGGCGGTGCGGCCGAAATGGCCGTATGCCGCGGTCTGCTTGTAGATCGGCTTGTTGAGGCCAAGGTGGGTGCGGATGCCCTTGGGCGTCAGGCGCACCAGTTGAGGGATTGCCGCCTCGATGCGGCTTTCCTCGACAGTGCCGGTGCCGTGCAGGTCGACATAGATCGACAGCGGTTCGGCGACGCCGATCGCATAGCTCAGCTGGATCGTACAGCGGCGCGCGAGGCCTGCGGCGACGATGTTCTTCGCGAGATAGCGAGTGATATACGCCGCCGAACGGTCGACCTTCGTCGGATCCTTGCCGCTGAACGCGCCGCCGCCGTGCGGAGCTGCGCCGCCATAGGTGTCGACGATGATCTTGCGCCCGGTCAGTCCGGCGTCGCCGTCGGGACCGCCGATCTCGAAACAGCCGGTCGGGTTGATGTGATAGACGGTGTTGGCGGTGAGCAGTTCGGCGGGCAGCACGTCGGCGATCACCCCAAGGACGTATTTGCGCAGTTCCTGATACTTCGCCTCGTCGCCTTCGCCATTGTGGAAGAAATAACCCGGCGCATGCTGGGTCGACACGACGATCGCGGTCGCTTCGACCGGGCGCTCATTGGCGTAACGCAGCGTGACCTGGCTCTTGGCATCGGGCTCGAGGAAGGGCGCGGTCCCGGCCTTGCGGTCGATGGCCATCCGTTCGAGGATCTTGTGGCTGTAATCGAGCGTCGCGGGCATCAGGTCGGGGGTTTCGTCCGATGCGTAACCGAACATGATCCCTTGGTCGCCCGCGCCCTCGTCCTTGTTCTCGCCAGCATCAACGCCCTGCGCGATATGCGCCGATTGCGGGTGCAGGTTGTTTTCAAAGCGGAAGGTCTGCCAGTGGAAACCCGACTGTTCATAGCCGATTTCACGGACGGTCGCGCGGACCGCGGCTTCGACTTCTTCGGGTACGCCCGGCGCCCAATTTCCGTCTTCGTCCATGATCCCCTTGCCGCGAATCTCACCCGCCAGCACGACCAGCTGCGTGGTGGTCAGCGTTTCGCAGGCGACGCGCGCTTCGGGATCCTTCGACAGGAACAGGTCGACAATCGAATCGCTGATCTGGTCGGCTACCTTGTCGGGGTGTCCTTCGGACACGCTTTCGGAGGTGAAGAGGAAGCTGTTGCGCATGGAAGGCCTTCTGTGGATCGGATATAAAGGAAGCTTTATGTGACGGTGCTGTTAGCGTCCGCGGCGGCGAAAGGCAATGGCTGCGGCGAGCAATAGCAGCGCAAAGCCGACGGGCAGAATGTTGCCATAACTTGCGAACAGCGTGGGGGAGTGCGCGAGCGGCAGCACGGTGTCGATCCGTCCCGCCGCGTGCATCGGCAGCGACTCGCGGATGCGGCCATCGGCATCGATCACCGCGCTGATCCCGGTCGGCGTCGCGCGCACGACGGGCAGCCCTTCCTCGATCGCGCGCAGCCGCGCCTGCGCCAGATGCTGCGGCGGACCCCATGCGCCAAACCACGCGTCGTTCGACGGGTTGAAGATGAAATTGGGGCGGTGATCCCGATCGACGACCTGCCCCGAAAAGATGATCTCGTAACAGATTTGCAGCCCCGCACGGCCGAAGGCGCCAAGGTCGAGGGTGCGAGCGCCGGGCCCGGGCCAGAAATCGATATCGCCGGGTGCAAGCCGCGACAGGCCGAGCGCCGACAGCACCGGGCGCATCGGCAGATATTCGCCGTAAGGCACCAGATGCGCCTTGTCGTAACGCGGGCCAAGGGTGCCGTCGGCATGCACCGTCATCACCGCATTGCGCGCGCCGACAACATCGCCGCTGCGATCGAGTTCGAGCTTGAGCGCGCCGAGCAGCATAAGATCACCGGGGTTCATCAGCGCGGTCAAGCGCGCACGTGCCACGGCGGGCGAGCGGTCGTAATAGACGGCCGGATACCCCCATTCGAGATAATCTGGCACCGCCGCCTCGGGCCACAGGATCAGGCGCGGCGTCTCATCCTTCGGCGCGGTCAGCCGCGCGAGTTTCGCGAAATTCGCATCGGCTTTGGCGCCGACCCATTTGTCTTCCTGGCCGACATTGGGTTGGACAACGGTGATGGGGGTGGCTTCCCTAGAAAGATAATCGCTGCTCCGACTTGCGGCATCCAAAAGGGCTATCGGCACGTAGAGCATCGCTCCTGTGAGCGACCACGTGACGAAGCGAGCGACAGGTCGTCCAGCCAAATTCGGGCGACTTGACCGGTGATAATATGTCCACAGCCAAATCAGGAATCCGACCTGTAAGAGCAGGAGTCCAGATGCCCCATATGTGCCGATCCATCGAATTATTGAGGGTGCGGCGAAGTCGTGAAGCGACACGGCTGACAAAGGGTTCCAAGCAAAGCCAGTGAACACCCAACTGCGCAGCCATTCGGTCAGCGTCCACAGCGCGGCAAAGGCGACAATGAAGGATAGCGAAATCCTCCCGGGAACGGGGTGATGGCGGCCCACAGGGACGACGGAGGGGTCGGAACCCGTCGTCATGACGCGAGGTTGCGACCCCTCAACCCCCCCATAGCGGCGGTCCCCCCCCCCCGGACCCGGGGGGACAAAAAACCCAAGCCCCCCCCCCGCCCAA
>NZ_JAIBES010000104.1 GCF_019459305.1 Sphingopyxis sp. | reverse complement strand
GGGGGTGGTCCCGCCCCGCGGGCCCGAGGCGGGGGTGGTGAGCGCGGGCGCGCTGTTTAGCTCCGCCACGACCCCGGCGGCGCTATTGGCGATAACCGGGGCGGGCGCGCGCCCGACGTTGAGCCGGCCCATTTCTACTTCGATCGCCAGCGACGGATCGATCGGCGCGCCTTCTGCATCGAGCGGGATCAGGTTGCCGTTGGCGTCAATGGGCTGCACGAGCCCGGCCGCATTGAGGACTGGCACGCCGTTCGCATCGCGCAAAATGACATACATGTCGCCGTAAAGGTCGCCGCGCGCGCTGCCGGCGTCGCCTGGCTTCTCGCCGCGGTCATTCTTTCCGCCGCCGCCGCCGGCCCAGACCGGACGATCCGAATCCTCCTCTTCTTCGCCGTGCGGCTCGCCGCTCGACCCTTTACTGCCCTGACCGGCAGTGGACGGCTTTCCCGAGCCGTGTTCGGCATCAGCAACGTCGCGGAAGATATCCTCCATGCTGCGATGCCCGCGCGCGTCGGATGCTTCGCCGGGTGCGCGCGTCTTGCCGCCACGCTGTCCAGAACTCCCATGATCCGTCTGATCGCTTTCCTGATGATCGCTGCCGCCTTCATGGCTGCCATGCTCCTGAGCCATTGCCGGGACTGGTGCTATCGCAAGCGCCATGCCTGCGCCGCCGACCAGAAGTGCCGCGCTTGCGGCGGCCGTCCGAAAACTCTTCAAGAGACGTGTACGAACAATCATTTCAGTTTCCTTCTGCGTTTGGAGTTACCTATATTCAGACCCTTGGGGCAGGGCGCCGAACCGGCCAATGCGTGTTCTCCCCGTCCGCGATTCTACCTAGAGCCGCCACGAGAGCCCGGCGCGGAACAGTGTCTCGGAATGGTCGAAATGGTCCGTGTTGCGGCCATATTCGACGTCGTATGATGCATAGTCGGTGATCGTGTAATCGAGCCGCAGGCGTGCCCGGGGGCCAAGCCCGACCTCGATGCCGCCACCGTAACGCACGCCGGTTCGCGTCTCGAGCGAGCGGACCGCAAGCCCGCTGGTCGCATAATCGATGTCGAAGCGAGTGCGCACGACGCCCACCCGACCGTATATCAATGCCGCATCGCCAATCAGCAGCCCGGCGCGCGCCGTACCGCCGAAGGAATAGTCATGCTCGGCCGAATAGGTCCGGCCATTCGCTTCGCGTTCGATATTCCAGTTTATGGCCGAGATGTCCGCTTCGGCCTCGAGCCCGAGATAGCCGCGGCCAATCATAGTCCCATAGCCACCATATAGTCCCAGCAAGCCGCCCCGGCTGGCGCGCGTAACGTCGAGTTCGGTTCCGCCGCTGCGGACGCCCTGGTTGGCGGTGACGAGAGATCCGTGCCCGATCTGGAAGCCCACATAGGGGCCATCGAAGCGCAAGGGTTGCAGCTCCTCGGTCGCTGCCGCGACCTGCCCGAAGCGTATCCCGCCGCCGACACGAAACTGTGTTTCGTTCGGCGAGAAATTGTCGAAATTGCCGCCCCCGGTCGGCACGTCGAAATCTTCCTGCGAAGTGACGAGATATTCGGCGCGCACGAAGCCTCGCCGCCCCGCGCGCGCTTCGACGCCGAAACCCGCCGAGAATCCGGTTTGACGTTCGGCCTGCGAATAGGCGCTGGCGCCGTGTGTATAGTCGGTCCCGAACCTGGTCGAGGTGACGCCGAAACGTGTGTAGATGAGGTCGCTGTGGGGCGTTACCCATCCGGCGCGCGCGGATAGTCCGACCGCATTGTCCTTGCTCATCGAGAAGACACGGTCGGCGCTATGCCGCCAGTCGGGCCCGGCAAGCGCCGCTTCGGCTTCGATGCCCAGATAGAGTCGGCCCGCGAGAATGCCGTACCCCGCCACCGCAACGACGCCGCCGCCCATGTCGCCGAAATCCGCGGTGTTGCTCCCCGGTCCCCGCGGCCCGTCAACGCCGGTAATCAGCGTGCCATGGCTGGCGAGCAGACCGACATAGGCGCCTCCGGGTGTGGCATCCCCCCAATCAACACGCGGCGGATCGCCGGTATAGCGAGGGCGCAGTTCGACGCCCAGACTGATCCGGAAGCGGTTCTGGTCGTAATCGAACCCCGCGGCGTTCGAACTGCGTTCGGCATGGCTGTAATCGACACCAAGATAGATATGCCGGCTCAGCCATTGGCGGACCCACAGGTCACCGCCGATGACAAATTCGCTTCGATCAGCGCCGACATAATCATAATTGGCGCCTGAAAGTCCGATGCCGGCGGTAAGCCGCGGCCCGACATCGGCGCGCAGCGTCAGACGGCCCGATGTCGTAATGTAGCCGGACGCGCCGGGGAGCGTCGTTTCCTCGATGCTGCGATCGAGCCGGAACGAACCGCCGAGGCCTTTGTCGCCCGACCAGTCGATAACCGCCCCGATATCCCAGCTGTCGATATCGGGGAGTCGGGGATCACGGTAATCGCGCCGCATCCAACCCGCGAACAATTCGGCGCTCCACGCATCGCTCAATTTTCTCCGAACGCCAGCCGCAATGGTGAGACCTTCCGAGTTACGGCGATAACCCGCGTCGTCGGTTTGCAGATCATAATCGCGCCAGTCGGAGGCCCCTTGCAGGAACAATTCCGTTCCGGATGCCAGCTGGACCCCGCCGCGCGCGCCGATTTCTCTTTGGAGCCGATCGCGGTCGTCGTTGTTGATTGTGACGCCCGCGCCGGGCACATCATCAAAATCAAGGCCGGTTACCGTCCCCGCGAGCCGCCCGGTGAAATTTCCGCTCGAACCAATAAGCCCCAGATAGCCAAACCCGCGCTGATAGCGGGTGGGTTCGATCCCGCTGACCGCATCGGGCGACGCGCGGCTTTCATGATCCCACCGCCATTCGGCGCCGGCGGTCAGCGATAATGTTTTCGACAACGCGGCGCGGGCATCGCCGGCCAGCGACCAGTCCTCATAATCCTCGCTAGACAGGTCGGCGTACCGCGCAATTTCGCCCGCACCGCGAACGGTCAGTGACGTGTCGCCGGAGCCCAGCCTCAGTTTCAGGCTCGGTCGCACGATCAGATAGAAATCGTCCTGCTCGCGATTGCGCGTGACATAGATATTATCGTCATAGCCGGCCGCAACCTCGAGCCCGGCGTCGAGCCGGTTGCTGACTGGAGCTGTCGCGACAGCGTCCGGTGATGGCCGGTCAGGCGCGGCGTTTTGCGCGAGTGCGGGCACCGTCAGCCAGCTTGCCGTCGTAAGAAACAAAATCTTGAAACCGTTGGGAATATGCATTGTTGCCCCGCTTGGAAAACCATCCTGAGCACTGCGCCTATGCGGTTGCTGCCACTCCGGCTTTACGTATTGATCCTGATGGGAGTCCCGCTGGCAGACGGACAAACGCGGGCTGATCCATCTATCTAGCGTCGCAGCGATCGGTCCCGGCTATTCGCCGACGATTTATGCTGTCGCCAAAGCGGGTGTTTTGCAGCTCCAGATGTACCGCGACCGACTTAGCCCGTTACGGCATTCGCGTGAATGCGGTACAGCCGGGCTTCATCAACACCAACATCTGTGCGTCCGTCCTCGATATGCCGAAGGAGCAGTTCGAGCAGTCTAAAGTAGCGATTGCGCAGATGTCGCATCACGTCCAGCCAGTTGCACGGGCGGGGCTGCCCGGCGATATTGCGGAAGCATTAGCGTTCCTGTGCAGCGAGCAGGGCAGTAACATGAATGGGACTTCGATGATCGTTGACGGCGGGCCGACCATCGGCCCCCGCCACACGTGGGATCGGGCCACGCCCGGACTTATGGAAGCAATTTACGCCCTCGCTTGATGTGGCGCGACTAACGAAGAGCGAAAGTCCGTAATCGCCAAAATCCGCCAGTTAAAAATCGTTTAGAGTTTCAGACGCCGTCAGGCGTCCCCCGCCAGTTCACAATCAGCAAGCAATTGGCCCACTCCGATTGGAGGCCCCATTGTCGTGCCGACGAGATTTATTCAAAAATTAAGCTGGCCGCAGAGGCCCAGGTTGGCGGGCTATACCTGCCGCACCAGGAAGACGGGCGCACACTAATGCGACAACAGGACAGGAAGCTGTGGATTGTCCAAAATGGTTCTTGTCACACCGCCCAGCACAAACTCACGCGCCCGCGAGTGACCGAAAGCTCCCATGACAAGCAGATTGGAGGCGTGACGCTGGCAAAAGGCCTGGATCGTCACTCCCGCGTCGCCGCCTTGCAGCGGAAGTTCGATCGCTTCCGCTTTCAGACCATGAAGCGTCAGGTTGCGAACGGCATCGGCGGCCGAAGCCGCGCGGGACAGGTCTTTATCGCCCACAATCTGCACCACCGAGATAGACGCAGCCGTGCCGACTAGCGGGAGCGCGTCGGCGAGTGCCCGCGCTGCCACGCGGCTCCCATCCCACGCGATGGTAATCCGATCGAACTTCAGTCCTGACGATTTGAGTTCGGGCATCAACAGGACGGGTCGCCCGGATTCAAACACCAGCCCTTCAGCGAATATTCCATTGCCGCATATGGGTAGATCGGGATTATCGACAGGTCATAGGTTCTCGCCCGCACGGCAAACTGCGTGTGGCTGAGGGGCGAGCGAATATCGATGGCGAACATTTCGCCGATCGATTCCGGCGGAACATGCGACCTGAAGCTTTCTCCGAGTGCATCGGCGTTTGCGGAGCTCTTCCTGTTTTCCTCCGCGACGATCCCATCAATGTTCACAAGCTTGTTCGCGAGCCAATTCGTCGCTTGCGGGATATGAACTCTGCAGACGCCGAGTGACAAGCGTGCAGCGAGACTGACCGATAAGCTCGCCGCCTGCTCAATCGCCCAAACGGGGGTCGGGTCGGGGTGGGTGCTGGCTTGCAATAAAATGTCATGCACATTCACTTCCCTTCGGTGTCATATCGAGCGTCGCTTTTTGCATGCGGTGAGGCTGGCTGTGGATCCGCAGTTTCACGAGGCGATGCCAGAAGCTGCCGACCTCATGCGGCAGGGACATCGAAAAAATCGACCGCCCCGCTTGCGAGTTCGTAGTAAGCGCCGACGACCAGCAGTTCTCCCCGCTTTTGCGGATCGAGAATGATCGGTGACGCGTCTTCGCGCAGTTCGCGTACCACGTGCCGCACATTCTGCCGTACCGCTGCTTCGACGCAGCCGTCGCCGCGGATTCCAGCCTCGAGAACGGCTGGGATGATTGGCTGGATCATCTTGCCGATGTTGCCGGGAAACCGGGCATTGTCCCGCACGACCGCCATAGCGGCCTGGACCGCGCCGCATGCCTCATGTCCCATGACGACGATCAACGGGACACCCAGGACCGAGACTGCAAACTCGAGGCTGCCCAGCGCCGACGTGTCGAGCGTGTTGCCCGCGTTGCGGACAATGAACAGTTCCCCAAGCCCGCGGCCGAACAATAGCTCGGGCGGCACCCGGGAGTCCGAGCAGCTGACATAGGCGGCGAACGGCGACTGTCCCGCTGCCAGACGCAGCCGAACCGCCCGATCAAGCGGTGGTTGCAGGAGATCGCCACTGAGAAAGGCGCCATTGCCCTCGCGCAGCACGGCCAAGGCTTCTTCAGAATTGATCATGTTTGCACCACCGCGACGGTCAGAACTGCAGACGTCGTCACCCAGCCAGCACATATGGCTAACTTGAACTTGAAAAAGCTCACAATCGCACTCCTAGCTTCACCCGTCGTGATCGGTTCGACGCCTGAACAGCCCGCTGGGCAGGCGGGTGGCGAAGGAGCCCAGCTCCATCCGCTTGTGGGCTGCTAACGTCAGTCGAACAGCTCAGATAAGAAGGACTTCTTCCGCTTGTCGGGCCGGTACCGGTAGTCGTCGTCCCTGTGATAGCCATGCGGCCGATAGCCTGGACTGGAACGCGGCGTCTCCTGCGGCGGCGGCGCAGCCTCGCGCACACTGCGCTCGATGATCTTGTCGAGCTCGCCGCGATCGAGCCACACGCCGCGGCACGTCTGGCAATAATCGATCTCGACACCCGCACGGTCTGACAGGGTGAGCCCCGTCCGGCAAAGCGGACAGGGCATTGCGGCGACGTCGGCTGCGCTACGCATCGTTCAAGCCACCCCTTCTGGACGAGAGCGAATAAGGCGGTGCAGGCGGTCCTTCACTGCGAGCTTCAGCTTCTTCAGTTGCAGCAGGCGAAAGGGGTCGGGTGCTCGCCGCTTCTGCTCGCGGCGAATTTCTGCGTCGAGCCGACTATGAGCTAGCGTCAGCCGGTAAAAGAACGGATTCATTCTGCCTCTCCAATCGATGGTTTGATCGATCGGCCAGCGCTCAACCTCCTCGTCAGAGCGTGGAGATTGGCCTGGGCCGATGCGGTCCGACATCGCGGCTGCTTGGAAAGGCAGCCACCAGAGGGGCCCGGTCCGCGAGAGTGATATTGCGCGGATCACCGATAGAAATCCAATTGGATTTCGCCGTCGACTCGATAGATGGTGCCTATCGCGTGTCATTCTCGTTCAAGCCTTAGCCGAGCAAGTGCTGCGCTTCCGTTCCGATCCGTTCAGCAATAAGGCGGTATGCATCACTATAGGCCGCTCCCTTGCGCCAGGCGGCGGCAATCGTGCGGGTGAAGTTCCAGCCCTTTATATCCAGAACAGCCGAACCTTCCCGTCCGAGCACGTCGGACCGAATATAGAGTTCAGGCAGCACCGCGAGTCCAACTCCGGACACGGCCATCTGATGGATGCTGTCCAAGCTGGTGCCTTCGTAATCGCGTAGCAACTCCATTCCGAAGCCGGAACAGATTTCGGAAACCTGGCGATGGAGGTGATGACGCCGATCCAGGCAAAGCACTTGCAGTCCGGCCAGATGATCGACGTGAAGGGTTCGCTGTGCAGCCAGTGCATGGTCGGACGCCGCGACGAGCAGGAGCCGCTCGTCAAACAACGGCGCGAGTTCCAGGTCGAGGCCGTCAATCGGGAGGGGACTCAACAGCATGTCCAGGTCCCCACGCGACAGTTCGAGCGCCTGCTCCTGGGGAATTCCATCGCGGATATGGAGACGCAGATCGGGCTGCTCGCGATGAAGTGCGGCGACGATCGGCGGCATCAAATAGGGGCCCAAAGTCGGCGTCACGCCGAGACGAACTGTGCCGACCAGTCGTTCGCCCGCGCGCCGCGCCAGATCACGAATATCCCGCACTTCGACGATGAGCCGCCGGGCCCGGGCCGTAATCTCGCGGCCGATCGGAGTGAGCTGCGACCCCGACGCGTGCCGCTCGATCAAAATGACCCCAAGCCTCGCTTCAAGCGCATGCAACTGCTGACTCAAGGTCGGTTGCGAAACATTGCAGGCCTGCGCAGCACGACCGAAATTATTAAGGTCCGCGACTGCAACGAGATATTCGAGCTGACGTAATGTGGGCATCATCGGACCTTGCTGACAACCACTTAACTTACAACGGTTTCAATTTCACGTCGTGGAATTGTTTCGCAAGGTGGCTCGCCTTGACGAACACAAGCTGAACTCGATTGCTGGCGTCCTAAGGTAAACTCGTACAAACAGCATGGCGCCCGCTTTCACAATGACATGGCTACGCTGTGCGCCGGGCTTGGGTTAGGGAGAGCGAAATTGGCGGTAGGGCCTCAAATTTGGGCTTCGCGAAATAGAAACCCTGAACGTACCGAACGCCCATTGTTCGCAATGCATCGAGCTCCCCTTCAGTCTCGATCCCCTCGGCGATTACCGTCACCCCAAGTGAAGCACACATTTTGACAACGCCGCCGACGATCATGCGCCGAGGCATGCTTTGATCCAGCCCCCGGATCAGTTCCATATCCAGCTTAATGATGTCTGGTTGGAAGCGAGCCAATAAGTTCAAACCCGCGTGCCCAGCACCGAAATCGTCCAGCGCGGTTCCGAACCCCATTTGCTGATAGGTCGCGATAATGTTGGCCACATGATCCGGATCAACCATTTCCTCGTTTTCGGTAAATTCGAAGATCAAGCGGTTGGTGGGGAAGTCAACTTTCTTCGCAGCTTTGAGCGTCACTTGGATACAAGCCGCAGGCGAATAAACTGCATTGGGCAAAAAGTTGATCGAAAGGCGCGTGCCCGTCTCGATCAAACCCGCCGCGGCGGCTGTTTCGATCGCTTTGACTCTGCATTGCTGGTCAAATGCATAGCGATTGCTTTCCGATACTTGCGACAGCACAGTTGCCGCACTTTCGCCAGCAGGTCCGCGAACCAGTGCCTCGTAGGCAAACGGAACGCCTTCGAGGATGTCAACTATCGGCTGGAAGGCCATAGAAAACTGAAAGTCGACCCCTGCGCCCTCACGGCACCCGACACACTGAGATTTGGAAATCTTTGTCACGCCCTTGCTATTACAGCTAAATCTTAAGAAACTGCGCGACCAATTCCATTCTGCATAATGCCGATCCGGGCAGCTTTCATTGTCGTCTCATTGCGGCCTGCTCGTCCGCATTTGGCCGGCATCAGCTTCGCGGCGGCTGACGAGGTGACCGGTGGTTCCCAACAGCCGAAATGGGGTGGCGAGCTTTCACCTCCCTTCGTCATTCCGGGCTTGATCCGGGATCTCGCTTCTTGAAGCGACCACGGACCTTCACGCCGGGCGACGACGCGGCCAATCGCGGCTATTTGGCAGCGCAATCACCGATCTCCAAAGCTTCCGTCTATTTGGCCTGCGTTGAGCCCGTGCCCTGTCACTGGATTGCGCTATAGCGTCTCGAAGCCTCTTTCTGTCGATTTCTTTCCCGCTTCCAACCGGAAAACGATGGACGCCTTAAGCGCAATGTACCGAAAAAACCCGCCGTAATGGCTGAATTCTGTTGCTAATTCGCGGATATCAACGGTCCTTTTGCGCAAATAAACGGATCACCCTTCTGCCGAAAAACCGGAATTAGCTTTCAATTTTTGAATGAACTGGTATTAGGGCTGTGCTTACGTCGCATGCGACGGATAATCGGCAGCTTTATGCCATCCCTTTATCCCTTTCTAGCACTATTGAAGCCGGGATGCGTCGCTGTTGGCGCATGCCCGTCATACTTGGGATAAAGGATACCCATATGACTACCGGAACTGTGAAATTTTTTAACGCCGACAAGGGCTATGGCTTTATCGCGCCGAACGATGGCGGCCAGGATGCATTCGTGCACATCTCGGCCGTCGAACGTGCCGGTATGAGCACGCTCCAAAAAGATCAGAGCGTATCGTACGAACTGGAGACCGATCAGCGCGGCAAGACCTCCGCCGTGAATCTTCAGGCTGCATGATCTATTGGCGGCGGGCTGCATTGCACCCGCTGCCATTTATCTGTGCCTCAGTAACGTCGCGCGTGTCCTGGGCGAGTGATGGCCGGAAAATCCGCCATACGCCGGTACGCTCTCATTTCGCTTAGGCGTATGGCCCTCTGGCCCCGCCAACAACGATCGATGAGGCGTCTTGTCCATCTTCTCGGTGACGTCGGGCGCCGGAGCAATCCCACTGTCGTGTCGAGCATCGGCATTACGCTTGCCCGCATCATTACCGCTCCCAGCGTGACAAGCGAAGCGAGGCACCCTTTCGGAATTCAAAGCCTTTGGCAAAAGAAGAACTGCTGACGATCGAAGGTTTCATCGAGGAAATTCTTCCCGATGGACGCTTCGCCGTCCGGCTCGACAACGAGCACAAGATTATCGCCTATACGGCCGGCAAAATGCGAAAATTTCGTATTCGCTCGGTCGTGGGTGACCGAGTGCATCTCGAAATGACTCCCTACGATCTCTCCAAGGGTCGGATTGTCTTTCGTGAGCGCACACCCGGCCAAGCTGGCCCGGCGAAACGGCGCAACAATTTCAGAAAATAGATAAGCGCGGCCCATGCCGCGCACCGAGGACAATATGCATAATTCAAACGGGGGTGGCTACAGCTGCCCCATGACCGAAATTTTCACCGACGACCACTCGGACCGCCGCGCCTCGGCGCAACAGAATGGCAATGGTCAGTTGGCCACGGAAGATCTTCGCCTGCTCGTCGCCGCAATGATCGACTGAGCGCGATAGCAAATGCAAAAGGTACATATAATGAAAGGTTACAAAGAGCCGAGTTTTCAGGACCGCATGGCCGTGGCCCAAAGTGCGAAAAACAAGGCGCTCGCAAAATTGAACAGCAGGGCGCCGGTTGATCCCGCTGAACAGGCTCGCCGCGTGGCAAACCAGGCCGCCAAGGACGAAGCGCAGCGGATCAAACGCGCCACTGTCCAAGAGGCGAAGCAGGCCGCTCGGGCGACTAAGGAATCTGCACAACTGGCCGAGCGTGAAGAGGCTCGCCTGGCCGCTGAGACGGCGCTTGCCGTACCGCCGCGTTTCCAAGACGAAGCTGAACTGAAATCAGCTCGAGATGCGCGTTACGCGGCACGCAAGGCGCGCAGAACGGGACGATCCTGAAGATATCCCGACTGGCGTCGGGAAAGACTCTGATCGTCGCTGGATGATGACAGCGATCCCGTCATTGCTCCCGACCAGGCCCGTCAACCGCGCTCTCGTGTCGAGAGACGGGAATAGAAGGATTACAGATGAATGATATTCCCGGCCTTGCTCCAACGAACCTCATCGAGGCTCACGAGGCATCGGACGTTTCCGCGATCAATGGAATTGTTAGCCTCGCCAACATCCTGCGCAAGCGCGGCCTCCTGAACGACGCTGAGGCTTCAGCCATGTACGAAAGCATGAGCTTGCCGCTCGGTTTGCCAAAATATGCCGAAAACCCCGATGTCCAGGACCTTCAGGCTAATCTTGACCGATTGTTTGCGGTGGTAATGGAACCCAAATAGCAGGGGAGGGGTGGCAGCGTCCGAGCTTGGCAGCGCAGCCATCGGCTACGCAGAATCGTTGTGGGAGCGGTGCAGCGAGCCGGGGGCGATGATCAAGCGGCCTCCAGATCCTTGCCTCGAGTTCGAGCGTCTGGCGGGCCATCCGATAGCGGACATCGAAGGCAAGAGCTGGCGCGCGCTGCCGGGGTAGCGGCACCTGCGGATGGATCGGAAAAGGCGACCTACTGTTTCTCAAGCTATGGCATCGACAGCTTGGCAACAATGCCGGATAAGGCGTAGCAACGGTTCGCTACCCGGCCCCCAGAAAGGCTCGCCATGCAATTTTCACGAGCATTCATCATTTTGACAACCGCCCTGCTGTGCGCCTGTGTGCCCACCGAGAGGGAGTTTGCAGGTCCAAGCACTGCTGCCCTTGCGACCTCCGCGCAAACGCAGGATGCGCTCGCGCTTTCTTTTGTCGAAGAGCAATGTAGCGGTTGTCATGCATTGCGCCCGGGAGTTGAGACGCCCAATCCGCAGGCGCCCAGTTTTGTGGCGGTCGCGAATGACATGGGGTTCGATCAAGATACGCTGCGCGAGTTTTTTCGCGATGGACACGACACGCCGGATGCGATGTCGATCATGTTGACCAGAGAAGAGGCTGAGCTGGCCTCCGCTTACATTATGTCACTTCGCTCTCCCCGCTGAAGACGCGAAGGCTCTGGTCAAAATTGACCGAAATGGAGCAGTTCAGGCGAACCATGGGAAACGCCCGAGGCTTATTGGAGAACGCAGCATAAGTCCGAAATTGATTGAGCGGGGCCAGGACGGCCATCCGATATCTCATCGCCCCGGACCGGAAATTCGGCGGGTTTAGGAGAAATTGCTGCGCGCGGCTTGGGAAGGTGGTTCCGTCCGGCCTGAACGAAGAGGGTGGGCGCGCAATTCGGCTGAACGAAGGCGATCGGCGCCGCTCAGGGCGTATCAAGCGACATCGTGAAGTGGGTCCGGGGGCGACACGTAAAACTGGTCCACCCCGGGTTGTTAAGCGGCGTTTCGTTCCAACATGTCAGCGCAGCCAATTTCCTTCCATCCTCACCGGGCAACGAAATTCGGCCGACCCACTTTTCGCGACGGAACAGGGCAAACCGCTTCGCTTCGAACTCTTTTACCATGCTGCACGATGGTGTCCGGCCGCGGGACAGCCCCCGAAAACTGTCCCGCGCGACGTCGGAGGAATAAGGGGAACTACGGATAGGGCTGCGCCTCGCTTCGGTTCAAAAGCGTCTCGAAATATCCGACAATGACCGCCCCGCATCGAAAGGACGAAAATGAACATCCAAAGCTGGAGCGGCGACCTTACGACCCGGACGGGGTTCACATTTCATGTTCGCCCGATCAGGTCGAACGATGAACCGGCGCTCGCGGAACTGTTCACGCATGTAACGCCTGACGATCTGCGGTTCCGCTTTCTCTCCGGCCTCAATAGCATTGGCCATAACCGTTTGGCCGCGCTGATCGATGTCGATCATCGGCAGAAGGAAAATTTTCTCGCGCTTGCCGAAGATGGCACGACGGCCATCGCCACCGCGATGCTGGCATGTGACGACGCGATGGAGACGGGCGAGGTCGCGATTAGTATCCGGTCAGATTACAAGGGGCGCGGTGTGAGCTGGAAGTTGCTCGAACATGTCGCGCATTTTGCCGAGGCGGCGGGTGTGAAGACGCTTCAATCGATCGAAAGCTACGCGAACCACGCCGCGATCGAGCTGGAACGCGACATGGGCTTCACCGCGCGTCCCTATCCGGGCGATGCCACGCTCGTGCTCGTCGAACGAAAACTGCCGCTTCCGGTCGACGCGTAGACAAGCTTCGCCGGTCGGGAGCTGGCAGGACGGCCCTCCATTTGAAAATGATAGAAAAGGACCGGCATGTGAAACTCAGCGATGAGATTAGCGAGGCGCAACCCGAGCGCCTGATACCAAGTTTTTACGCGCGCGTTCGGGACGAGGCGCTGATTGGTCCGGTGTTCGATCGCGCGATCGGCGACTGGCAGCAGCATCTGGGAAAGCTCGTCGACTTCTGGTCGTCGGTGATGCTCACCAGCGGTCGCTACAAAGGCAGTCCGGTGGCCGCGCACCTCAAGCAGCTGCCTGAAATCACGCCGCCGATGTTCGATCGCTGGCTGATGCTGTGGACCGAGGTCACTGCCGACATGTTGCCGCCGGCCGCCGCCGCCGCGCTTCAGGACAAGGCGGCGCGGATCGCCGAAAGTCTCAAGCTTGCGCTCTATTTTCGCCTCCCGCCGATGCCCGCAAACCCGCTCCGACCGGCCTACACCAAGTCCTGAAAGGACTTAAAATGACGAATATGATTCTGGTCCCCGACAAGCTCGCCCTTGCAACCGAACGAAATGTCCAGCCCGCAGTGCATCACCAGCCGAACGGGTTTTCCGATCGGTTCGCGCTCGGCTTCACGAAACTACTCCGCTTCAGCGCCGACAGATTGTTCGCCAAGCGCTACGGCCACCGCGCAATCGTTCTCGAGACGGTCGCCGCGGTGCCGGGCATGGTAGGCGCGATGTTGACCCATCTGAGCTGCCTGCGCCGGATGCGCGACGACGATGGCTGGATCCGGACTTTGATGGAGGAGGCCGAAAACGAGCGCATGCATCTCATGACCTTCATCGAGATCGCCAAGCCCACCTGGTTCGAGCGCATGATGATCCTGTCCGTCCAGGGCGTGTTCCTGGTCGGCTTCTCGATCCTTTATCTCGTCTCCTCACGGACCGCTCACCGCGTGGTCGGCTATTTCGAGGAAGAAGCTGTGACCAGCTATACATTGTACCTCCAGGAAATCGACGAGGGTCGATCGCCGAACGTCCCCGCTCCTGCCATCGCGAAACATTATTGGAAGATGGCAGACGATGCGAAGCTACGCGATGTCGTGCTGCTGGTGCGCGCGGACGAAGCCCATCATCGCGACGTCAATCATGGTTTCGCGAACAAGCTGAATGGCCAGCCTGACGACCCGGCGTTGGTGGCAGCTTATCCGGACCACGCTTCCGAAATCCGGCTGCATGTTTGAGATGTGTGGAGGATCGCGGACCTCCGCTGACCGACGCGCCTCGGGCGCTGACGGCGCAAGGGTGATGGGCACCCCTGCACCGTACAGGAGCACCCCCATTTTTGACGAAATCACGCTTCCGGCGGGGCTGCGCCGGGAGCATCGAACAAAGGTTGGTGTGTGGGGCGTCATTCGGGTGCTCGAAGGCCGGCTTCGCTATCGGGTGCTTGACCCTGTCTCGGAAATCATCCTCGACGCCGAGCATCCCGGCATCGTCATTCCGGACCAACCCCACTTGGTCGAACCGATTGGCCCAGTCCGGCTTTGCGTCGATTTCTACGATCAAGAGCCTCAACTGGAAAAATCGGGGGCCCATGCCCTTCATCCTGGATTTCGCAACGAATAGCTGTGAACACGGATCAAACGACCCGCATGCGTAATTTCGGTCGCCCAGTCGTCTGACCGCTTTCGGGCGGGTTTGCCCGTAATCAGCAGCGCGGAATCGAGATTTAACGGCAGTTTGGGTCTTTGCTGTTCCCTGCCGGGCCGCGTTACGATGAACGGTCGCTATCGGCCGGATTCACGAGCAAAGGCAAAACGGATGAACCAGGCAATGATCTCATGGAGCTCTTTCAGGCGAGCCGCAACGGCTGTCTAGAAAGAGGCCTCTCGAACCGCTGCTTTTCAGTCAGTTCGTGGATTTTTGCAGCGAGCCGCTCCTCCGCCTGATCGCCATGTTGACGCTCCGCGTTGCGCACTTCCTGCCAGACGTCTTTTCCCGCGTGCAGTTTCACCTGAAGCGATCCTCGAAAGCTTGGCTTGCCGAGGCCAAAACCTAGCACATCATCTACAAAAAGGGAGTCCACGGCCGCGTCAGGGTCGGCGCCAGTCGGTCCCCATTCCGACAGACATGAAGAACAGGCGAGGAGCAATCCCTTGAAGGGCGATATCGACCCTGATCTGATGACGATATTCGGTTTCGGCGAGGAGCAACCGGCGAGAAGCGCGCCGAGCGCCGTGGACAGCCCAAAAAGCTCATCGCAGCGTGCAAAGGCAAGGCGCCGCGCTAAAAAGAAGCCGGTGGCTTGCAAAACCGAAATCCCTTCACCGGAAGACAGCTTGGGAATAACCGCTTTGGTCCCGAAGCGCGAACATGACGTAATCGCGGAAGCGTGGGCATAGACGTCCCTAAGGTGTCGTTCTGCTGGTAACATAGAGAGTGCCGTCGGGCATGACCTGGATCAAATGGGCCGTGCGGTCCTCGCACTCTGCCCTCCAGGTCGGAGCCTTTTCATTTGCATCGACAGGCTCGGATTTGGTGACCGTCTGGCATGGCAAACCGGCATCGCGGATCGCACGAAAGAACAGCGCCTTTCGCCGCGCCTCAGGCAGCGCCTTGACCTCGGCGATGTAGTCCCTGTCTGCGCTCAGGTCTGAACGATCGACCTCAGCAGGCTTTTCGTCGGCCGCCTTGCATCCGCCAACCGATATCAACGCGATAACCATTAATAATTTGCGCATGGTGTTTCTCCAAGTTTCCGGCACGATGGTCGTCCAGCGAGCTTGCGACTATGCGTAGATCCCCGGATCATCCCGGCGCATCCCAGCCTTGGATCGAACTGTCTGACGCAGGACTTGGCGGAGCGGAAGGCATGTCCTGGACAGGACATGGATGCGTCGACCGCTGAACAGTGCTGCAACTGCTTTCACATCCTCCCCGACGAACGCTGCCCCGACAAACGCTGGCGTGCTTGGCGACATATTTCGAGATCCGAGGATTAAACAGTAGATGCCCGCGCTTTCGATTTGGTGGTTCGACAAGGTCGGTATCGGTGACAGCGTCACGGCGGGCAGCAAAATGCATCGCATGGCGAAATGATGCGCGCACTCTCGATCAAGAGCGTCTGGATTCCGGACCGTTCTGCGGTCAGCGCCGCATATCGCGACTCTTTCGCCTCCGATCGACTCGAACTCGGCATCCGCGTGGAGCTCGACGTTATGATGGTCTGCCGTCTTCGGGTGATGGAAAGCCGCTTATGATGCCCCCCAACCCACAAGTCTGAGACCCTGTATGGCCCTAAGCATGACTTCAATGGGCAAGACATGGATCGAACACTGTTCGAATGCAATTCGCGATGATGCAGATGCCATTGGTAGCATTCCCGATGGCGTGGTCGTTTGGCGATGCCGTAGTTCAGGCAACGCGCTGCTTGCGGAGTGAAGCGTCGACCGCGTCGGGAAATGCCGATCCGTAGTGGGGCGTGGCCGCGACTGTGTCTCAGCGCGATCCCGCATTACGAGGGCAAAATCAAAGATGACCACATTTGGCAGTCAAAGCGACGTTATCGCATTTCTTTCAGAGCCCTCCGCCTATGGCGTGAGCGACCTCGTCAAGCGGATCGACACCCATGCGGCCATCATATTTCTCGCTGGCGATCGCGCCTACAAGCTGAAGCGCGCGGTGCGCTATCCCTATCTTGATTTTTCGTCGGCGGAAAAGCGCAGGTTGGTTTGCAAGGCCGAGCTGGCGCTTAACCGCCGGACGGCACCCGATCTGTATCTCGAGGTTTGCTCTATCGGACGTTTGGATGATGGCAGCCTCGCGCTTGGCCAAGGTTCGCCGGTAGATTGGCTCATCGTCATGCGGCGCTTTGCAGCAAAGGATTTGTTGGACGCGATGGCACGGGAAGGGCGACTTGAGCCTAAACTGTTGCGCGAACTCGCCGATGGGATCTCCCGGTTCCATGAGCTCGCAGAGATTGAAACGCACCACGATGCCGTGGGCAGGGTGCGGTCGGTCATCGAGGGCAATCGCGTCAGCATGGCGAAGCTGCCCGGCATGCCGCTCGCTGCGTGTGACCGCGCACGGCTCTTCACGTCGAGCCTTGTCCTGCTCGACCAGCTTACGCCCTTGCTCGCGCGGCGCGGTGAGGCGGGTCTCGTGCGCCACTGTCACGGCGATCTGCACCTCGGCAACATCTGTATGTGGCAGGGCAAGCCAGTCTTGTTTGATTGCCTCGAATTCGACGCCGGGCTCGCCACAAGCGACCTGCTTTACGACCTCGCCTTCCTACTGATGGATTTGTGGCAGCGCGGCCTGCGCGACGAGGCGTCGCTCGTTTTCAATCGATATTGCGATCGGCGTGCCGAGACCGACGGGCTGGCGGCGATGCCGCTTTTCCTTTCGATGCGCGCCGCCGTGCGCGCGCATGTCGAAGCCCGCGGCTCCGACCTGCAACCGGACGTGAAGGGAAGGAAGGACAAGCTCGTCACCGCGCGGCGCTATCTCGCGTCCGCTGTCGGTTTCCTCGATCGCCCTGAGCCGCGTCTGCTCGCCGTCGGTGGCCTCAGCGGAAGCGGCAAATCGACGCTCGCCGCGCGCCTCGCGCCCCGCATTGGGACCGCGCCCGGCGTGCGGCTGCTGCGCACCGACATGTTGCGCAAGCGTCTTGCGGGGGTCGATCCCGAAGCGCATTTGCCCGAAAGCGCTTATACGCGGGAGACACATGACGCGGTGTACGCCGCACTGCTGGAAGAGGCACGGAAAACTCTGGATGCGGGGTGGCCCGTGATCGTCGATGCGGTATTCGATTTTCCCGCGACCCGCGCCCAGGTCGAGGCGCTCGCTCGCGCGGTGGCCGTACCCTTCTCCGGGCTGTGGCTCGATGCACCGCGCGACCTTCTTCATGCCCGCGTTGGAACGCGCCGCGGCGATGCGTCGGACGCCGGACCCGCTGTGGTGGATAAACAGCTAGAGCGTGATGTCGGTTTTCTGGGCGACTGGCAGTGCGTGGACGCCCGGGGAGACGCACAGCAAACGCTGGAGCACGCCATCGCGGCGCTCGGGTCGGAGTGCCCCATCGGATAATCTTTTAAACTCGGTCTGCTTCAGAGACAATTTTCTCAGCCCTGGCCCACAGGGTCGGCTCATTCTGGATCATCTGAGCGCGTTTCCCCGTCTTCGCCGCGACCGCAATTGCCGGCGCAATATACAGCAAGCGGGTTCCACCCGACAGTCGCAAGTCGCGTTCGATGTGACGGAAAACCGCTTCGATCGCGGCCGGCGTCGGCGATGCCGATCGCGCGATCGCCTCGATGAGTTCGGGTGGAAAAATCTGCACCTCCGCACCTCCACCCGTCGGCCGTCCATCCATCGCGGACTTTTCCTGGTCGGCCAGGCGGCCGGGCGCGCCATTATGCCTGCGGTACGAAAAACCAGACCGCGACAACAAGAGCGAGGCACAGAAGCAGAAACCAGAACCGGACCTTGGTGTTTCCGCGCGAGGATCTATCCTGTTTCATCGCGGGCTCCTTCGAAACGCCGTTTGATCATGACCGCAGGCGGATAAACCTTCGCAGCGCAAGGACACCGACCGTCAACGCGGGAACGAGCGCTGCGGCCGCCTGCACCTTGGGCCGGCTCGCGGCTCGCCGCAGCCGCTTGCGCATGGGGCGCGAAACGCCGACGGACGTCATCGCTTTTGTCAAATTGAAATATGACATTTTCGCCTCCTTGATCACCAGCCTGCCTATGCGCTCGGGCATCCGCGTCACGTAATACGTAGATGTCACAGGAGCCGCGGTCTGCGGGTTCCAGCCTTGGGTAAATTACCCATGGGCGCGCCATTTTCTGCCTGATCACATTGCTGACCGCCCTCGCGGCAGTCCATACGAATGCGACTATCGGCCAGTTGGTCGACGTGGGATCGCGAGATCGTCCGCACAGGCGAAGTAGCGCGTAGCGGATGTCAGCGCGGTAGCACTCGCTCACGCCGAGAAGCTCAGCCACGCCGGGCGGAAGATAAGGAGCAAGCCAAGGGCGAGCATGACTGTGCCGCCGACGAGCCGCGCCCCACGCGCATCAACGAGGCGGTTTCCTGCCATGCGCAAGGTCGTGAGGGCGATCACAACAACCAGGCTGTCGTCGGCGAGAAATACGCCAACGTAAAGCGCGATATAAGCATGATATTCGAGCGGGGAGGCGCAGCTTCGCTGCCTTCCCATGATTGCGCGCTTCGGCCGGCGGCCCTGGGCCCATTTCTGCCGGCTTTGCATCGATTTCCGATGCGGTAGGCAGCGAGCAAATCGGGACAAGCCTCCGCGCGACAGGCCGCGATCAGGACGATCGTCTGCAACCGCGGATCGAACTCGGGGGGGGGGCGCCCGGCCCCACCCGACCCCCC
>NZ_JAIBES010000127.1 GCF_019459305.1 Sphingopyxis sp. | reverse complement strand
GGGCCGCCGGGCGCGGGGGGCGCCGGCGTGCGGGTGCACCCGGGGCGGCGGGGGGCCGGTGGCGTTCAGCGTGGTGCAAGAGGCGGGAACGCTCGCCTGCACTGGAACGCTGATGCGCGCGTTCGAAGGGACGGGCCGCTGCCGCTTCACCTCTGACCCCGCGTTCGAGGCGGCGCTGGCGGCGCGCGGGCTGGCGCCCGAGCGGCGCAGCGACATGCTGGCGATGCTGCTGGTCGATGCGACGATCGCGCTGGCCGACGGGCTGACCGATGCGGGGGTGAAGCCCGATGACACCGACGATCTGATTGCGGCGGCAGCGCTGGAGGTGACGCCCGCCTACGTCCGCGAGCTGCAATCCGAAGCGCTGGTGCTGACCGACGTCGAGGACGCGATCGCGTGCAAGGCGCTCGGCGTCGACGGCGCCTATGTGCGCGGGCTTGCGGCAGCGGGGTATCGCAAGCTGAGCGCCGAAGATGTCGTCGGAATGAAAGCATTGGGGGTCACCGACGAGTACGCCGTGGCGATGAACCGCGCGACGCAGGGAAGTAAATGATGCGGCTGATCAGCCTTTTCGCGCTTTCCGCCGCGATCGCGGTACCGGCGCTGGCGCAGGAATCGCCGGCCACCGGTGAAGCGCCGCCGCCAGCTGCGACTGAGGGCGCGGCAAGCGGCAACAGCGCCGGGCGGCAAGTCTTTACTCCCGCCGAATTTGCCCGCTATGCGCCGACAAATGCCTATGACATGCTCAATCAAGTCCCCGGCTTTTCGATCCGCGACAATGAAAATCTGCGTGGGTTGGGGCAGGCGACGGGCAATGTGTTGTTCAACGGCGAGCGCCCGTCGAACAAGGGCGACACGATGTATACCCAATTGTCGCGCATCCCCGCGGGCAATGTCGAGCGGATCGAGATCGTCGACGGCGCGACGCTGGATATTCCGGGATTGTCGGGGCAGGTCGCCAATATCGTCTATCGTGCCGCCGCCGTTTCGGGGCAGTTTTCGTGGAAACCCGAATTTCGCGCCCATTATACCGACCCGCTGCTGACCCGCGGCGATGTGTCGGTGCGCGGGCGGTCGGGCAAAATCGAATATGAGGCGGCGCTGAGCAACGACGATTCGGCGCGCAGCGGCGCGGGCGGGCCGACGCTGATCAGCGATGGCGCGGGTAATATCATCGAGCGCCGCGAGGATAGCTGGAAAACCCATTATGACACCGCGAAACTGTCGGGCCGGATCACCTGGGATCTCGCGGGCGATAGCGTCGCCAATCTGGGCGGGCATTATCAGCGCAAATATGACCGCTATTATGAGGATGGCGTCCGGGTCTCGCCCGGCCAGCCCGACCGGGCGCGGACCTTTTATGAAAATGCCGACAGCTGGAACTACGAGATCAGCGGCGATTACCTGTTCCGCGCTGGACCAGGCAAGCTGAAGCTGATCGGGCTGCGGCGGTTCAGCCACGAGCCCTACAAGCAGGAAACCGTCACGACGCCAGTAGGCGGCATCGCGACGGGTGACCGCTTCGCGCAAACCGGCGATCTGGGCGAAACGATCGGGCGCGGCGAATATCAGTGGAAGATGCTTGGCGGCGACTGGCAGCTGTCGGGCGAGGCGACCTTCAACACCCTGGACAATGTCGCGTCGATCGCGGTGCTCGACCCGAGCGGCGTGTTCGTCGACCAGCCGTTCGCGGGCGGTACTGGCGGGGTCAGCGAGGATCGCTACGAAGGGCTGCTGAGCTTTGGCCGAAAGCTGACCGACAAGCTGAGTTTCCAGATCATCGCCGGCGCCGAACATTCGACGATTACCCAGACCGGGATGAACGGGCTGACGCGGAGCTTTTTCCGGCCCAAGGGGTCACTCTCGCTGGCCTGGGCCCCGTCGGCCA
Source organism: Sphingopyxis sp. (assembly GCF_019459305.1). Lineage (GTDB taxonomy): Bacteria > Pseudomonadota > Alphaproteobacteria > Sphingomonadales > Sphingomonadaceae > Sphingopyxis. The sequence goes on along the minus strand of NZ_JAIBES010000127.1, from coordinate 5,110 downwards.
ATTTCGATGTTTCCTTCAAATTGCGTCGCCGGGTGCTGCAACTGTCCTTCTATGATTTCCTGGCGCGCGCTTTCCTGAACGACGGCAACCAGAATGAGAGCAACAACGACCTTCGCCCGCAGCAGGACTGGAGCTATGAGGCCGAGATCAACAGGAAGTTCGGCGCGTGGGGGTCGACCAAGCTGATCCTGATCTATCGCGACGTCGAGGACCGCGTCGATGTCGTGCCGGTCGGCGCCAATGGCGAAGCGGTCGGCAATATCGCAAAGGCGAAAGCGGGGGCGATCGACTGGACTGCGACGATCAACCTCGATCCCGCGGGGATCAAGGGGATGAAGGTCGAAACGCGCGCGTTGCTCCAGAAATCGTCGCTGCGCGATCCGTTTACCGGCGAGAAGCGGCAGTGGAGCGGCTTCACTGACACGCTGATCGAGGCGAGCGTGCGCCACGATATTGCAGACAGCGACTGGGCGTGGGGCCTTGGCGGCAACTATGCCCATTACCAGCCCGGTTATCGCCGCAGCCAGGTCGACAAGCTCTGGGAAGGGCCGGTGTTCGCCAATGTCTATGCCGAGCACAAGAATGTGAAGGGCCTTACGGTCCGCGCCACCATTCGCAACATCGCCAATGCGCGATCAAAGCGTGACCGCGTCGTTTACACCGGACTACGCGGCAAAAGTCCGATTGCTTTTGTCGAAGCGCGCAATCGGCTGATCGGGCCGATTTTCTCGCTTTCGGTGCGCGGGACGTTTTGATCCGTGCATCGCTGTTCCACGGCGAAAGCCGGGGTTCAGGACGCAAAGGCACGGCGTCGGTCATGTGACGCCCTGGCCACCGACTTTCGCCGGGGAACGGGATCGGGCATAGCGGCACTATGAAGCCCCGCCGGACCAAAATCTATTTCGATGGCGGATGCCGCCCCAACCCCGGCGCGATGGAGATTGCCGTGGTGATCGGTGGGGTCGCGACCATCGACCACGAGGCGGGGATGGGCAGCAGCATGGATGCCGAATGGCTGGCGCTGATCGCGGCGCTGCGGCTGGCGCAGGCGCGCGGGATCACCGACTTTGTCCTGCTCGGCGACGCGGCGGGGGTGGTGGCGCAGGCCAATGGTGAAGTGGCGGCGCGCGGTCGTGCAAGCGCGCATTTGGAAAGCTTTAGGGTGCTGGTCGGCGCCAGTCCAGCGCCGCGCGTGCGGCATATCAGGCGTACCCAGAATCTGGCGGGAATTGCGCTGGCACGCCGCTGACGGCAACGAGCTTGTCCGTCGGGTTGCAAATCTGTACGAGACCTTGCAGAGAGGGGCGCAGCTATCCCCATGCAATATAACGAAAGAGCGGTGCGTTGAAGCCGACCCATCCCTTGCCCGTCCACCACAGCTGGCCGCTGTACGAGCGCGAACGCTTTTTCGAACTGGGGCAGCTGCACGGGGCCGACACGCTCGATGCCGTGGCCGACATGGCCGACCTAGACACGCATGGCCGATCGGTGCGTGCGCAGGCGGGCTGGTGGGAATGCGACCTCGCAAACAACAACCAACTGAGCTGGTCGAGCGAAGTCTATGATATTTTCAGCTTGCCGCGCGGCGCCGCAGTGACGCGTGAGGAAACCGTCGCACTATACCAAGAGGGGTCGCGCGCGGCGATGGAAAAATTGCGCGCCTATGCGATCAAACACCGCCGCGGCTTTACCCTCGATGTCGAAATCCGACCTGCCAGCGAGGCGCCGCGCTGGATGCGCCTGATTGCCGAGCCGCTGTGCGTGGATGACAAGATCGTCAAGTTGCAGGGCCTGAAATTTATCGTTCCTGAACGCGAGTAACGAAGTGTGCGCTGTCGATGAATGGCGGCTCCAGACGGCGAACCGTTCGTTAGCGGCGGTAAATGACGTCTTTGGCTCGACCGGGCCTGATAAACCAACGGTCTGCGCCACCGCCGTTGACGCGATTTAACCATCGTCACAAGTCAAAATCCAAGGGTGTTACGGGCGTCGATCACGCGCGTCCCCGATTCTCCATCAGCATGGCCAGGGGCGTTCGGCGCATATGAAATTCTTTAATCGGTTCGGTTCGGCCGCGCATGACATGGCCATCGATCTGGGAACCGTGAACACTGTCGTCTATGTCCGCGATAAGGGCATCGTCCTGAATGAACCCTCGGTCGTCGCGCTGGAAACGCGCGACGGGGTACGGCGCGTTAAGGTCGTCGGCAACGAGGCCAAGCTGATGATGGGCAAGACGCCGAGCAACATCCAGGCAATCCGTCCGCTGCGCGACGGGGTGATCGCCGACATCGACGTCGCCGAACAGATGATCAAGCATTTTATCGACAAGGCGCTCGGCGGGCCGAGCCGCCTGCGCCAGCGCAGCAACGTTGTGATTTGTGTGCCGTCGGGATCGACGATGGTCGAACGCCGCGCGATCCGCGACGCCGCGTCGAACGCCGGCGCGGTTTCGGTGCAACTGATCGAGGAATCGCTCGCCGCAGCGATCGGCGCCGGGTTACAGGTCACCGCGCCGATGGGCGCCATGGTGGTCGACATCGGCGGCGGTACGACCGAGGTCGCGATCCTGTCGCTCGGCGGCATCGCCTACAGCAATTCGGTGCGGGTTGGCGGCGACAAGATGGACGAGATGATTTCGTCCTACATTCGCCGCAAACATAATCTGATGATCGGCGAAATGACCGCCGAACGCGTCAAGCTGGCGATTGGCTGCGCAGTGGCGCCCGAGGGCGACGGCATGATCATCGGCGTCAAGGGGCGCGACCTGGTCAACGGCCGCCCGTCGGAGGTCCGGGTGTCGGAGGCCGAGATCGCCGAGGCGCTGGCCGAGCCGGTCGGACAGATCGTTGCGTCGGTACGCGCCGCGCTGGAACAGACGCCTCCCGAATTATCTGCGGACATTATTGACGAGGGGATCACGCTGACCGGCGGCGGCGCGCTGCTGCGCCGCATGGACGTCGCGATCGCAGAGGCGACGGGATTGTCGGTGCGGGTGGCGGAAAATGCGCTGATTTGCGTCGCGATGGGCGCCGGGTTGGCGTTTGAGGACCGAACCTATCATGGGGTGCTGATCGCGGCGTGAGTTTCAGTTGAGCGGGTGACCGGTAATAGTGGGTGCGGTCACCCCCTATCGTCGCGCCTGCGAAGGCGGGGGCCGCTAGCGGCCTTCTTCTGCGTTTCTGCGTAAACCGAAAGCGGCCCCCGCCGTCTCGGGGGCGACGGTCAGCGCTGCGTGTAAGCGTCGATCGTCGCGAGTTGCTTTGCCTTGGCGGCATCATCCAAAAAAGAGCCGGTGAAGCTGTTCCGGGCAAGGGTGAGCAGCTCGGCTTTCGACAGGTCGAGCGCGTCGGCGACAGCCTGGTAGTTGGCGTTGACATACCCCCCGAAATAGCTTGGATCGTCGCTGTTCACCGTGGCGCGAAGCCTTGCGCCCAGCATGATTTTCAGCGGATGCGCCGCCATGTCGTCGACGACGCACAGCTTCAGGTTCGACAGCGGACAGACGGTGAGCGTCATGCCCGCGGCGGCGAGGCGCGCGACGAGGGCGGGGTCTTCGAGGCTGCGGTTGCCATGGTCGATGCGGTCAACTTTGAGCAGATCGAGCGCTTCATAAACATAGGCCGGCGGGCCTTCCTCGCCGGCGTGCGCGACGATTTTCAGGTCGAGGCTGCGGGCGCGGGCAAAGACGCGCTCGAACTTGGACGGCGGGTGGCCGACTTCGGAGCTGTCGAGGCCGACGCCGTCGATGCGGCCCAGATAAGGCAGGGCTTGGTCGAGCGTTGCTTCGGCTTCAGCTTCGCTGAGGTGGCGGAGGAAGCACATGATGAGTTTCGAGGTGATGTCATAGCGCGCTAGCGCATCATCAAGTGCGCGGGTGATGCCGAGGACCACGGTCGCGAACGCGATGCCGCGTTCGGTATGCCCTTGGGGATCGAAGAAGATTTCGACGTGGCGCACCGCGTCGGCGTGCGCGCGGGCGAGATAGGCGGTAGTGAGGTCGAAGAAATCCTGCTCGGTGTGGAGGACGCCCATCCCCTGATAATAAATGTCGAGGAAATCCTGGAGGTTCGAGAAGGCGTAGGCGGCGCGGACCTCTTCGACATTGGCGAAGGGGATTGCGACATTGTTGCGCTGCGCCAGCTCGAACATCAGTTCGGGTTCGAGCGAGCCTTCGATATGCAGGTGCAGCTCGGCCTTGGGTAGCGCGGCGATGAAGGTGGCGCGGTCGTCGGCCGAGGCGAAACCATCATGCATCGCCGGTGCCTTCTTCGCGCAGGATGATCGCCGCCTCGGGCTTGTGCTCGCGGATCTCGTCGATCGTCAGCCCGTCGATTTCGTGCGGGAAAATCAGCCACTGGTCGGTTTCATGGACGAAGAAATCGGGGCGCAGGTCGGTGACGTTGCGCCCGGGCTTGAACCAGACAGTTGCGATACGGATGTCGCGCGGCATATTGTGGCGGCAGCGGGCCTTCAATTCGGCGATGAAGGCGCGGATGCTGCGGCCGCTGTCGAACACATCGTCGATGATCAGCAGCCGATCGTCGGGATCGAGCGTGTCGATCAGATAACCGAGTGCAAACACCTTTACCTCGGGATCATGTCGGTCGATGCCGTGATAGGACGAGGTGCGGATCGCGATGTGATCGCAATGCTGGCCATGATAATCGAGCAATTCCTGCACCGCGATGCCGACCGGCGCCCCACCGCGCCAGATGCCGACGAGGTGGGTCGGTTTGAAACCGCTGTCGATCACCTGCATGCCCAGCCGTAGCGAATCGGCAAGAAGGTCGTTGGCGCTGATGAAGATTTTGTCCGCGGTCATGCGGAAGGGGTAATCGGGTGCGAGGGGGATCGCAAGTTGATGGCTGGATGAGGGCGTTGGGGGTGGGTAGCTGCCGAAGCCGATCCTCCCTGTGGGGGAGGCCCAGGGGGGGGCGTTTGTTTAGGGGGTTTGTCCGGCCTTTGTGGTGATGGGGTTCGGCGGCCAACTGATGGACCCGATCGACCTCGAACACAGCCTGGACGCGATGAAGCTCTATACCGAGCTGTCGCAGCTGATACGCCTTTGCGTCGACTGCGGCTTCGACACTGCGACCGTCCCTGCCCG
>NZ_JAIBES010000122.1 GCF_019459305.1 Sphingopyxis sp. | reverse complement strand
GCGTGGGTTTCGCGTTTTTTTTTTTGCGGACCGCCCCCATAAATGTCTCGGTGTGCCCCCGCTAGGGGGGGGACCCATCTCCGATAGGTTTGAAATAGCGCCGACCGGAGATGGGCTCCCGCCTTCGCGGGAGCTAGGCGGGAAATAATATAGCCCGCCATGGCGTTGGGTCCGCGCCTCGATCTCCGCCAGTCGCAATCGCTGGTGATGACGCCGCAGCTGCAGCAAGCGATTAAGCTGCTGGCGCTGTCGAACCTTGAACTCGAAGCCTATCTGGCCGAGGCGCTGGAAGGCAATCCGCTGCTGGATGCGACGCCCGGCGATAGCGATGGCAGCGCGGCCGACACGAATGACGGCCTGGGCGATGACGCGCCCGTGACTGAAGCGGCCTCGCTCGACGCCGACCATGCCTTATCGTCGGATAGCGGCACCGCGAACGACCTCGATGTCGATATGACCGCCGAAAGCTTCCACCACGACAGCGCCAGCGACAATGTCGGCCTGTCGGGCAGCGATAGCGAGGGCATCGATTTCGACAGCTTCGCGGGCGAGGACGAGACGCTGCACGACCATCTGCTCGCGCAGGTCGGCGAACGCTTCAGCGGGCTGGAAGCAATGATCGCCGAGCAGCTGGTCGCCTTGATTGACGACACCGGATATTTGCGCGCCGACCTGGCCGAGGTCGCGCAGCGGCTCGGGGTGCCGCTTGCGCTGGTCGAGAGCGTCCTCGCGGGGGTGCAAGGTTTCGATCCATCGGGGGTCGGCGGGCGCGACCTCGCCGAATGCATTGCGATTCAGGCGCGCGAAGCCGATCGTTATGATCCCGCGATGGCCACGATGATCGCGCATCTCGATCTGGTCGCCAAAGGTGCCTTTCCGCAATTGAAGCGTATCTGCGGCGTTGACGACGAAGATCTCGCCGACATGATCCGCGAATTACGCAATTATGATCCCAAGCCCGGGCTGAAATTCGGCGGCGATGCGACGCAGGCGGTCGTCCCCGACCTGTTCATTCGCCAGACCGCCAAAGGCTGGGCGGTCGAGATCAACAGCGGCACCCTGCCGCGGCTGCTCGTCAATCGGCGTTACTACACCGAGCTGACGACGGGGGCGGCGGCAAAGAGCAAGGCGTGGCTGTCCGAACAGCTGGCGAGCGCCAACTGGCTGGTCCGCGCGCTCGACCAGCGTCAGCGCACAATCGTCAAGGTCGCAAGCGCGATCGTCAAGCAGCAGGAGGGCTTTTTCCTGCACGGCGTCGCGCACATGCGCCCGCTGACCCTGCGTCAGGTCGCCGAAGAAATCGGCATGCACGAATCGACCGTGAGCCGCGTCACCAGCAACAAATATCTCAGCTGCCCGCGCGGGCTGTTCGAACTCAAATATTTCTTCTCGAGCGGCATTTCGGCGACCGAGGGCGACGGCGCGGTGTCATCCGAGTCGATCAAGAGCCGGATCAAGGCGATGATCGAGGCCGAGGATGCCAAGGCGATTCTGTCCGACGAAACGATCGCGCAGAAATTGTCCGCCGAGGGCCACGACATCGCGCGGCGCACTGTGGTGAAGTATCGCGAGGCGATGGGGTTTGGCTCGTCGGTGCAGAGACGGCGGCAAAAGGCCCTGGCGGGGTAGCGATCCCGTCGCCCCCGCGAAGGCAGGGGCCGCTGGCGGTTTATGCAGCGGCGTCGCGTAAGCCGGGCAACGGTCCCCACCTTCGCGGGGGCGACGTTTTCTCTTCGCCTGCCGGTTGACTTTTTACCCGCATCCCCATAGTTGCGCCGCTTCGCGTCAATACGCCAAGATTTACGGACAAGAACCATGAAGATTCGCAACAGCCTGAAGTCGCTGAAGGACCGCCACCGCGATAACCGCGTTATCCGCCGCCGTGGCCGCACCTATGTGATCAACAAGACCAACCGCCGCTTCAAGGCGCGCCAGGGCTGATGCCCCGGCGCGGGGTGATTTCACCCCGTTTGCTTTTGATGACCAGCGTAACGCCGTCGGATGCTTCCGGCGGCGCTTTCGCGTGTCTGGAGGGCATATGATTCGCCAAAGCGTGATCTTCGACGTAGGCCGTGTCCTGTTTGACTGGGACCTGCGCTATCTGTTCGCCAAGCTGATTGCCGATGAGGCCGAGCTGGAATGGTTCGTGACGCACGTCGTCACGCCGCAGTGGCATTTCCAGCATGACGCGGGCCGCCCACTCACCGACATGCTGCCCGAGCTCAAGGCCGAGTTTCCCGACCATGCCGCGTTGATCGATGCCTATGCCGCGCGCTTCAACGAGACGATCCCGGCGCCGATGCCCGGCAGCCTCGAACTCGTCGAGCGGCTCGACGCGGCGGGGGTGCCGTTGTTTGCGATCACCAATTTCGGGCATGAATTCTGGAAAGGATTCCGTCCCACCCAGCCGATCTTCGACCGCTTCCGGGACATCATCGTTTCCGGCACCGAAAAGCTGATGAAGCCCGATCCCGCGATCTATCGCCTGGCGATCGAGCGATTCGGGATCGACCCTGCGGGGGCGCTGTTCATCGATGACGTGGCGGCCAATGTCGCGGGGGCCGAATCCCTCGGCATCGCCGGCCATTTGTTCGAAGGCGCGGCGATGCTCGAGCGCGATCTGGTGGACCGTAGCTATCTGCCGGGCTGATCGAAGCGCAGGTCGAGTCGGCGGCCGGTGGCAATCTCAGCGGCAAAGCTGCCGTCGGCTTGCGCGCGCAGGTCGGCGATGCCGAATGGGTTGACGAGTCCGGCGCGGGCCAGACCGCCCTCAGGGTCGAGCCCAACCAGCGTCAGCGGCGCGTCGGTTCGCTGCATCGCGGTAGCGAAATAGCTGCGCATCGCGGTGTGCTGTTCGGCAGTGCCGATGCATAGCCCCTGTTCGATGCGGAAACGGACGGCGCCCTCGACCACCGCAACGCCAAATGTCCCGCGGTAGCGTTGCGCGCCGACTGGACAGGCGGTGGCGATAAGCCCTGCCGGGGCTGGCCGGAACGGCGCCGCGATCATCTGCGCGGTCGGCTCCATCCGCGACACCCATGAGGCATTTGCCAGCACGCTGACTGCGGTGCGTTCGGCGCGCCACAGCCCGACGGTGCTGCGCCCGCCCATGGCGCTGCCATTGTGGTGGAAAAAGGGCGCGCCGTCGGGGTCGCGGCTGATGCGCCAGCCGAAGCCGACGCCATAGTCGAGCTCGCCCGCAGGCCGTCCATCGGCGAGCCGTACCGGCACAAGCATGGCATCGAAGGTCGCGGGGCGGACGAGCTTTGCATCGATCATCTGCCCGCCAAAGGTCGCCACCGCGCCCGCCGTCCCGCTCAGCCCGCCACCGCCCCAGGTATAGCTGAAATCGTGCCGCGGCATTTCGACGATGCGCCCGGCTTCGAAACCATAGGCGCGTGACGCACTGGAATCGCCGCTGTGCGTTGCGTCGGCGCGGATCGCGAGCCCGGGGACCAGTTGCCGCGTCACATAGTCGGGGAAGGATTGGTCAGCGTGCTCCTCCACCAGGGTGCCGAGCAGCGTGTATCCCCATGATGAGTAGCTGTAAGCGATGCCGGGCGGGCTGAGCAGGTCGCGATTGGCGAAGATTGCGACCGCCTCGCGCCCGGTGTGATAGTGCACGGCACCGCGATCGCGATCGACGTCCTGATAGTGCGGCAGCCCCGATGTATGCGCGGCGAGTTGGCGCGGGGTGATCGCGGGCCAGCGGGCACCGAGCCATGGCAGCTGCGCTTGTACCGGTGCGTCAAGGTCGAGCTTGCCCTCTTCCGCAAGCTTTGCGGCAGCGGTGACGGTGAACAGCTTGGACACGCTGGCAAGGCGGAACAGTGTATCGCGCGTCACCGGGGCGCCGCCTTCTACATCGCGCAGGCCGCTCGATCCATCCCAGACGATTTGGCCATTCTGCCACACCGCGGCGCCCATGCCCGGCACACCGTTGGTCTCGCGTAGCCTGTCGAGCAGGCGCTGGGAAATCGTCGCCGCATCGGCAACCGGTTCGGCTCCGGCGTGCACAGCGCTTGCGAGCAGCGCCCCCGTGCCCAGAAGGTGCACCGACAATCTTTTGGTCATCAAACCCTCTCCCTTTGTGGTGGGGAGGGAATGATTGCCAATTGTCGCACCCCTGTACCGAAATGTCGCGCGCCTGTCGCGACCGGCGCGCTATCGGTACCGGTACATTATTCCTCCATGCCGAGCTGCGTCAGCACAAAAGCAAATTCCTCGGCATCTTCACGCAGCGCGCCCCAGCGGCCCGACTTGCCCGCATGACCCGCGCCCATGTTGGTGCGCAGCAGCAGTTGGGCATCGTTGGTGCGCGTCGCGCGGAGCTTGGCGACCCATTTGGCGGGTTCCCAATAGGTCACGCGCGGGTCGTTGAGCCCCGCCGACACCAGCATCGGCGGATAGGCTTTGGCGGTCACATTGTCATAGGGGCTGTAGCTCAACATGAAGTCAAACGCGGCCTTGTCGGTGATCGGATTGCCCCATTCGGGCCATTCGCCGGGGGTCAGCGGCAGCGTTTCGTCGACCATCGTGTTGATGACATCGACGAAAGGTACCCCCGCGAGCACCGCGCCCCATAATTCGGGCGCCTCGTTGTAAACGACCCCCATCACCTGCCCGCCCGCCGAGCGGCCCTCGATCGAAATCTTGCCGGCGCTAGCGTAATTCGCCGCGATCAGGCCTTTGGCGACGTCGATGAAATCGTTGAAGGTATTTTTGCGCGCGGTCGTCTTGCCCGCGAGATACCAGGCGCGGCCCAGATCGTCGCCACCGCGGACATGCGCGATCGCATAGATCATGCCGCGATCGACCAGGCTGAGCCGCGTGGTCGAGAAACCCGGCGGGACGCGGTAGCCGTAGGAGCCATAGACATAGAGGTGCATCGGCGCGCTGCCGTCGCGCGGGGTACCTTTCTTGTACACCAGCGAAACCGGCACCGGCGTACCGTCGCGCGCGGGCATGCTCACCAATTCGGTTACATATTCGTCCTTTGTGTAACCAGACGGAATCTCTTGCACCTTCAGCGTTTCAAGCTTTTTGCCAGCGACATCGAAATCGAACACCGTGTCGGGGGTGACCATCGATTCATAGTCGAGGCGAAGCTTGTCCTGATGATATTCGGGATTGTCGCCCAGCCCCGCGACATAGGTCGTCTCGGGGAATTGGATGCGGCCGGAGGTCAGCGGGGCATCGTAACGGCGGATATCAACCTGATCGACGCCCTGCTCGCGCGCTTCGAGGACGAAATAGTCGCGAAAGATCGCGAGACCGGTGATGTAGGTCGCGTCCGAACCGGGGATCAGCGTCTTCCACACGCCGGGCTTGGCAAGGCTCGCGGTGGCGACGCGGAAATTGGCGTGTTCGTCGTTGGTGTAAATGTAGAGCGTCCCCTCGCGCTCATCGACGCTGTACTCGCGGCCCTTTTTGCGTGCGGACACGAGCAGTGGCTTGGCTTCGGGATTGTCGGCGGGGAGGAGATAGACTTCGCTCGTCTCGTTATCGCCCGTCGCGATGACGATATAATTGTCCGCCGCGGTCTTGCCGATGCCGACCCCGAAACCGATGTCGGCTTCCTTGTAGAGCAATTTGTCTTCGCTCAGCGGGGTGCCGAGCTTGTGCAGGCGGACATTGTCGGTGCGCCAATTCTCGTTGGCGAGACCATAGAGCAACGCGTCGCTGTTCGCGGTCCACACCAGCGACGACAAGGTGCCGGGGATGACGTCGGGCAGCGCCTTGCCGGTCGTGAGATCGGTGAAGCGGACTTCGAAGCGTTCGGAGCCATTGTCATCCACCGCATAGGCCATGAGCTTGCCGTTGGGGCTGACCGCCACGTCGGACAGGCGGAAATATTCCTTGTCCTTGGCCATCGAGACTTCGTCGAGGATCAGGACCGCTTCACCGCCCGCGACGGGCTTGCGGTACCATTTCTTATATTCGGCGCCCTCTTCATATTCGACCCAATAGATCCAGTCGCCATCCTTCTGCGGCACGCTCGAATCGGCTTCCTTGATCCGCCCCTTCATTTCCTGGAACAGGGTTTCGACGAGCGCCGCGTGCGGCTTCATCGCCGCGTCGAAATAGGCGTTTTCGGCCTTCACATAGTCGAGCACATCCTGGTCATCGATCACCGGATAGCTCTCGTCTTTCAGCCAGTGATAGGGATCTGAGAGTGTTTTGCCGTGCAGAACCGTCTCGTGCGGACGCTTCTCGGCGACCGGGGCGGCGGGCAGGGCAGGGGTCGGGCTGGTCAATGCGGGGTCTTTCTGTTGGGCGAGCAGGGGCGATGGTGCGACAAGCGGGGTGGCAATTGCCGCCAGAAACATCCAAATAGCGCGCATCAAAAAATCCCCCGCGGTGTCGCCCGATATGGGCGGGATCGCCGCGATGTAGAAACAAGGAACGTCTGATGTCCAGCGCCATCCATGCAGAACGTCTCGCGCGTGTCCGCGCCGCACTGAAAGCGCAGGGCCTCGACGGCTTTGTCGTGCCGATCAGCGACGAGCATATGAGCGAATATGTCGGCGATTATGCGCAGCGCATGGCGTGGCTGACGGGCTTTGGCGGCTCGGCGGGGACGGCGGCGGTGCTGCCGACCAGGGCCGCGGTATTCGTCGACGGACGCTATACGGTGCAGGTGCGCGACCAGGTCGATGGGTCGTTGTTCGACTATGTCGGGGTGCCGCAGTCGAGCGTTGCCGAATGGCTGGGTGCCAATGTCGCTGCGGGGCAGAAGATTGGCTTCGACCCCTGGCTGCACGGCATCGACTGGGCGCGTTCGCTCGGCCGCGCTTTGACCGCCAAGGGTGCAACGCTGGTCGCGGTCGATATCAATCCGCTCGACGCGGCGTGGGATGACCAGCCAGCGCCGAGCGCGGCGCCGGTCGCGGTCCACGACGTCGCGCTTGCGGGACAGAGCGCGGTCGAGAAGCGCGAAGTGATCGCCGACTGGCTGAATGTAAACGGTCTCGACACCACGGTGATGACCGCGCTCGATTCGATTGCTTGGACCTTCAATATTCGCGGCACCGACGTCAGCCACACCCCGGTCGGGCTGGCCTTTGCGTTGCTGCATTCGGATGCCACCGCTGATCTGTTCATCGCGCCTGAAAAGGTCACCGACGCGGTGCGCGCGCATCTGGGCAACAGCGTGCGGATCCACGATCGCGACGCGTTCGAGGCGGCGCTCGCTGGCCTCAAGGACAAGAAAGTTGCGGTCGATCCCGACCGCGCGGTCGCAGCGATTTTCACCGCGCTGGAAGCGGCAGGGGCGAAAATCGAACGCCACCGCGATCCCGCAGTGCTGCCCAAGGCGATCAAGAACGAGACCGAGCTGGGCGGCACCCGCGCCGCGCATGTCCGCGATGGTGTCGCGGTGGCGCGCTTCCTGCAATGGATGGAGGATGTCGCGCCGCAAGGTGGGCTCGACGAACTTGGCGCCGCGGCGAAGCTGCGTGCGTTCCGCGAAGAGGGCGGCGGGCTTGTCGATCTATCGTTCGACACGATCTCGGCCGCGGGGCCGAACGGCGCGTTGCCGCATTACAAGGTCGATGAGACCACGAATCGCGCGATCGAGACGGGGACGCTCTACCTGGTCGATTCGGGTGGGCAGTACGCCGACGGCACCACCGACATCACGCGCACGATCGCGATCGGCCCGCCGACCGCCGAAATGCGCCGCCGCTTCACCCAAGTGCTCAAGGGGCATATCGCGCTGGCCACCGCGCGCTTTCCCAAGGGGACGCGCGGCAGCCAGCTCGACATCCTCGCGCGCCAGTACCTGTGGGCCGACGGGGTCGATTATGCGCATGGCACCGGCCACGGTGTCGGCACATATCTGGCGGTTCACGAAGGCCCGCAGCGCATCGCCAAGCCCGCGGGCGGACAGGCGGGGACCGAGGAGCCGCTCCACGCGGGGATGATCCTCTCGAACGAGCCCGGCTATTACAAGGCCGGCGCCTTCGGCATTCGTATCGAAAATCTGGTGATCGTGGTGCCGCTCAGCATCGACGGCGCCGAAGAGGATATGCTGGGGTTCGAGACGATCACCTTTGCCCCGATCGCGCAAAACCTGGTCGAAACCGCGTTGCTGTCGTCCGCCGAGGCTGACTGGCTTGATGCCTATCATGCCGAGGTGTTCGAAAAGCTGGCGCCGGGAATGAGCGCGGCCGACCGCGGCTGGCTTGCAGCCGCCTGCGCGCCGCTCGACCGCACCGCTGCCGCACTTGCGGCGTAAGCTGGTGTTGGACCGCAGCAACTGGGATGTGCCGCTGGACGATTTTCGCGTTCGTGAGACGGTACGGGTGCGTTTCAACGAGATCGACGGGCAGAACATCGTCTTCAACGGCAATTATTTGATCTACGCCGATATCGGGGTGACCGAATATTTCCGCGCGCTTGGCGAAGGCCAGCCCGGGCCCTATTTTCACCAATATGGTACAGACATCCGCGAGACGCGGTGCGAAATTGAATATCATTCCCCGGCGCGGCTGGACGAGCAGATCACCATTGCGGCGCGGGTGAGCCGTTTCGAGCGGACGAGTTTCACCGTCCATTGCGCGATTTTTCGGGGTATCGAGCGGCTGACCGATATCGCGATCAGCTATGCGCATATCGACCTTGATAGCGGCGGCGCGACGGCTTTGCCGGGCAGTTTTATCGCCGAAGTGCGCCGATTTGAAAAGCGGACGCCGCTGCAAGCGTGATTCGCGGATCGCTCGGCAACTGCTCACATCCGCATCTCTCAACAAAAAAGGTCGAAAAAAAAGGGCCACCCGAGGGTGGCCCATGAAAGTTTTGGGAGAGGATGCCTAAAAGGCATGCTCATATTGCAGCGCACAAAAAATTGTGCAACTGCGAAATGAGCATCTGCTATTGCATTTTTTGCAATCGTTGGAGGTGCCGCCTTCGTTCGGTGCAATCGTCCATCCCCCTCGCAAATTGCCGCGACATCGCCTAAATTGGGCCAATGGGACTTTTTAAGACTGTAGATGTCGGCGGCGGCCTGTCCGATTTCTGGGCCTATATCCGCCAGCCGCGCCCGCACCGCTGGGCAAGCTGGGGCGTCGCAATTGCCCTGCCGCTCGTCATTTTCTATGGCTTTTCCCAGCAGCTCATCCCGTATGAAAAGCCCGAAACAAAGATTATCTATTTCGAGAATTGGGCGGCGGACCGCAGTGCGGACGAGATTCGCGCCGAATGGGTGGCGCGCGCCAAGGAAACGACGCGTCGCAACGCCGAAAAGCGTGCCGAATATCAGCGACTGGCCGACATGATGGGGGTCGAATATGATTCGGCCGAAGCCGACGAGGTGACTCGCGAAACACTGGGCGAAGAAGCCGCGGCGGCGGCGCGGCAGAAAAAGCCGGTGGCCGTCCAGCGCTCGACCATTGCCGAGCGCGCGGCGCGCGGGCCGCAATCACAAGCCGCCGACTGAGCGCATGCAGCGCGCTCCCGCCGATGCCGACTGGATGGCGGTCGCCATCGCTTTGTCGTGGCGGGGCCGACCGACGGCGGCGCCCAATCCCAATGTCGGTTGCCTGATCGTCAAGGGCGAGAGGGTCGTCGGACGCGGATGGACGCAGTCCGGAGGCCGACCCCATGCCGAGGCGGTGGCGCTGGCGGCGGCAGGCGCGATGGCGAGCGGCGGGACTGCCTATGTTTCACTGGAACCTTGCGCCCACCCAAGCCCGCGCGGCCCCTGCTGCACCGACACGCTGATCGCCGCAGGCGTCTCACGCGTCGTCATCGCCGCGCAGGATCCGGATCGCCGCACCGATGGTCAGGGCATCGCACGATTGCGGGCGGCAGGGATCGAGGTCGTCACGGGTGTGTTCGCGGCCGAAGCGCGCGCCGCGATGGCGCCCTGGTGGACGCGGCAGGCCGCTGGGCGGCCGTTTGTCACGCTCAAACTCGCGACCTCGCTCGACGGGTGCATTGCGATGGGCGACGGATCCAGCCGCTGGATTACCGGCAAGCGTGCCCGTGCGCATGGTCATCTGGAACGCGCGAGCCATCAGGCAATCCTCGTGGGGCGCGGGACATTGGTGGCCGACAACCCCAGCCTCGACGTACGGTTGGCGGGACTGGAAGATCGCAGCCCGACGAAGCTGCTGCTGACTTCGGGAAAAGCACCTGACGGATGGACGGCCGTCGCTTCCCCCGAATCGATCGACGGCGTCGATTCGTTGCTGGTCGAGGGCGGCGCCGGGGCGGCGTCGGCCTTTCTCGCCGCCGATCGCGTCGACCGGCTTTTGCTCTACCGCGCCCCGATCCTGATCGGCGGCGGCAAGTCCGCCCTCGGCGACATCGGCCTGACCGATCTGGCCGACGCCCATGGCCGCTGGCGCCAGACTGACAGCCGCCTGCTTGGCAGCGACCGACTCGACGTTTACGAGCGGGTCAGAGAAGGATAAGCGCTCCCCATGTTCACTGGCATCATTACAGACATCGGCACCGTTCGTTCGCGCGAAGATCGCGGCGATACGCGGCTGGTCATCGCCACCCGTTACGACACCGCGACCGTTGACCTGGGCGCCTCGATCGCCTGTTCGGGCGCGTGCCTGACCGTCGTCGACAAGGGGCAGGACGCCGATGGTCATTGGTTCGCGATCGATGCCAGCGCGGAAACGCTGGCCTGCACCGCAGCAGGGATGTGGGACGCGGGTCGCCGCCTGAACCTCGAACGCGCATTGAAGGTCGGCGATGAACTGGGCGGGCATATCGTCACCGGCCATGTCGATGCAGTAGGGACCATCATGTCGGTCATCCCGGTCGGCGACAGCGTGACGGTCACCGTCGCGGCGCCCGCCGCGCTGGCGCCGCATATCGCGCCGAAAGGATCGATCACCGTCGATGGCGTGTCGCTGACGGTGAACGACGTGAGCGACCAGCCCGACGGCTGCGCGCATTTCACCCTGAACATTATCCCGCACACGCAGGCGATGACGACGCTCGACGAAGCGGCGGCGGGGCGCCCGGTCAACCTCGAGATCGACATCCTCGCGCGCTATCTGGCGCGGATGCAGGCGCGTTCCTGATCCGTGGGCCCCGCCGGGGGGGGGG
>NZ_JAIBES010000120.1 GCF_019459305.1 Sphingopyxis sp. | reverse complement strand
GCGGGGTGCCGCGCGTCGCCCACGCCGCCGATGATACGCAGGTCGCTGTTGTCGAAACGACCAAGCAGATATCCGGCCAGCACATCTTCGTCGATCGCATAGTCGGACGATGCCGAATTGACGTCGGTATCGACCGAGTTCAGTTCGAAATTATCGCGATTGCTGTTGAAGAAATCGGTCGGGCCGCGCTGTGTCGGGAGCGGGCCGAGGTTCTGGATGCGATAGGTCTGACCACCAACGACATCGGCCAGGCTGTAATCGCCATCATAGCCGTCAAATACCAGCGCATCGAAATCATAGGTCTTTTCGCGCCAGCGCGACTTGACCCCGCCCTGCACCGTGAAGGTGCCGTCGGTCAGCGCGAATTCGCGGGCAACGTCACCGCGCAACGTGAACTCGCGGTCGCGCGCGTCGGATAATGTGGTCAGTTCCAGCTCATTGAAACCATATTCGGCCGGATCGTTGAACAGCGCGGTGTTGCCCGACACGGTAAAGATCGGCCGCCGCGGATCGGCATAGTCGAAATTCACATCAACCCCGTCGCCATCGAAACGGGCGCGAAAGCGGGTCGGGTCGACCGAGCCGTTTTAGCGCTCGCTCGCTTCGGCCCACGCCGCCGAATAGGTCAGCTTCCACGGCCCCGTTAAGGTTTCGCCGCCGACCGTGACCGATTTGATCTTCTGCTCTTCGTACCGGTCCTTCATGCGGCGGCGCACTTCGATGCGGCCGTCTTCGTCAGTGAAAAAGGCCGAACTGTCGGTGCCCGAAGCGGGCTGCTCGTCCATGATCAGGATCACGTCGCCGCGAAATTCCTGGTCCGAAAACTGGCTGTAGATGCCGCGGGCATAAAGCTTCGTCGAATCGCTGGCCCGGAAATCCAGGTTCAGCGTCGCGCCGATACGCTCGCGTTCGACGTCATAATCGCGATACTGCAGTTCCTCGGCATAAACGATACCGTCGTCGCTGACGGTCCAGTCGGCGCCTTCGATATTGTCGCTCTCGAATTTGCGGCGGTAGTAGCTGACGCCTCCGGCGATACCGAAATTCTCGCTGACGCGGGTCGAAAAATCGAGGCTGCCCTTGGGGGTCAGCGCGTCGGCATAGTTGTTGTAGCTGCCTTCCAGCTTGACCGAGAGCAAATCCTTGCGGCGGTCGAAGGCGCTGGTCGTGTTGATCTCGATCGACGCACCGATCGTGTCGGCGTCCATGTCGGGGGTCAGCGATTTCTTGACCTCGATGGATTCGATCAGTTCGGCGGCAACGACGTCGAGCGCCACCGACCGCACGTCGCTTTCAGGCGCCGGGATACGCGTGCCGTTGATCGACGCGGCATTGAGCTCGGGGTCAAGGCCGCGCACCGACACAAAGCGGCCTTCGCCCTGGTCAGCCAGGATATTGATGCCCGGCAGACGGCGCAGCGATTCGGCGACATTCTGGTCGGGAAATTGGCCGATCGCATCGCGGGTCAGCACGCTTTCGACGCCGTCGGCGGCCCGCTGGCGCGACAGGCTGCTCGACAGGCTGGCTGACTGACCGACCACCAGGATGGTGCCGTCGGTACCCAGCAGGATATTGGCGCTGACGCTGCCGGTCTCGGCGACGGTGACGGTGCGCGTCACTACGTCTGCGCCGCTGTAGCGTGCCTCCAGCGTATAGGTACCGGCGGGGACGTCGCTGAAGCGGAAGCTGCCGTCACGGTCCGCTTCGACTACCCGGCCCAGCTCAATGATGCGCACTTCGGCGCCTTGCAGCGCGCGGGTCTCGCTGGCGTCGGAAACGGTACCGGTAATTTCCGAAGCGACTGCGGCGGCAGGAAAGGCTGCGGCCAGCGAAAGACAGGTGCCGAACAGGAAGCGCGAACGAATGGTGTGAAGCTGGAACATGGAGACCCCCAAAGGTTAAAAGATCGCCGAATCCTGATGGCTTCCGGCGAGTCGAGGGGCCACTGACAGCGCATAATGACCGCTGTGTTACGGGGTTGTCACACGACTGAAACACGGACTGGGCGGTGGGGGGCAAGCGCTCGGGATTGCACGGAAATGCGCCGCGCAGGAAATTTTACTGCGCCGCCGGGCTCAGCCGATATGTTTAAATATCCATCCGATGCTCGCGCCGCCCGCGGGCGCGGTGCCGGTGACGACCAGCTGTTCGGTCGGGTGCGGGCGGCCTTCGCCGTCGACCCACAGGCTTTGCTCGACGTCCAGCGCGCCTTCTGAGGTGCGGAATTGCCACAGCGGGCCGCCATTGATGCGCAGCAGCGCGCCGAGTTTGTCGGCGGTCAGGCTGGCCGAGATATTGCGGCCAAGGTGAAAGCGTAGCGCGAACCCCTTGTCGCCCTTGCGCCGCGTCCGCGGCGCGGGGAGCAGCATGTCCTCGCCGCGCAGTTCGCGCCCGTTCGGCGACAGGATCAGTAGGCGGCGGTGGATCAGCCCGTGGCGCCGCGCATAGCCGTCGTGGCTCATCTCGACGCGACTGCCCTGCGGCGTCTCGCGTCGATCGAGTTCGACCTCGGTCACGCCTTTGCCTAGCGACCCGTTCGCCAGGATCGCGGTCGAATTGGTGTCGGCGAGGATCAAAGTCGAATGCGCCGCAGTGGTGCGCAGCCCGCGCGCCAAGTCGGCGGGGATCGTCGCGCCAGTCAGCGCCGCGCCGCCGCAATTGACGACGATGCGCTCGTCGCCATCGCTCAGTTCGAACGCCAACGTCGAAGCGCAACCCGCCTCGGTCACCCGCGCGATCGGTGGCGGCGCCGCGTCGGCGAGCAGCACGACCTTGTTCGCGACCAGCCGCTGATAGCCCCAGTCCCGCGCCTGTTTCAGCGGCCGGGTGCGTACTCCGCTCGCGCTGACGATTGCCTGGACATGCGCCGCCGATGTCGCGCCGCTGCCCTGCCAACTGCCCATACCGCCATCGCTGTGCAGCAGCCCGAGCAGCGCCGGGACGGCGCGCGCCAGCACTTCCTGCACGAACGGCGGGACTTCCATGCGGCGCATGTCATAAACTTTGGCAAGCATCGACAACGCCATCACCGCGTCGAGCTGCGCCTGCGGCGAGCGCGAAATATTGCCGCCGTCGGCGTAAAAGCTGGTTTCGAGCACCTTGCGCAGACCCGCTTCGCCGAATATCTGCCGCGGCCCGCCGCCGGGCATCAGCAGCGACGCGGCGACGATGCCGACCCACGCGACCATCTGTCCCGTGCCCGGGCGCGTCTTGTCGGCAACGCGATCCAGATGCCGCGCCGCGCGCGCGAGGTGATTGAGTACTGCCGAACGATAGACAAGGTCGCTCGATGACAGGATCAGCGGCGCGTGGGCGGCCCAGAACAGGATGCGCCACGCGGTATTGTCGGCCTTCCACGCCGGTTCGCTCACCGTCTCGCCATGCGTGCCGAGCCAGTGGCGGACGACGGCTTCGGCGATCGGCGCGCCGTCGGCGCGGGTGCCCGTCGCGGCGAGATCGCGCAGCCAGGCAAAGCTGTGTAGATAATCGGCAAAGGTTGGCGCGACGGTCAGCGCGGCAAAATCGAGCTCGCCGAGCGGCAGCTTCAACCCGCGGTGCAGGAAATGGCCGGCGCGAATCGCGGTCCCGGCGCGCGTGTCGCCGGGTACCGGATCGGCTGGCACGCCAAGCAATTTGAGCGGAAAGCGCCCCTTCAGCCGGAACGCGTGGAGCGGGGTGCGCCAGGTCAGCCGGGTGATCGCATTGGCAACGCGGTCGCCCAGCGACAGCCCCTTGTCGGCGGGCAGGCGGATCAGCCGCTTGCCGGGCTCGATCGAATCGTCGATCGGCGCGGCGTCGTCGGCCAGATCGAGCGGCGGGTCGGCAGGGGCCGAAGTCAACGGTCTCCCCTCCATCAGTCAGGCGCCCCGCAGCCGCCGGATGTTGTCGGTATAGGCGTCCGGACCGCCCTTGAAGGTCGCGGTGCCCGCCACCAGCACATCGGCGCCCGCCGCTATCGCAAGCGGGGCGGTCCCGGCATCGATGCCGCCATCGACCTCCAACCGGATATCGCGGCCGCTCTTGTCGATCATCTTGCGCACCGCCTCGATCTTGCGCAGCTGGCTCGTGATGAAACTCTGGCCGCCGAAGCCGGGATTGACGCTCATGATCAGCACCAGGTCGATGTCGTCGATCAGATAGTCGAGCATCTTGGCCGGGGTCGCGGGATTGAGCGACACCCCCGCCTGCTTGCCCAGCGATTTGATGTGCTGGATGGTGCGGTGGATATGTGGCCCCGCCTCGGGATGCACCGTGATGATGTCGGCGCCCGCCGCGGCAAAGGCGTCGAGGAAATGATCGACTGGCGAAATCATCAGATGGACGTCGAAGGGCAGGGTCGAATGCGGACGCAGCGCCTTCACCACTGCCGGCCCGATCGTCAAATTGGGAACAAAATGGCCATCCATCACGTCGATATGCACCCAGTCGGCGCCCGCCGTTTCAATCGCGCGCACTTCCTGGCCCAGCGCGGCAAAATCGGCGCTCAGGATCGACGGGGCGATACGGACGGGGGCGGGGGTACTAGTCATGACCATTGGCCTTAACCATCAACCCCTTGGGGGGCAAGCGGAGTGGCGGCGCTAGCGGTGGAAAAGGTTAGCGAGCCTCCCTGTGGCGAAGCCATGGGGAGGGGGACCGTTCGCGCAGCGAATGGTAGAGGGCCCGCGACAGTCGTGTGTAAGCCCTCCTTCAGCCCGGGGGGCTGCCACCTCCTCATCGCTGACGACAGGGAGGATTGCTCCATTCACCGCCAGCGCCAACCGCCCTCGGTCTTGGCGCGGTAGACCGGCATCGGCGCCAGCCCCGCGACGATCACCGCGATTGTCATCGCCACCGGCCGACCCTGCAACGCCACCGCCACCCCCGTGATCAACGCGGCGTGGAGCGCGAGCAACAGCCAGCCCTCCCAAACGATCGGCAGCCCGGTGCCAAACCCATGGCTCTTGGCACGAAACCAGGGCCCTTTGCGCATGAACAGGTGCATCATGGTTGATTATCCTCTTTTGGCGGCCGCCCGCGTCGTGCCGACGCGGCGGCCTTGGGCTTGACTCCGCGCCGCGCCAGCGCCTCGCGCAGCAGCACCTCGATCTCGGCATTGGCGCTGCGCAGTTCGTCCGCCGCCAATCGCTCGACCGCCGCATACAGCGCGGGGTCGAGGCGGAGGGCAAAGGCTTTCTTGGCGGACGTCGGCATAGGTAAAACCTCAATCCCCGTTCGCATCGAGCGACGTCGAGATGCCCGGACGTCATGCGCCCACGGTGGGTGTCTCGACTTCGCTCGACACGAACGGGTTTTTTACATCAGTAAAGCGACCCGGCGTTCACCACCGGTTGCGTATCGCGTTCGCCGCACAGCACGACCATCAGGTTCGACACCATCGCCGCCTTGCGCTCGCCGTCGAGTTCGACGACGCCCTTTTCGGCGAGCAAGTTGAGCGCCATTTCGACCATTGTCACCGCGCCCTCGACCAGTTTCTTGCGCGCCGAAATCACCGCTTCGGCCTGCTGGCGGCGCAGCATCGCGCCGGCGATTTCCTGCGCATAAGCGAGGTGGGTCAGTCCGCATTCGTCGACGGTGATCCCGGCGACGCTCAGCCGCTCAATCAGCGCCTTGCGCAGCTCGACCCCGACCTCGTCATGGTTGCCGCGCAGCGTGATTTCCTGATGTTCGATGTCGTCATAGGGGTAGCGCGAGCCGATCGAGCGCACCGCGGCCTCGATCTGCGCCATCACGAATTCCTTGTAATCATCGACGTCGAAAAGCGCCTGCGCGGTGTCGGTGACGCGCCACACAACCTGCGCCGCCATTTCGATCGGATTGCCGCGCAGATCGTTGACCTTGATCTTGTCCGAAATGACGTTGTTCGCGCGCACCGCGATCTTCTTGCGCGTCAGCCACGGCAGCACCCAGCGCAGCCCCTCCTCGCGGTCGGTGCCTTTATACGCCCCGAACAGCTGGATCGCCGCCGCTTCGTTGGGATTGATCAGGTAGAAGCCGCACAGGATCAGGAAGCCGACCACCGCCGATACGGCCACGACCGCCCATTTCCACGCCACCTGAAATTCAGCGGTCGCATTGCTGATCCCCGCCCACAGCGCGACGCCCAGCAGTGCCACCCAGATCAGCAGCATCAGATAACCGCTCTGCGTCAGCGCTCGCGTCTCGCGACTGCGGTTCAGCGCCGGTGTCCCTCCATCAACCATATCACCCTCCGACTCGATATAAAGATGATATCATATTTATATCGTTTCAGCGGACGGTCAACGGGATTCGGACGGACGCGGAAATTTCCGGTCTCGGACGGATGGATCGCTGAGTCCGGGGTGTAAAGCTACGGGATGAGCGGCGCTATTGCGGTGATCAACGCCGGTCGGACATGTGTGCTATTGGTCTGCGCCTCTCGCCTGGGCAAACAAAGGGGGCCATTAAGACCCCCTTTGCCTCCCCGGTTTCGTCCACTCTATTCGGTCGGAAAGCCGCGCTTTTTTAGCAATGCCGACACATCGGGATCGCGGCCGCGGAAGGCGCGATACGCGTCGGCGCGGTCGGTTTCGTTGCCGGTCATCAACAGCAAGGTGCGGAACTTGTCGGCGACAGTCCGGTCCCACGGCCCGCCCGCTTCTTCGAAAGCCGCCCAGGTGTCGGCATCCATCGTTTCCGACCAGAGGTAGCTGTAATAGCCTGCCGAATAGGCGTCCGAACTGAACAGATGCGCGAACTGCGGCAGGCGGTGACGCATGACGATCTCGCGCGGCATGCCCATTTCGGCCAGCGTATCGCGTTCGAACTTGTCGATGTCGGTCGGCGGCACCTTGCGGTCATGCAGCTTCATGTCGACGATCGCGCTCGACAGATATTCGACCGTTTCAAAACCCTGGTTGAACTTGCCTGACGCCTCGATCTTGTCCAGCAGCGCTTGCGGCATCGGTGCGCCGGTTTTGTAATGCGTCGCGAATTTCGACAGCACTTCGGGAGTCATCAGCCAATTCTCGTTCACCTGGCTCGGATATTCTACAAAGTCGCGCGGCACCCCGGCGAGCGCCGGATAGTTGATGTCATAGAGCAGGAAATGAATGCCGTGGCCGAATTCGTGGAACAGCGTCGACGCATCGTCCAGGCTGATCAGCGTCGGCTCGCCCTTTGCCGCTTCAGTGAAATTATTATTGTTCGACGCCAGCACATTGCGGTCGCCGCCTAGCTTCTGCTGGCTGCGATAGGTCGTCATCCACGCGCCCGATCGTTTGCCGTCGCGCGCGAAATTGTCGAGGTAAAAGACGCCGATATTCTCGTTTGTCTTCAGATTATAGACCTCGAACGTCCGCACCTTGGGGTCGAACACCGGGATCGTGCCGGTGTTTTCGCGGAACCCCATGTCATAGAGTTGGCCCGCCGACCAGAACATGCCCTCGACCAGCTTGTCGAGCTGGAGGTACGGCTTCACCTCGCTTTCATCGAGGTCATATTTGTCCTTGCGGACCTTTTCCGAATAAAAACGATAATCCCACGGTTCGATGGTGATTTTCGGTCCTTTGCCGGCCTTGGCATCGGCATCGGCGATCGCCTGCATGTCGGCGACCTCTTCCTTCACCCGCGCTACCGCGGCGGGCCACACCTTCATCATCAGGCCCATCGCATTGGCGGGGGTCTTCGCCATCGTATCGGCCATGCGGTATGTCGCGTGGTTGGGAAAACCGAGCAGTTCGGCGCGCTGCTGGCGCAGCGCCAGGATCTCGGCGATCGTTGCGTTGGTATCATTGGCATCGCCGTTGTCGCCGCGGTTCACGAAAGCCTTGTAGACCTTCTCGCGTAGCGCGCGGTTGCTGGCGTTCTGGAGCACTGGCTGCGCCGACGACCGCGTGTTCTTTATCGCCCACTGGCCGGGCTTGCCATTGGCTTCGGCGGCGGCGGCGAGCGAGGCGACAAAGCCGGCGTCGAGCCCGGCCAGCTCGGCCTTGTCGGTGACGAAGGTATAAAGCTTCTCGTCGCCGAGCAGCTTTGACGAA
Source organism: Sphingopyxis sp. (assembly GCF_019459305.1). Lineage (GTDB taxonomy): Bacteria > Pseudomonadota > Alphaproteobacteria > Sphingomonadales > Sphingomonadaceae > Sphingopyxis. The sequence goes on along the minus strand of NZ_JAIBES010000120.1, from coordinate 5,544 downwards.
AAGGCTGAGAACAGGCTCTCGAGCTTCGAATTCATCGCGACCAGCTTGCTCTTGTCGGCAGGCGACAGATTGGCGCCGTCGCGCACCATCTCGTCATAGCTGCGCTCGACGATCCGCATCTGCTGCGCATCGAGGCCGCTCGTCTGGCGGGCGTCGTACACCGCCTTGTAGCGCGCGAACAGCTTGGGATCGAGGAACAGCTCGGTGTAGAAGGTGGTAAGCTTGGGGCTCCATTCGGCGTCAATGTCCTCGACGCGCTCGTTCGACTTGTTCGATGTCTGCACGCCCCACAAAGCCGATACGCGCTCCATCGTGTCGCCCGCCAGCATCATCGGGACATGCGTGTTCTCGAACGTCGGCGCCGCCGGATTGTTGATCACCGCCTGCACTTGCGCGCGCGTCTCCGCCATGCCCTTGGTAAAGGCGTCGGGAAACAGCTCGGGGTCCATCTTGTCCCACGGCGGCACCCCTTCATAGGGGCCGGTCCAGGTCGCGAGCATCGGGTTGGCGCCAGCCGGAACCGTGGTGGGCGAGGGGGACTCGGCGGCGGGCGGAGCGACAGCGGTCATTGGTCTATCCATATTTGTGCAACCTGCGAGCAGCGCGGTGGATGCGAGCAATATCGGCAAGCGGTGGCGAAAAGAAAGCGCGTTGCGCGGCATCAGTGATTCTCCCGGGGAAACGGTTTCGGTGGAAACCAAGTTGGTCCGGGCTTAGCCCGAGATCGCGGCGTGGCGCAAGTTTGGGAGGACGAACCGAGTGAGGCAGTAAATCCTCTCTGTGGCGAAGCGATGGAGGAGCCGCAGACGGCGCGTAGCGCGAGCGGGACCGCTTGCGAAGCAAGTGGTGGAGGGGCGGCGACGGTAGCGCCATGGCCCCTCCGTCAGCGCTGCGCCTCCGGCGCAGTGCATCCTGAGCGCCTGCAAGGCAGTCGAAGGGCGCTGCCACCTCACCATCGCTGCGCGACAGGGAGCATCATCCCGAAAACATCGGCTGCACCAATCCGGGTACCTCAACCCGAAACGCAAAAACCCCGCCCGCGTTCGGCTGCGCTTTGCGCTCGTCGTCGGTCAGATTCTTGCCGGCACTGCTGACAAAAGCGGTCTGCATATCCGCGCTGCCGAACGCGATCATCGTCGGTCGCTGCACCGGTAGCTCGATCGTTTGCAACAACTCGCCTGCGGGCGACAGCCGGACGACGCGCCACCCGTCCCACAGCGCCGACCAGTAACAGCCCTCGGCATCGACCGCGGCGCCATCGGGGCGACCGTTGCCGAACGGAAACTGGTGGAAGATCCGCCCTTCGCCGAGATTGCCCGTTGCCGGATCGACGTCGAACGCACGGATTGCATGGGTCGGGGTGTCGGCATGGTAGAAAGTCCGCCCGTCGGGGCTGAACGCCGCGCCGTTGCTGGTGGTGAGGTCACCGAAAACTTCGGAGAGCGAACCGTCAGGATCGAGCCGATACAGTGTCGCCGTGGGATGCGCCTTGTCGCTCGTCAGGCTACCAACCCACAGCCGACCGGCCCCGTCGACGCAGCCGTCGTTGAACCGCTGCTCGGGTTTGTCCGCGAGCACCGCCGGGCCAAAGGGTCGCGGTGCGGCGCCCCAGCTGTCGATCAGCGCGCAGCGGTCCTCCATCGCGACCACCAGCCCGCCACCCGCGCGCGGCGCCACGCAGCCGACCTGCTGATCCAGCAGCATGACCTCGTCCGCACCGGTCGCCGGATCGGTGCAATGAATCGCCCGCCCCTCGATATCGACCCAGTACAGCCGCTGTTCCGATACGCTCCAGCGCGGCGATTCGCCGAGTAAGGCACCGGCGTCGAGAAGAAGTTGAACCATGGCGTATGTCGTAGCGCGGCGCGGGGGTGCTGCCCAGCGGCTGCAAACCTATTCGTCGGTGCAACCCGAGCGAGAGGTAACGCCCACTTTCGTCACTCCGGACTGGATCCGGGGTCCACGCGGTCGCGCGCTGCCCGCCGGTCGACGCCGCATGGATCCCGGATCAAGTCCGGGATGACGGGGAAAGTTGGCCGCGCGAGCAAAGAGTTCATGCCGTAACGCCTTTCCACTTGACGTGCACGTAAACGTAAGGTCTCTTGGCGACCGAAAAGTTGCGGCCGACTCCCCGCCTGCGTTCGGCTGCCGCAAGGGAAAGGAAGACCATGTCGCTCGATAACCTGTCGCGCACCGCCTACACCGACGATCATGAGGCGTTCCGCGCCACGGTGCGCCAGTTCCTCGAAAAAGAGATCGCCCCCAACGCCGCGCAATGGGCTGAGGACAAGATCGTCCCCAAGTCGATCTGGCCCAAGGCGGGCGAGCTGGGCATGCTGTGCCCGACGGTACCCGAGGAATATGGCGGGCTCGGCCTCGACTTCGGCTACAATGCGATCGTCGATGAAGAAAGCGCCTATTACGGCCGCGCCACCACCGGCTTCTCGCTCCAGTCGGACATCGTCACCAATTACATCGTCAAATATGGCAGCGAAGAGCAGAAGAAGCACTGGCTGCCCAAGATGGTTGCGGGCGAGGTGATCACCGCGATCGCGATGACCGAACCCGGCACCGGCAGCGATCTGCAGGGCATGCGCACGACCGCTAAAAAGGATGGCAATCATTATGTCATCAACGGCTCGAAAACCTATATCACCAACGGCCAGAACGCCGACCTGATCCTCGTCTGCGTCAAGACCGATACCGAAGTCCAGCCGGCGTGGAAGGGCGTGTCGATCGTCCTCGTCGAGGCCGACCGCGAAGGTTATGAGCGCGGCCGCAACCTCGACAAGATCGGGCAGGACGAGGCCGATACGTCGGAAATGTTCTTTAACGACGTCCGCGTGCCGATCACCAACTGCCTGGGCGAAGAGGGCAAGGGCTTCATCTATCTGATGAGCGAGTTGCCGCAGGAGCGCCTCTCGATTGCGGTGTCCGCGCAGGCGTCGGCGCAGCGTGCCTTCGACGACACGGTCGAGTTTACCCGCGACCGCAAGGCGTTCGGCAAGCCGATCCTCGATTTCCAGAACACGCGCTTCGTGCTCGCCGACCTCAAAACCAAATTGCAGGTCGGCTGGGCGCATCTCGACTGGGCGCTCGCGCGGCATCTGAAAAAGGAACTGACCCCCGAAGAGGGCGCCGCGGCGAAGCTGTGGCACACCGAACTGCAGTGGGAAATCATGGACAAATGTCTCCAGCTTCATGGAGGGGCGGGCTATATGAATGAATATCCGATCGCCCGCGCCTGGCGCGCCGCGCGTGTGACGCGCATCTTTGGCGGCACGAACGAGATTATGAAGGAACTGATCGGGCGGAAGCTTTAAGCCCGTTGCCCCCGCCAAGGCGGGGGCCGCTGGCGTTCTAACTCGGCGTTGCCCGACGCCTCCAACGGCCCCCGCCTGCGCGGGAGCGACGACCACTCGGAAAGGAGTATCCCCATGGCCCATGCTTATATCGTAGACGCCGTCCGCACCGCAGGCGGCAAGCGCGGCGGCAAGCTCGCCGGCATCCACCCTGTCGATCTTGGTGCTGCCGTGTTTGACGCAATCGCCGACCGCAATGATTTCGACACGTCAAAGATCGACGACGTCATCACCGGCTGCGTGTCGCAGGGCGGGCAGCAGACGATGGACCTTGGCCGTAACGCCGTGCTTGCCTCGAACCTCCCCGACTCGATTCCCGCGGTGACGATCGACCGCCAGTGCGGCTCGTCGCAGCAGGCGATGATGTTCGCGGCGCAGGCAGTAATGTCGGGAACGCAGGACATCGTCCTCGCCAGCGGCATCGAAAGCATGACGCGCGTGCCCATGGGCAGCGTCGCGACTCTGTTCATCAAGGAAGGGCTTGGCCACTACAAGTCCGAGCGGCTCGAGGAGAAATATCCCGGCATCATGTTCAGCCAGTTCATGGGCGCCGAAATGATCGTCAAGAAGCACGGCTTCAGCAAGGACGACCTCGACGCTTATGCCTTTGAAAGCCATCGCCGCGCCAAGGCGGCGACCGAAGCGGGCCATTTCCAGCGCGAAATCGTCGGGCTCGACATCGACACGCCTGAGGGTCGCCAGACCCACCTGGTTGACGAAGGCATCCGCTTCGATGCGACGCTCGAGGGCATAGCGGGCGTCAAATTGCTGCAGGAAGGCGGCACAATCACTGCCGCTTCGTCGAGCCAGATCTGCGACGGCGCCTCGGCGGCGCTGATCGTCTCCGAACAGGCGCTGAAAGACCATGGCCTGACTCCGCGCGCGCGCATCCATCATGTCTCGGTGACCGCGGGCGACCCGGTGATCATGCTTGAAGAACCGTTGTTCGCGACCGAAAAGGCGCTGAAGCGCGCCGGAATGCAGATCGGGGATATTGACGCTTACGAGGTCAACGAAGCCTTCGCCCCGGTGCCGCTCGCGTGGCTCAAATATCTTGGCGCCGATCACGCGCGTCTTAACCAGCATGGCGGCGCGATCGCGCTCGGCCATCCGCTCGGGGCCAGCGGCACCAAGCTGATGGCGACCCTGCTCGGCGTGCTCGACGCGACCGGCGGCAAATATGGCCTGCAAACGATGTGCGAAGGCGGCGGTCAGGCCAACGTCACGATCATCGAGCGGTTGTAAGAGATTTGGCGTCGCCCTCGCGCAGGCGGGGGCCGCTATCGGGGTAGCGCAAGGCTGCCAACGACCCCCGCCTTCGCGGGGGCGACGATTTAAGGGAGAATGATATGAAACTCGATTCCACGGTATCCGCCGTCGTCACCGGGGGCGCCTCAGGCCTCGGTGCCGCCACTGCGCGCGCGCTCGCTGCCAAAGGCGTCAAGGTCGCGATCTTCGACCTGCAGGAAGAAAAGGGCACCGCGCTCGCCGCCGAGCTCGGCGGGGTGTTCTGCGAATGCAATGTTACCGACGATGCATCGGTCGATGCCGCTTTCGCCAAATCGCGCGAAGCGATCGGCCAGGAGCGTATCCTCGTCAATTGCGCCGGCACCGGCAACGCGATCAAGACTGCGAGCCGCAGCAAGGAAGACGGCAGCATCAAGCATTTCCCGCTCGATGCCTTCAACTGGATCATCCAGATCAACCTCGTCGGCACCTTCCGCTGCATCGCCAAGTCGGCGGCCGGCATGCTGACGCTCGACCCGATGGAAGACGGCGAGCGCGGCGCGATCGTCAACACCGCGTCGGTCGCGGCTGAGGACGGCCAGATCGGGCAGGCCGCTTACTCGGCGTCGAAGGGCGGCGTCGTCGGCATGACCCTGCCGATCGCACGTGACCTTGCGAGCGAGAATATCCGCGTCAACACGATCCTGCCGGGCATTTTCGACACCCCGCTGCTCGCGGGTGCGCCGCAGAATGTCCGCGATGCGCTCGGCGCTTCGGTGCTCAATCCCAAGCGCCTCGGCAATCCGCCCGAATATGCCGCGCTGGCGCTGTGCATGATCGAGAATGGCTATTTCAACGGCGAAGACGTGCGCCTCGACGGCGGGATCCGCATGGGCCCGCGCTGATATGCCCAAACCGGAAAGCGGGCGGCAGAAGGCCGCCCACAAACCCCTCA
>NZ_JAIBES010000063.1 GCF_019459305.1 Sphingopyxis sp. | reverse complement strand
CCCCCCCCCCCCCCCCCCCCCCCACAGCACCAGCCAGCCGCAGAATCCCGCCATCAAGCCATAGGCGACCATCGGGTGCCAGTTATAGAGCAGGACGCCGATCGCAGGCGACACGATATAGGCGGACCCGTTGATCGACGCGGTCATGCCGGCGACGCTGCCCTGATCGCGCCGCGGCACCGATAGCGACGCGCCTGCGGTAAAGCCCGGGCGAAACAGCCCGAAACCGAGCGAGGCGAGGGCGAAGCCGATCACGATGCCGTGCAGATCCTGCGCTACCCCCGTGATGATCAACCCGCCGGCGCCGAGCGCCGCGCCGATCAGAACCGCGGTGCGCGCCGACAGTTTGAGCAGCGGGATCAGCCCCCACTGCGACAACAAGGTTGCGAAGGCGCCGGCCATCAGCACGATGCCGGTCATCGCGGCGCCTTCGTCGGGGCGGGGGCGAAGTTCGAGCCGATCAAGGATCAGGAAGCCGATGACGCCGAGCATCATCGCCTGCGCCTGGCCGCCGCAAAGCCCGGCGAGCATCCATGGCCGAACGCGTCTGTCGGTCCAGCGCAGCGGCGCCGCGGCGGGGGCATCACGATCCTCAACGTCTTCGTCGCTGTCCTCGCTCGCCGACGCTGTCGATCCGGCAGCGGTCGGATAGGCCGCGATCGCGCCGCGCGCGGCGAAGCGCGGGACATCGTCGGGCAGCCGCCAGCGCAGCATGATCAGCACGATCAAGCCGATCAGCGCGAAAACCAGCAGCGGTCCCGAAAGCCCGACAAAAGGCAGGATGAACAGCGGCGCGATCGCCGGGCCAATCACAGTCCCCAGCCCAAACGACGAGGAAACGAGCGATAGCGCCTGCGTGCGCTCCTCAGGGTCGGTGCGCGACGCGACATAGGCCTGGACCGCCGGGGGCGCCGCCGATCCGAACCCGCCGTACAAGCTGCGGAACAGCGCAAAGATCACGAACGTCGTTCCCGCGGCGAGATAGCCCGCCAGCCCGGCCCACAGCGCCAGTCCGCACAGCGCCATCGACAGCATGAAGCCGATCACGCCGAGCGCCATCAGCGCCTTGCGGCCACGCTTGTCGGACTGGCGCGCCCAATAAGGTGCCGTCATCACCCATAATAGCGCCGACCAGCTGAACGCCAGACTGACCCAGACATCAGGAATGTCGAGCTTTGCGCCGATGGCAGGCAAGATCGACTGCATCGCGGTATTGCCCGCGGCAGCGACCAGCATGACCGCGAACAGTACGGCCATGCGATCGGCGGGGATCGAGCGCGATAATGTCGCCATGCCGAAAATCCCCCTTTGCCGTCCAGCGTGAGCAATCGGGCCTTTCCCTACACGCGAGCGCCTCGCTGTCCAGAGTCAAGACAGACTCTTTCCTTGCGCCAACGCGCCGTTTTTGCCACGCCTTCGCCAACCGCAACAACGCGAAAGCCAATATGACCAATCCGCGGGCGCAGGCCCAAGAAAAGAAAGCTCCGCTGGGCCGCCGGGTCCGCGAGGGCCTCAAGCGCTTTTTCGGACCGTGGGGCATGTTTGTCCGTGGTTTTATCAAGCATCCGGTCATGGTCGGGTCGATCGTGCCCTCGTCACCGACGCTGATCCGCCACATGCTGAAGCCCGTCGATTGGAAGAACACCAAGCTGTTCGTCGAATATGGCCCGGGAGTTGGCACCTTCTGCCGCCCGGTGCTCGAACGCATGGCGGGTGACGCGACGCTGATCGCGATCGACACCAACGAAGATTTCATCGATTATCTGCGTAAGGACATCCGCGACAGCCGCTTTATCGCGGTTCACGGCTCGGCTTCCGAAGTTGAGGCGATCATCGCAGCGCACGGCTTTGAAAAAGCTGACTATGTCCTGTCGGGTCTGCCCTTCTCGACGTTGCCCGCTGGCGTCGGCCCGGCGATTGCTGCGGCAACGCACCGCGTTCTGCGCCCCGGCGGGGCGTTCCTTGTCTATCAGTTCCGCGCCCGCGCGCGCGATTTCCTAGCGCCGCATTTCGCCCGCATCGACAATGCGTTCGAATGGGTCAATGTGCCGCCCTGCTTCCTGTTCTGGGGCTGGAAAGACTAAACTTCCAGATCGGGATCGGCGTCTCCAAGACCGAAATTGAGCCGCCGCGACACCGTATAGTCCGCGGCGCCCACGACAAACCATGCGAGCGTCCAGCGCAGCCGCGTCAGCCAACCGGCCCGCGCCTTGTGCGTGGCGGGCGTGATGTCATCGCAATCCGCCTGCTGCGCCGCGATGAAACCGCGCATCCGCTCGGCAAAACCGGCGTCGGCGACGCGCAGCATCGCCTCGACATTGACGAACAGGCTGCGCATGTCGAAATTGGCGGTGCCGATATAGACGACATCGTCGATCACGATCAGTTTCATGTGCAGCTTGCATGGGCGATATTCCCAAATCTGCGCCCCTTTGCGCAGCAGATAGCCATAGAGCAGCCGCGAGGCACCGATCGTCGCGGCATTGTCCGACTTCGCCGCCATGATGAAGCGCGCGCGCCCTAGCCGGGCGACGCGGCCCAGTCGCCGCAGCATGCCCTGGCCCGGCGAGAAATAGGCCATCGCCATGTCGAGTTGCCGCGCGCCGACCAAATCGGTGCGCACCGCTTGCGCCCATGGCGACAGCCGCTGGGTCGGGCCGCCGACCAGCCAGGTCACCGGCCCCGCCTCAACCGGCCATTCACGGATCAGGCGGCGGAGCATCAGCAGCTTGCCGTCGTTGTTCACGGTGTAATCGTGGACCGCCTCGAACCACGCGACCATCCGTGCCACCGACGGCCCGCGTACGATGATGCCGAGGTCGAACCAGCAATTGTCGGGCTGTGTGCCAAGATAGGGCGTGGCGATGTTGAAGCCGCCGGTCACCGCCACGTCGTCGTCGATCAACAGCAATTTCTGGTGGTTGCGGATCAAATAGCTCGATCGCCAGCGCCGCGAGAAAAAGGTCACGCTGCCGCCCGCTTCACGCAGCGGAACAAAGATGCTGTCCGGGATGTCCGATGAGCCGAAACTGTCGATCACCGCGCGGACTCGCACGCCGCGCCGCGCGGCGGCGGTCATTGCATCGAGGACGCGCGTCCCGGCGGCATCATGCTTGAAGATGTACATGATGATGTCGAGGCTGCGAATGGCGCCAGCGAGCAGCGCAAGAATTCGTTCGAGCCGCTGGTCGCCGTTGACTATGACCTCCAGCCGGTGACCGGCGACGTCAGCGGTCAGCGTATCGGAATCGCTGGCAGGGCTGGGCGTATCAGTCATCGCCCGCTCATAGGCGGGGCGACACGAGCGCCGCAAGGGCAGCGCTTCGATTGACAGCGGCGGGCCGTCCTGCTAGCGCGCAGCGCTTGCCGCCACGCCCTCAAAAAGGGCTGGTCTCTCCGATATTCTAAGGAAACAACATGGCCCGCGTTACCGTCGAGGATTGCGTCGACAAGATTCCCAACCGTTTCGACCTGGTCCTGCTCGCCGCGCACCGCGCCCGCGAGATTTCGGGCGGTTCGGAGCTGACCATCGACCGCGACCGCGACAAGAACCCCGTCGTCGCGCTGCGCGAGATTGCCGAACAGACGGTGCGTCCGAAGGATCTGAAGGAAACGCTGATCACGACGCTGCAGAAGGTTGTGATCGACGATGACGATACGCCCGATGAAATCAGCTCGATCAGCCGCTCGGCCGAAGCCCTCCGCTTGACCGCCGCCGCGCCGCCGCGCAGCCCCGCGGGTGGTGGCAGCGACTTCGATTAAGCGCTGCGACATGTGAACGAAGGGGCCGCGGGAAACCGCGGCCTTTTCTATTTTGTGTCAGTCGAGATCCATGAGCTCGGCTACCCGGATCACTTTCGATGCCAGCATCGGTTCGATGATCCGCTGGATCCGGTGCGCGCGGGGTGAGCCGACGGCAATGTTGAACAGGCAGTTGGCGATGACGTCGGCGATCTGCACCCCGTCGCTGCGGTGGCTTTCGGCGAGCGAGGCGCGCCCCCAACCGCCGAGACCCGCCTGAATTTCTTCGCGAACCTTGCCGAGTATCGTTGGATCGTAACGTCCATCGTCGATCACGACATCGGTGCATACGCCGCCGGTTTCGGGCAGCCACCGCCCGACCGCGAGGTTGAGCAGCGCGGCATAGACCGACAGGTCGCTGGGAACGGAGTCACCGAGCTTCCCGCCCATCGTGTCGCGTTTCGCCACCGCAACCCAGACGCGGCCACCGGCGCGATCGAACAGTTCCAGCAGATAGGCGCGCTCGACGATGCTGATCCGGCTGCCTTTGAGTTCACCGCGAAGGCCGGTCACACTGCGAAACCGCGCATGAATGTCGGCGGCGACCTGCGGCGTCAGCATGACCGCGGCAAACGTCATCGCACCGGCATTGAGCCCACCCGATTCGTCGCAGTAAATCGTCACCGGCGGCGGGGCCGATGGATCACCGGACGCGGCCGAAGAAGGCGACCGAGCGGCTTTGCCCCACGGGGACAGCATCACTCCACAGCCAGCGGACATGCGTGACGTCGGTTGCTGCGGCAGGGCGCGGTGCAGTGCCCGTGACGGTCACCGTCAGTTCGGCGAGCGCTCCAAACGTCTTGCCGCCGTCGACGGAAACGGCAAAACCCGCGGTGTCATTAGTGCCATCAAAGACCAGCGCCTCGGGAATCGGGTTGGTCAGATTGACCCCCGCTGCCGGGGCGGCGCCATTGTTGGTGAAGGTGAGCGTCAGGCGAACCCGGTCGCCGGGCACGACGACATCGGGCGTGGTGTAGGTCTTCTCGCCCTCGCGGCCATCAACACCCGGTCCTGATCTTTCCAGTTCGACCTTGTTCGTCAGCACGCCGGTGCCCTGCGCCGCTGCGGGCTGCGCGCCCATCGCCAAAATGGCGGCCAGCGTCACTATCGTCCACGATTTACGGATCATCACCGTCTCCTTTTTCGATCGCTCCATGGCGGATCAGGCAGGGCAGGGGTAGCGTTTCTTCATCAGTGCATCGAATGCCGTGTGAATGCTGACGCGCTTGCGGACCGGCGCGGGATAGGAGCGTAGGTGGCCCAGCCACTGCTCGGGCGTCAGCGTTCCCGATTCGGGCGGGCAGCTGGTGGTTTTGCGCCCGGCGCGCCGATCGGCATCGATCCGCGCCTTGTAGCGTTTGCCCGCGGCGATGACCTCGCCTTTCAACTGATTGCCTTGCGGCGTCGCGAGCGCGAGGGGGCCGAGCCGGGCGAGCGAGTCGGCTCGCATCAGGAACGCTGCAACGCTCATGTCGCCCGGCGCCATTGCGGACAGTAACGGCGCGGTCAGCAAGACAGGCAAGATGCGCGCGCGGCTCCCCAGGGTCATGCGCAGCAACTTGCCGTCAGCCAATGAATGACCCCTGAAGCGAGCGCGCCAGGTCAATCAGTCTAGGCGCCTTGGGGTTTCGGGTCGCCAAACGGACCGCGCGGCTTGCGCTTGATCTGCGGCAGCGAACCGGCGTGGCCCGACACCGGGGTGCCGCGCTTGTCGGCATCGTCCTCGCGGCCGATGTCTTCGCCCCTGATCGCGCGCTTCGATTCCTCACCCGAGAGCGTTTCATATTCGAGCAGCGCGCCGGCAAGCAGATGAAGCTCGTCGAGGTGATCGGTGAGCACCTTGCGCGCGACATTCTCGCCTTCTTCGACGAGGCGGCGCACTTCAGCATCGATCATGCGCGCGGTGTCCTCCGACATATTCTGCGCGCGCGACACGCTGTGGCCCAGGAACACTTCGTCCTGATTGTCGCGATACCGCAGCCAGCCGAGCTTGTCCGACATGCCATATTCCATGACCATCGAGCGCGCCATTTCGGTTGCCTGCTGGATATCGTTCGACGCGCCGGTGTTGAGCTCGTCCTTGCCGTAAATCAGCTGTTCGGCGATGCGGCCACCGAAGCAGAGCGCGAGGCGCGCCTTCATCTGCTTCATACTCATCGAATAACGGTCGCGTTCGGGCAGGTTCCACGTCACGCCCAGCGCGCGGCCGCGCGGGATGATCGTCACCTTGTGCAGCGGATCGCAGCCGTCGACGTGGAGCGAGACGAGCGCGTGACCGGCCTCGTGATAAGCGGTCGATTTCTTCTCGTCTTCCGTCATCACCATCGACCGGCGCTCGGCGCCCATCATGACCTTGTCCTTGGCCTCTTCAAACTCGTCATTCGCGATCAGGCGCTTGCCCTTGCGCGCCGCGAGCAGCGCCGCTTCGTTGCAAAGATTAGCCAGATCGGCGCCCGAGAAGCCCGGGGTGCCGCGCGCGACGCGGCGCAGGTCGACGTCGGGTGCCAGCGGCTTTTTGCGGGTGTGGACTTCGAGGATCTTCTGGCGGCCCTCGATGTCGGGACGCGGGACGACGACCTGGCGGTCGAAGCGGCCCGGACGAAGGAGGGCGGGGTCGAGCACGTCGGGGCGGTTGGTCGCGGCGACGATGATGATGCCTTCGTTCGCTTCGAAGCCGTCCATCTCGACGAGCAGCTGGTTCAGCGTCTGTTCGCGCTCGTCATTGCCATTGCCCAGCCCGGCGCCGCGATGGCGGCCGACGGCGTCGATTTCGTCGATGAAGACGATGCACGGCGCGTTGCGCTTGGCCTGTTCGAACATGTCGCGGACACGGCTGGCGCCTACACCGACGAACATTTCGACGAAGTCCGAACCCGAAATGGTGAAGAAGGGCACGCCCGCTTCGCCCGCGATGGCGCGGGCGAGCAAGGTTTTACCGGTGCCGGGCGAACCGACGAGCAGCGCGCCCTTGGGAATCTGCCCGCCGAGGCGCGAGAATTTGGTCGGGTCGCGCAGGAATTCGACGATTTCCTCCAGCTCTTCGCGCGCTTCGTCGATGCCGGCAACGTCGTCAAAGGTGACCTTGCCCTGCTTTTCGGTCAGCATCTTGGCGCGCGACTTGCCAAAGCCCATCGCGCCCGAGCCGTTGTTTTTCTGGACCTGACGGAAAACAAAGAAGGCGATGCCGAGGATCAGGATGAAGGGCAGCGACTGGATGAGCATATACATCCAGAAGTTCGGCGTTTCGGTCGCCTTGCCGTCATATTTGACATTATTGTCGTTGAGCATTTTCAAAAGGTCGGGATCGCGGATGACATTCGCGGTGAAGCGGTCGCCGTTCGATAGCGTGCCGGTCACCCTGTCTTCGGACAGGACGACGTCCTTGACGGCGCCTTCTTCGACCTTCTGGCGGAACTCGGAATAGGCCATCGCGCTGCCCGCAGGCTGCGCGGTTCCTCCGAACATCGAGGCGACGAGGAGCATGGCGAGCAAAATGCCGCTCCAGATCATCACACTCTTCATCCAGGGGTTGCCCTGCGGTTCCTTGTCGTCCTGCATGCGAGTACTTTCCTAATCGGCGCGGCCATACGCTCCTATCCCGATAAGATAGGATAATCAGGTTAAATGACAATGAGCCAATCAGCCCTTTTTGGGCAGTTTCCGGCGCGGTGCAGCAGAAATGCGCCAAATCGTCCCTTCAAAGCCGCGAACGGGGTCGATCAGCAGGGCGCCGACCATCGCACGCTTGCCCTTGTGCATGGCCGCGATCACGCCATCGAGCGAGCCGCCACGGATCGCCAGCTGGCCGGCATTGGCGCGCAGGCGTCGAGCGACGATGCGGCGAAACATCTCGGGCGGATAGGATTCGTTGCGGATCACCGCGATGTCGGAGGCGTCGGGCCAGGAGGCGATCAGGCGCTCGACCGCCCAGTCGAGTGCCTCGTCGGCCTCCGCGAGCCAGCCCGCCGAGCGCGCGGCGGCGACGGGATCGAGGATCGTCTGTGATGTCAGCGCCTGCCGTAGCCGGGCGCGATCGAAACGATTGTCGCTGTTCGACGGGTCATCGACAAAGGGCAGGTCCTTTTCGAGCGCCAGACCGACCAGATCGCTGCGCCGCCAATGCAGCAACGGCCGCATCACGACGCCATTGCGCGAGCGAATCGCCGACAAGCCGCCGACGCCGCTGCTGCGGTTGAGCCGCATGACGATCGTTTCCAGCTGATCGTCGGCATGATGCGCGGTGAGGATATGATCGAGCGCATTGGCGCCGCGCCACTGGTCGAGCAGATGATAGCGCTCCGCGCGCGCGGCGGCCTGCAGCGATCCTTTGATCGCCGCGGCGGGGCGCAGGGTTGAATGCGGGATATGTTCGCGGCTGCAAAAGCTCGCGACCATGCGCGCTTCCTGGTCCGACCCTTTGCGCAGGCCATGATCGACGGTCGCCGCCCAGACCTGTCCGGGCAGCAGCGTGGCCATCAGCCAGAGCAGCGCCATGCTGTCGGGACCGCCCGACACGGCGACGCCATAGTGCAAGCGGTGCCATTCGGGTCCGGCGAGCGCGCGAAGGTCGCTCGCCAGCCGGTCGGCGCTGTCGCGGTCAGCAACCTGCTTTTGTTTTTGCGGCGGCTGCATCGGTTCGGACATCCTGCGGAGCCTTGTCACCATAGACTTCTTCAAGCTCGCGGAACGCCTTGCAGGCATCGGCCTTGCGGCCCAGCTTGTCGAGCGCGACGCCCATGAACATCAGGCTGTGCGGCGCGCGGGCGCCGCTCGGGCGGTCCTTGTAATTATTATAGAATGCGACGGCGGCCAGGCTGGGCTTACCTTCGTCGAGGTAAGCGCGGCCCAGCAGGTTCTGGGCAAAGCTGGCGTGGCTGCTGCTCGGCCATTTGGTCACGACCTGTTTCAGCTGGGCCTGCGCTTCGGGGTAGAGCTTGGCCTCCCACAGCCGAAACCCATAATCATAGGCGTCTTTGGTTTCGTTGCCGGTCGCGGGGATTTCAACCTGTTTGACCAGCGCGAGCCGTGCCGCGTTGGGCGTTGTCGCGGTGGGTTTAGCGGCCGTGGCCGGGGGCTTCTTCGCCGGCGTGGCGGCAACCGAAGGCGCCGCCGTCGGCGGCTTCGCGGTCGGAGCGGGGGCAAGGTTGGCGGGCGTTGCGGTGGCCTCGGGATCGGCGAAACGCTGATCCATCTCGGCTTTGTAGGCGGTGAACTGCTTTTCGAGCTCGCGCAGCTGGAAGGCATTCTGCTCGGTCTGGCCGGTCAGCGTCTGGAGCTGGCTTTCCAAGGCGTCGACACGTGCTGTCAGGTCGATCACCGGGGCGTTGCTGCGCGCGCGTTCGCCGGGGGTGCTGTCGGGCGCAATCTCGCCCTCGAAAAAGGCCGGGCTGCCACCGGGGAATACGGAGCGCTGGACCGCCCGCATTTCCTTTTCGAGCCGTTCGACGCGCTTGTCGATGGCCCCCTCTTGCGCAGGCGCGGGCATCGTCGCGGCAAGCGCAATCGTCGCGGCTCCCAGGAAAGTGATCTGATGCATTTTCATTAGCCGTTCGGCCCCCACCAATTAACCATTTTGACGTTCATAACGCGGCAGAGTGCGGCAGCGCAAACCCAATTCGGTGCGCTGCCGTTCGTGCCGACCCAAAAGATGGCCGTTTCAGCCCTTCGGAAGCGGGCGTGCCGATGGCGCCGCAGTGATCGGCGCGCCGTTTCCTTCAGCGCGCGCCACCAGATCGGCAGGCTTGAGCGAAACGCCCTTTACCAGTGTATCGGCGGGGCCGATTGCTCCAACGTCGCGGCCGCCGACGGTGACTTTCAACGCCTGCGGAATGCTGGTGCGTAGCGTGAACTGGTCGATATATGCCGGCGGTACCTGATAGGTTTCGCCCGGGTCGAGCGTGCGCCAGTTTTCCGTCTTGCCAGTCGCGTCGTCGAATCCGATCCACACCTCGGAAAGGCCGGTCAGCACCACCGGCGCGTTGGTGGCGATGGCTGACTGGGTGGAACCGGCCTTCGTTGTCGGCGCCGCCGCGGCGTCGCTTTGCGGTGCTTCGGAGGCATCGGCGGCGCGGTTCTGCGCGGCAATCAGTGCTTCGCCCGGTTCGACCGACAGGAAGCGCCAAACGCCATAGGCCGAAGCGAGGAGCAAGGCGATAATCACCAGCGTCCATGTCATCCGCGCGGTGGGCAGGCGGGCCGGGTCGGTCGGCTCATAAGCTTCGTAAAGCGGCCGCGCGCCATTCGCATCTTCTTCGAGTTCGCGGCGCACCGCGGCGCCGACTTCGGCTTCGGGAAGATCGACCGCGCGGGCATAAGCGCGGGCGAAGCCGGTGACGTAAGTTCGGCCCGGAAGTTCCGAAAAATCGGACTTTTCGATCGCGGACAGGTGGCGCTGGGTGATCCGGGTGCGGGTCGCCACATCGGCAAGCGACAATCCCGCAGCTTCCCGCGCCAGCCGTAGCCGGTCGCCGGTGCGCGTAATCGCCAGCTCGCCCTGTTCCGGGGCGACATCCTCGTCTGTCATTACTGTCTCCGCGCCGGTCGATTGCAACCCGTGTCGACCGCGTCGCACCGTTCATCGCATTGACGCGCCGAAAAAGTCAAATGAAGTTCGGCAAACGACCGGCTGAAAAGAGTATGAATTACGCCCGTTGGAACAAGACGCGTTCAGAGCACATATTTGCTGAGGTCGGTATCGCCGACAATCTCCGCCAGCTGGCGTTCGACATAGGCGGCATCGATCGCGAGGGTGGTGCCCGACATGTCCTCGGCGCCGAAACTGACCTCTTCGACCAGTTTCTCCATGATCGTCTGGAGCCGCCGCGCGCCGATATTTTCGACGCGTTCGTTGACCTCGGCGGCGAGTTTGGCGACGCGCGCGATCGCATCGTCGGTGAACGACAGGGTGACGTCCTCGGTGCCGAGCAGCGCCGAATATTGCTCGGGCAGTCCCGCCTTGGTCTCACTCAAAATACGGACGAAATCGCTTTCGGTGAGTGCGCTCAGTTCGACGCGGATCGGCAGGCGGCCCTGAAGCTCGGGGAGCAGGTCGCTGGGTTTGGCGACATGAAAGGCGCCCGATGCGATGAATAATATATGGTCGGTTTTCATCGGACCATATTTGGTCGCGACGGTGGTGCCTTCGATCAGCGGCAGCAGGTCGCGCTGGACGCCTTCGCGGCTTACCGAGCCGCCGCGCACGTCGCTGACGGCGATCTTGTCGATTTCATCAAGGAAGACGATGCCATTGGCTTCGGCATCGGCGAGCGCGATGCGGGCAACGTCGTCCTGATCGAGGCGCTTGTCCTGCTCCTCTTCGATCAACCGCGTCGCGGCTTCGATGACCTTGAGCTTGCGGCGCTTCTTGGGTGCACCGCCCATCGCCTTGCCCAGCATGTCGGACAGGTTGATCATGCTCATCTGCCCGGGCTGACCGGGCAGTTCGAACGGCATGTTCGGTGCGTCGGCAACCTCGATTTCGACCTCGCTGTCGTCGAGATGCCCTTCGCGGATGCGCTGGCGGAAACTCTGGCGCGTGGCCTCGCTCGCGCCCTTGCCGGTCAGTGCATCGAGCAGCCGTTCCATCGCGGCCTCTTCGGCGGCGGCGCGCACCGCTTAGCGGCGGCGGTCCTTTTACAGCCGCACCGCTTCCTCGACCAGATCGCGGGCGATCTGTTCGACGTCGCGGCCGACGTAGCCGCCCTCGGTGAATTTGGTCGCCTCGACCTTGATGAACGGTGCGTCGGCGAGCTTGGCTAGGCGGCGCGAAATCTCGGTCTTGCCGCAGCCGGTCGGACCGATCATCAGAATATTCTTCGGCGTTACCTCGTCGCGCAGATCGGCAGACAGTTGCTGGCGGCGCCAGCGATTGCGCAGCGCCACCGCGACCGCGCGCTTGGCGGCATCCTGGCCGATGATATGCGTGTCGAGCGCAGCGACGATCGCCTTGGGAGTCAGGTCTTTGTTCATCTGTTTTACGCCTGAGTTTCGATGGTTTCTTGGGTGAACTGGTCATTGGTATAGACGCAGATGTCGGCGGCAACCTGCATCGCCTTGCGGACCAGCACTTCGGCATCTTTTTCATATTCGGCGAGCGCGGTAGCGGCAGCAAGCGCGTAATTGCCGCCCGATCCGATCGCGGCGATGCCGCCCTTGGGTTCAAGGACGTCGCCGTTACCGGTGATGACCAAAGTCACCTCCTTGTCGGCGACGATCATCATCGCCTCGAGGTTGCGGAGATATTTGTCGGTGCGCCAATCCTTGGCGAGTTCGACCGCGGCGCGCAGCAGCTGGCCGTTATGGCGCTCAAGCTTGGCTTCGAGGCGTTCGAAAAGGGTGAAGGCGTCGGCAGTGGCGCCCGCAAAGCCGCCGATGACGCTGCCGTCGTGGAGGCGGCGCACCTTGCGCGCATTGGGCTTCATCACCGTCTGGCCCATCGACACCTGCCCGTCGCCGATGACGACGACCTTGTCAGCGGTGCGGGCGGAGAGGATGGTGGTTCCGTGCCAGGGCGCGGCACTTTGCGCGTGAGAATTGGTCATGCGGCGGGATATGGGAGATAGCGGGCGGGGCCGCAAGGGGAGGCCGGATATGCGCCGGTCAGGCGGCCCAGCACAGCAGGGCGCGGCCGCCGGGCGCGATTTCAATTGACGCTGCGTCGTCGAGCAAAGCGGCTTCGCCCAAGGCCAACGTCTCGTCTGCCGCCGCGCAACCGGCGGAAAGCGGAACAAAAGTGAGTTCGCCGGCCGCGCGGTCCAGGATCGCCGGATCGATCGGCCCCGCGAGCTGGGCGAGGAAGAAATGCGGGCCGCTGACCAGCATGCGGTTTGCAGCAGGGTCCACAACCGTATCGCGCGCGTCGTGGACCGGTCCCAGCGTCGCAACCGTCAATCCGGCATCAAGATGCAGTTCGCGCGGACGCCCATAATCATAGAGCCGGTAAGTGCAGTCGACATTCTGTTGCACCTCGACCACCGTCAGTCCGCCGCCAATGGCATGGATCGTTCCGGCGCGGTTATAGACGAAATCATTCGGCTTGCTCGCTCGCCAGTCGATCATGTCGACGATCGATCCGTCGAGCGCCGCCGCGTGAAGCGCCTCGCGGCTGGTTTCTGCGGTCAAGCCAACGCCAAGCTCTGCGCCTGCGTCGGCGTCAGCGTCCAGGATCAGCCAGCACTCTTCCTTGCCGCGGGCGAAACCCGCCGCCTGCGCTGCGGCATCGTCAGGGTGAACCTGAATCGACAGGCGTTCGGACGTGAACAGGAATTTGACCATGATCGGCGCAGCGTCGCCGTCCGGATGGGCAAACCAGATTTCGCCGATCCGGCGATCACCGAAATCACCGAAATCGCGTGGGATATCGGTGCGGCCCCAAGGCTTTTCGACGACGATCGTTTCAAGACGTTGCAGCATGCCCCGCCCATGCGAGGGCAGCGCCAACGCGTCAAGCTTTGCTGCGTCAGGCCGCGCGGTACAGCGGGTTAGTGCCGGTCACAGACGGTTGGTCGAGCCACAGACCGCGTGTGTCATAGACGATCTTTTCGCTCCGTTCTTCGAGCGGGATCGATTTGAACAGCTCGTGGTCGACTAGCACGATCAGAATGTCACAGGCGGCCAGGGCGCTGTCGAGATCGATCAACTCGGCGCCGGTGCCGGCGAATTCCATCGGCAAGCCGCGCGAATAGGGTTCGACGATCTGGATCTGCTTGCCGAACCGGCGTGCCAGTGCTGCCGCGACCTCGACAGCAGGACTTTCGCGGAAATCGTCGATATTGGGTTTGAACGCGAGGCCGAGACACGCCACACGCGCCTTTGGATGCTGCGACACCAGCATCTCGGTGGCCCAGATGACATGCGCCGTCTTGGCCAGATTGACCTCGCGCGCAGTGCGGATCAGGCGGCTGTGCTCGGGCGCGCCATGAACGAGGAACCACGGATCGACTGCGATGCAATGGCCGCCGACGCCGGGACCGGGCTGGAGGATGTTGACGCGCGGATGACGGTTGGCGAGGCGGATGACCTCCCAGACATCGACGCCCATTTGCTCGGCCATCATCGACAGCTCATTGGCAAAGGCGATGTTGACGTCGCGGTAGCTGTTTTCGACCAGCTTCACCATTTCGGCGGCGCGCGCCGAGGTTGTCACGCAGGCGCCGCGCACGAACTGGCGGTAAAAGGTCATCGCGCGGCGGGCGCAGCGCGGGGTGATGCCGCCGATGCAGCGATCGTTATCGACCAGCTCGACGAGGATTCGACCCGGCAACACACGCTCGGGGCAATAAGCGACGAAGATTTCGGCGGCGCCGGTGCAGGCCCCGGGGACCTTGAGGTCGGGGCGCAACTCGGCAAGGAGCTCGGCGACCTTTTCGGTCGTACCGACGGGGGAAGTCGATTCGAGGATGACGAGGTTTCCGGCCTCCAGCTTCGGCGCGATCGCACGCGCGGCCGACAGGACGTGGCCGATGTCGGGGCGATATTTTTCGTCGTGCGGGGTCGGCACGGCAATGACAAAGGTGTCGGCTGGCGCGACGTCGGTCGACGCCACCAGCGCACCGCGCGAAACGACGCCCTGGACCAGGCCGTCGAGATCGACTTCCTCGATATGCACCTTGCCGTTGTTGACGGTGTCGACGACGTGCTGGCTGACATCGACGCCCGTCACCTTGCAGCCCGAGCGCGCGATCAATGCCGCGGTGGGCAGGCCGATATAGCCCAGCCCGAGGACGGTGACCGTCTGTTCGCTATCGATGGGCACGAGCTACAATCTCCGCAATCTGTTTGGCCGCCGTGCCGTTACCGAAGGGATTGTGAGCGCGGGCCATGGCCGAATAGGCGTCCTTATCGTCGAGAAGCCTGAAAATTTCGGAAACAATACGCGCTTTGTCTGTTCCGACAAGCTTGGCGGTGCCGGCCTCTATGCCTTCGGGGCGCTCGGTCGTCTCGCGCATGACGAGGACGGGTTTGCCGAACGCAGGCGCTTCCTCCTGCACCCCGCCGCTGTCGGTCAGAACGAGGTCCGAGATCGCTAGCAGGCGAACGAAATGCGGATAGTCGAGCGGATCAATCAGCGCGACGTTAGACAGACCGCCCAGGATCGGTTCCATCGCGCTGCGGACATGCGGGTTGGGATGGACCGGAAAGACCACCGCGATGTCGGGCCGCGCTGCGATAGCGGCGATCGCCTCGGCAATCGCCTTCATCCCGTCACCGAAATTCTCGCGGCGGTGCGACGTCACGGCAATGATCCGTTTGCCGACGAAGCGGCTGACGAGCGAATCGAGCCCGGCGGCAAGCGACGACTCCTCGTCAATCCGCGCCTTTGTCGCAAGCAGCGCGTCGATCACGGTGTTACCGGTGACGTGAATGCGTTCGGCAGGGACATTTTCGGCACGGAGCGCTGCCGCGGCCGTTTCGGTCGGCGCGAAATGAAGGTCCGCGACGGCCCCCGCCACCTTGCGGTTCACCTCTTCCGGCCACGGGTGATAAATATTCCCGCTGCGCAGTCCAGCCTCGACGTGCCCGACGGGAATCTTGCGAAAATAGGCCGAAAGTGTCGCTGCCATCGTCGTGAGCGTGTCGCCATGGACGAGGATGCGGTCGGGCTTTTCGGTATCGAATGCCGCGCCAAGGCCGGTTACAAGCCGCGCCAAAAGCCCATCGAGCGTCTGGTCAACTTGCATGACATCAAGGTCGATGTCGGGCGTGATGCGCGCTATTCGCAATACTTGATCGAGCATTTCGCGGTGCTGCGCGGTGACGCAGACGCGTGCGTCGATACCTGCATGTGCGTGCAGGGCGTGGACGACCGGAAACATCTTAATCGCTTCGGGGCGCGTGCCGAAGACAGTCATCACGTTCATTTTAAACGACTCTCCGAATTGCGAAACTGTCGACTAATGTCCAATGCGCCATTAAGCGACAAAGCTTGCAACACCCTTAAGCACCGAGCGGCAGGCCTTTACGAAATGTGATAAGTGGAAAGCCTGCAACGCCGGGCGGTATGGCACGTATATTGTCACCGTCCGCTTGCAGGGCTAGGGGGCGGCGATATCCGGCCGCAATATTCCCGCGGTTACGGCGGTTTGAGTAAGATCGGTTCAACAGGTCATGTTTTGGAAGCGTAAGAGCAAGGCGGTCGCGCAAAGCCGCAGCAGCTTTGCTATTCCCGATGGGCAGCGCGTTTATGCCATCGGCGACATTCACGGGCGCGACGATCTTTTTGCGGAGTTGATCCAGCGCATTCGGGCCGATGCGGCGGCGCGCCCTGTCGGACATCTCACGTTGATTCTGCTCGGCGACCTCGTCGATCGTGGGCCGCAATCGGCCGAGGTCGTTGAGCGAGCCATCGGGCTGCACCATGAGTTCACCGATGTCCGCCTTTTGATCGGCAATCACGAGGAATGTTTTCTGGCCGCCCTCACAGGCGATGTCCGACGGCTGCGTTATTTTATGCGGATTGGCGGCGAGGCGACTGTGCAGAGTTATTGGAATAGCGACGTTAACCTCTCAGAAGCGAGCTTCGAGGAGGTTGCAGAGATCCTCCCGGGCCTGGTTCCCGCCAGCCATGTCCAGTTTTTGGGCGCCGGCGAAGATGTGATTGAAATTGGTGACTACGTCTTTGTTCATGCCGGAATCCGGCCCGGCGTGCCGCTCGAGAAACAAGAGCTCTCCGATTTGCGTTGGATACGCGACGATTTTCTCGATGACGACAGGGATCATGGGGTGATGGTAATTCACGGACACACGATCCGCGAGAATGTCGACGAAAGGCCAAACCGGATCGGAATAGACACTGGCGCTTACGACTCTGGCATCTTAACAGCAATCGTGCTCGAAAGTGGCACGCGGCGCTACCTAGATACCGCTGACTGAGCCACGATAGCTCGGATCAACGCAAGTAGAATTAAGAGAGTTTCAGCTGGGTTGTGGCAATGCTGATCAGCACCCGCGCTTCATCCGGATTTTGATTGCTTGTAAAATTGATGGGCTATAAGGCCCTTTGACGATCCTCGCGCTTGATCGACGCGGACAAGCATTCGCCTAGATTTCATGTAACCGAAATATCGAATTCTGCTGTGACACGACAACAAGCACTTGAATCTTCTTTTCTTTCCGTGACCGTGGCAACCCTACTCAAGGTCGCCGAACTGCCCAGATCGGTGAGGCGATCTATTGCGGTAGTGATGGATCTGGGCCTTTGTGTTTTGTCAGTCTGCCTGGCCTTGTCGTTACGGACTGGGTCTTGGGACTTGTTGAACTCTTCTGTTGGTTTGGTAATCGCGGTAGTATTGCCAGCTTGGCTGGTCGCAGCCCGATTGCGAGGAGTGTATCGGTCCATTATCCGGTTTGCTGGCGGACGGACAATGATTGACCTAGCGGTTGCCTGTTTGTTGCTTTCGCTGCCAATGATGACAATCTTCATGTTCGTTGGAGTTCAGAATGTGCCGCGCACCGTTGGCGTGTTGCAGCCCATGCTGCTCATGCTGTTGCTTGCGCTCAGCCGAATCGCCATTCGATATGCCCTTGTGGATATCCTCCATGTTGTTCGGCAAAGGGGCGGATCGCGAGTTGCGGTGTACGGCGCCGGGAAAGCCGGCCGACAGCTTGGCTTTGCGATCCAGCACGACGGCAATGCGTCGCTTATCTGTTATATAGACGATGATGAAAGTCTTGACGGTCACCGGATCGACGGCGTTCCGATCCACAGCACGAACGATATAGGCGATCTGATCGAGAATTCGAGGTTGAACGAAATTCTGCTCGCTTTGCCGAGCATCCCGCGCTCGCGGCGGCTCGAGATTGTCGAAGAACTGCAGGCACACTCGGTAAAGGTGCGGGCGCTTCCAAGCATGGCTAATATCATGGACGGCAAGGTTTCGATCCGCGACCTGCGTGAGGTACAAGTCGAAGAACTGTTGGGCCGTGACCCAGTTCCGCCCGATGAAGAGCTTCTTAGTTCGGCGATCACCGGAAAAGTCGTTATGGTCTCGGGGGCTGGTGGTTCGATCGGTTCCGAGTTGTGCCGACAGATCGCTGCGCGCCATCCGCGGCAATTGATCCTCATCGAGCATTCAGAACATGCGCTCTACACCATTCACATGGAATTGAAGGAGCGTTTCGCAAAGAATGGCGAGACCGAAATTACACCCGAACTGGCCAACATTTCTGAAGCAGTTGTTGCGGCTCGAATGATGGAACGCTACCGTCCTCAGACGGTGTTTCATGCCGCAGCTTACAAACATGTGCCGTTGGTCGAAGCCAATCCGATTTCGGGGCTAAAGAACAACATCTTTGGAACATATCATTGCTGCATCGAGGCGGAGAAGGTTGGAGCGTCGCGCTTCATCCTCGTGAGTACCGACAAAGCGGTTCGGCCGACGAATGTTATGGGTGCTTCGAAGCGCATCTGCGAACTCATCCTTCAGGCGCGCGCAATCGGACGTAGCGACACGGTGTTTTCCATGGTTCGCTTTGGCAATGTGCTGGGATCGAGCGGATCGGTTGTGCCGCGCTTCCGCGCCCAGATCGAGGAAGGTGGTCCGGTTACGCTGACGCACCGTGACGTGACCCGTTTCTTCATGACGATTCCCGAGGCAGCGCAGCTAGTGATG
Organism: Sphingopyxis sp.; assembly: GCF_019459305.1. GTDB lineage: Bacteria > Pseudomonadota > Alphaproteobacteria > Sphingomonadales > Sphingomonadaceae > Sphingopyxis. The sequence goes on along the minus strand of NZ_JAIBES010000063.1, from coordinate 77,429 downwards.
CAGGCTGGAGCGATGGCAGAGGGGGGCGATGTTTTCGTTCTAGATATGGGGCAGCCAATACGCATCTTCGATCTGGCTTGTTCGATGATTCAATTGTCAGGTCGCACGCTGCGAAGTGAGGACAATCCCGATGGCGATATCGCCATCGAGGAGATTGGCCTGCGTCCAGGTGAGAAAATGTACGAAGAGCTGTTATTGGGGGATAATCCGCTACCGACCCAACATAGCCGTATCATGCGAGCTGAGGAGGTCATGCTCGACTGGCCGGAATTGTCAAAGATTTTGGCAACGTTGGGCCGCGCGCTTGATGTGGGCGACTTGGAGGCCGCCATGGCGGTTGTTCAACGTGCCGTTCCTGACTATGCGCACTCCCTTCCTGCGAATGTGTCGATTCCCGAAAAGAATCATCGGACAGCGGCCGGCTGAGTGAGTGCGTCATCCATGAAAAAACTATCGTCGCGACGGGCGTTCTTTATTCCGGGATCGGAGGCGCCAGATCGTGTCCCAGCGGCCATTGCTTTCATATCGCTACTTTCGGCATTTTTTTTGGCCGGCGGCGCGCGCGATGATCTTATTTCACTCCTGATATGGCGTCCGTTGTCGGCATTTCTTTTGGCCATTTCGATCGTGTTGTGCTGGGCTAGTGCTTGGCAGCGTGGCAAGCCGCTCGTCATACTGTGCATCAGTGTCGTCGCGCTGGTCGCAATCCATCTCGTGCCGCTTCCTCCAGAAATATGGGTCTCTCTGCCAGGGCGTAATATCGTGGTGGAAACCTATCAAAGTGTGGGTATGGACCTGCCTTGGCAACCACTATCGATGGCGCAAGCGCGGACTTGGAATGCGCTATTCTCGCTAGCCGGTCCGTTCGCGGTCATGCTGGCTGTGCTTTCCTTAGATCGATCGCGACATCAACAATTGCTTCAGTTGTTGATCATTCTCGGCATGATAAGCGGGATCTTAGGTATGATCCAAGCTATTGGTCCAGCCAACGGTCCTTTGTATTTCTATCGCATTACCAATGGAACCGCGAGCGTTGGGCTTTTCGCCAATCGAAATCATCAAGCAATTTTTCTCGCAACGCTATACCCGTTGCTCGCGGCCAATTTGTCGCTGTTTAAGGGGCGGCCAGACCGATTGTTTTTCTACCGATCGATGACAATCGCCGGTGCAGCATTGCTCGTTCCACTGATTCTCATGACCGGATCGCGTTCGGGATTGCTCCTCGCCGCGATTGGCATGTTTTCCGCCTGGTGGGTGTATCGTCCGCCGGTGGCGGAGGGCCGCGTTGCGGGTATTAATAGTGCACATAGAACGCGGCTGGTGGGCATGAGCATCGCCGCGATACTACTTATGGTTGTCTTGGTGGTCGCGATTAGAACACCTGCCCTGCAACGACTTATCGATACGGACGCTGCGTCTGAACTGCGTATTCAGGCGCTTCCGGTTATAGGCCAGGCTATCAGCCGGTTTTTCCCGTTTGGCAGCGGAATAGGGACGTTTGTCGAGACCTATCAGATATTCGAACCGGATAGTTTTGTCGCCGCCAGCTATTTCAACCATGCTCACAATGACTTTGCAGAGTTGTTGATGACCGGTGGCATCGCCGCCGTTTTGTTGTTCCTTTGGGCGATCTGGATCGGAATCGGCTGGTTCATCTCTCTCCTGCGCAATCGCCGCATAGCTAAAGATGAACAGGGATTTGGCTTACAGATGCTTGGCCGTGCGGGCTTCTCCGTTCTTGTGATGCTTGCGCTTGCCAGCGCAGCTGATTACCCGCTGCGGACGCCGTCTATAATGTTATATGCAATGGTGATGGCGGCTTGGTGTTCAAGCGCTCACAAATTTGCCCGGAAGTGATTGGGATTATGAGAAATTATACCTGCTCAGGCCGCAACAGCAAAGCAACCTTGTTGGTCGTCGCTGCCCTGGCATTGTCCCTGTCCGGCTGCGGGAAGGGAATGGTCGCACAAGGGCTGGGAGGTCCAACGGTGACGCGGGTCGAAAGCAACGAGTTGCCGGCACCCGATGGCCAGACGGGAAGCAACCAAGCTTATGTTTATAAGATCGGACCCTTTGACAAATTGATCATCGATGCTGATGGACTCATGCCAGAACGTCGTCTTACGGTTGATGGTTCGGGTAATATAACATTGGCGATCACAGGCGTTGTGCATGTAGCCGATCTTTCATTGGGCGAAGCCAGCGAAAAGATCGAACGGCAGCTTCGCCAGGCTTTTGTGCGTAACCCGCAGGTGGCTGTGAACCTGGATGAATCGGTAAGCGATTTCATAACGATCGATGGGGAAGTGAAGCAGCCGGGTAATTATCCGATGGCTTCCGGAATGACGCTTATGCGCGGGATTGCCGCCGCGCGTGGCGCGAGTGAATTTGCTCAGCTGCGCGAAGTGGTCATCCACCGAACAGTTGAGGGTCGCCAGATGATCGCGCTCTACGACCTTGGCGCCATCCGTCGGGGAGCCTATGCGGACCCAGCCCTTTATCCGAACGACATCGTCGTGGTCGGCGATTCGCCGGGCCGCAGACTTCTCCAGCAAATTGTTACGATTTCACCGCTGTTAATCTCGCCGCTGATTGCGGTGTTGCAGACGCGAAATTGAAATAAAGCCCGATCTTAGTGGAAATATAAATGTCTGATAAGCTCACCATGCCGACCGTTCCCGATCGTCAGGTCGACCCGTCGCCACCTGAGGGAAGGCAGTTCTGGTCGGCGCCTGTCTTGATCGAGTATTGGAATGCCCTGAAGCGGCATATCTGGCTGGCGCTAGCGATCGTAGCGACTGTGACGGTGGCGGGCGTGATCTTCACCTTGCTAATGACACCGCAATATACAGCCACGTCGCGCATCGAGATCGCCCGAGAACAGGCCAATGTGACAAACGTCGAAAGTTTGCAGCGCGAAACCGGAAGCAACGATCAGGAATTCTACCTAACCCAATATTCGCTACTAAATGCTCGCTCGCTCGCGGAACGCGTCGAGCGTCGGCTACGGCTGGCACGCAAGCCAGAGTTTTTCGCGGCACATGGTGTGGCGCCGGTGGGCGAGGGACTGCTCTCGATCGGAAGTTCGGGGCCAGTTTCGGCCACACAGATGCGGGAGCGTGAACGCCAGGCTGTCGAATTACTTCTTGATAATGTCGCGATCTCACCACTTCGTGGTTCTGCGCTTATTGACGTTACTTATACTGCCGCATCGCCTGAATTGTCGCGGCAAATCGCGAATGCTTGGGTCAGTGAATTCATTCAGCAGAGCATGGATCGGCGATTGTCTTCGACCGCCGATGCGAGGGTCTATCTTGAATCGCGGCTCGAAGGACTGCGCAGCCGGCTTGAGCGGTCTGAACGTGAATTGGTCAATTATGCTGCCCGGCAGGGGATCGTTCGCCTTTCGGAAACACAGGGCGAAAATGGAAGGACACGAACGACGCAGACGCTCGCTTCGAGCGACTTGGAGCAGATAAACCGGTTGCTCGTCGAAGCCACCGCGGAACGCGCCGAAGCCGAAGCACGCCTCGGTTCATCCACCCGCTCACCCGGTTCGACGACGCTTGGCCTCTCCAACCAGTCTTTGGGCAATCTGCGCCAACGGCGAGCTGAGGCTAATGCGGAATACCAGCAATTGCTGGTTCAGTTTGAGCCGGAATATCCTGCGGCCCAGTCTGCTCGGGAGAAGATTGCTTCGCTCGATCGCGCGATCACGTCGGAAGAGTCGCGTGTCCGTGCGGCCTATGCGTCCGATTTCAACGCTGCGCGCGATCGCGAGACAAAGCTGCGGTCCCAAGTTGATGGACTTTTGCGTCGTTTGGATTCTGAAAACAGGTCGAGCATTCAGTACAATATCTATCAGCGTGAAGTCGACACCAACCGCCAGCTCTATGACGGTTTGCTGCAGCGCTACAAGGAGATCGGCGTCGCTGGCGTTGGGACGAATAACATCTCGATAGTCGATTTGGCCTTTCTGCCTGTCAAACCTTCTTCGCCGCGCGTCGCGCTGAACGTGGCACTAGCCCTTCTACTGGGTGTGGCACTAGCTGCCCTAGTCGTAGTGATCCTCGAAAATCTCGATGAAAGCGTTCGCGAGCCGCACCAAATTGCGGATCGCCTCGGCGTCCCGCTATTGGGCGCCGTGCCTGCGATCGACAGCGATGCACTTGCCGAGATTGACGATCCCAAGTCGATAATGTCCGAGGCCTATATGACGGTCCGGACCAACCTAAGCTTTTCGACCAACCATGGCGTGCCAAAGACGTTGGCTCTGACCAGTACGTCGCCTTCAGAGGGTAAATCGACGTCGGCCTATTCATTGGCTCGAGTACTTGGCCGGACCGCTGGGTCGGTGGTGCTTGTTGATGTCGACATGCGCCGTCCGGTAGTGGCAACCCGGCTTGGTCTCGACAATACGAAAGGCGTTTCGAACTTTCTTGCCGGTGATGATAATCTGGATTCGATGATTCAGACTATTGGCGATTCAAACGTGTCCTTCATGGCTGCGGGCCCGACGCCGCCGAGCGCATCCGAGCTGTTGAGCGGCGATCGCCTAGCGACGCTGGTGGAAAAGCTATCTGAACGCTTCGACCATGTCATTCTCGACAGTCCACCAATGCTTGGCCTTTCTGATGCGCCATTGATCGCGAAGGTCGTCGAGGGGGTGATATATGTCGTCGAAGCCGACCGAACGGCGGTCCGCGCGTCGCGTTCAGCGCTGGTACGGTTGCGCGAATCGCGCGCCCAGATCCTGGGCGCTCTGCTGACCAAATATCGTGCGAAGCAGACGGGCTACGGTTACGGATATGGGTATGGTTATGGCTACGGCCAAGACCGTGCGACCGACGACGCAGCCTGACGTAAAGCGGGAGGCTGCTGCAACATGAACCGTAAGATCAAGCTGACCCCATCGCTTTTTTGCGGGCTCGTTCTCGGGCTATTTCTTTCGGTTGTCGCGTTTTCACAGGCGGCAGCGTCGATCGGTCTCGCGATCGACAGTTTCCGGCCGATGGGCGGCAGCTTTTTTTCTTGGCGCGCCGGGCAATCCAAAGAGGCGGTCGCGCTCTTCTCCAACGGGTCGCGCAACAGTTCGGCGTCGGCCGAAAGGTTTGGGCGATCAGTTCTTGAACATGCGCCGCTGACCCCTAGGTCGCTCTGGCTCATAGGCAAAAGCATGGAGTTAAGGGGCGAGATGCCTCAAGCGCGGCGCGCCATGCTGCAGGCCGAGCGTATCTCACGCCGCGATGGTGCGGTCCAATTGTGGCTTGGCGCGGACCGCCTTAGGAACGGGGAAATTGCATCTGGATTGCGGCATTACGACCTTTTGATCCGTTCTGATGTGGAGGCTGCCAATTCGGTTATTCCACGTATGGCACTGATTATAGCTTCGCCCGAAGGAAGGCGCTATCTTGCGCCCTATATTCGCGAAACCAATCCTTGGTTGCTAAACCTGTTTCAGGTTGCAGTGACAGATTTGCCGCGGGCCGCGCCGCTGGCTCAGCTATTGATCGATCGGCGTAAAAAGGCTCCGAATGGCCCGAACATAGAGCAGGTGTATAACCCGCTGATGAACCGGCTGGTCAGCGAAGGATCCTATTCTCTCGCGCTGCGTCTCTACCCTTTGCTGCCTGGCACCAGTTCTGAAAGCCTGCGCAACGTCAGCGGGACCATCAAAGGCGAACTTGACACCGGGTATCCGCCTTTCATCTGGAACTTCCCCGACAGCAATGCGCAAGGCGCCGAATTTGTGAGTGTTGAAGGCGGGGGCACCGGGCTTGACGTATTCGGCGCGCCTGGAACCGTTGGTGTCGCAGGGACTAAGCTAATTGCGCCGCGCGCAAATGATGTCCTTTTTTGGAGCGTGAAGGATCGCGCCGGCAATTTAGAGGGCAGCGCCACGTGGAGCGCGACCTGCCTGATCGGATCGAGCGTCGGGAAGAAAGTGGAATCGGCCAATATGTTCGACGCCAATGCACCGCTGAACCGTACCTTGAAAATGTCAATGCCTTCAGGTTGCCAACTAGTGCGTCTCGACTTGAATGTAGCGGGCGGCATCGGCCGAGATCCGGCAAGTGTGATAATCGGCGATCTGGACCTTAGGCCCAACGCAAAGGCGAACTGATTTCATGGGAAAGCGTGGTTTTGATATCGCTCTTTCAGCGATAGCGTTCCTTTTATTGTTGCCGTTGATCTTACTGATAGCCCTTATGGTTTGGATATTCATTGGATCGCCTGTTCTGTTTGGCCAGCAGCGTCCCGGACTGCACGGTCAGCCGTTTCGCTTGCTGAAGTTTCGCACCATGACAAACCAAGGGGGCGCCGATGGCGAACTATTGTCCGATGCGGATCGGTTGATGCCCTTCGGTCGTTGGCTGCGTTCGACTAGCCTCGACGAACTGCCGGAGTTATGGAATATTCTCCGGGGCGACATGAGCCTTGTGGGTCCCCGCCCGTTATTGATGGAATATCTGCCGCTCTACTCGGCCGAGCAAGCCCGTCGGCACGACGTGCGTCCCGGCCTAACCGGTTGGGCGCAAGTTAATGGTCGCAATGCTCTGAGCTGGAACGAGAAATTTGCGATGGATATCTGGTATCTGGAAAATCGAAGTTTCCTGCTCGACGTCAAGATTCTTGTTTTGACCGTGTTGCAGGTCATCAAACGGGAAGGCATATCCGCGGACGGCGAGGCTACAATGCCGGCCTTCACCGGCGACTGAAGTTTGCCGGAATTTCCTTTCAAGTTTTGAAAGCTAAATTGGTGCGTAGGAACATTCTCATTCTGTCGGCAGGGCGACGTGTCGAGCTTTTGCGAGGTTTCGAGAAGGCGGCAGAGCGCTTGTTGCCTGGCGGCCAGGTTTATTGCGCTGACGCGTTCCCTAAAATGTCAGCGGCCTGCCAGGCTGCGGTTCTTCATTTTACCCTGCCGCATTGCCTGGATCCGGATTATCCTGCCGCGTTGCGGCAGTTGTGTACTGATGAGGGGATTGGACTCGTCATACCTACCATTGATACCGAGTTGCTTACGTTGACGGACCTCGCCGCGGCATTTCGGCTCGAGGGAACACATTTGGTCGTTTCCGAGCGAGATGTCGTCGCGGGATGCCGTGATAAACGCAAGACGCCGGTTATCTTCGCTCAGATGGGTCTACCGACCCCGGCCATATACGATATCGACACGATCGAATTCCCCTGCTTCTCAAAGCCCGCTGATGGAAGCAGCAGCATCGGAGCGATGCGCATAGATGGTCCAGCGCAGATCACCGCCGAGATGCGCGTAGATATAAAGCGGATGTTCATGGAGTTGGTACCCGACGGGCTTCGCGAGCTTACTATTGATCTCTACTACGACCGTCGTCACACGTTGCGTTGCGCCGTCCCACGGCAACGGCTCGCCGTTCGTGCGGGTGAGGTAGCCAAGGGTCTCACGACCCGCGACTGGGTTTATGATCGCGTGTTGGCTGGAGCGCAAAGCCTCGACGGTGCGCGTGGCTGCCTGACTTTGCAGCTATTCGCAAATGATAAGGACATGTCGATTCACGCGATCGAGATCAATCCACGGTTCGGCGGCGGATACCCTCTATCGCTTGCTGCGGGTGCGGACTTTGCCGAATGGTTGATTCGAGAATATCTGTTGAAAGAGGATATTCTCTTTTTCGAGGCGTGGGAAGATGGGCTTCTCATGCTCCGTTACGACGCCAAGATATTGGTCCATGGCCATCGCTAGCGGTTCGCGCACGATCGTCTTCGACCTGGACGATACGCTTTATGCCGAGGCAGATTATGTGCTATCGGGAAAAAATGCCCTCCGGGAGTTATTGACCAAGATTTACCGGCGAAAGATAGACCCCTCCGTTTTTGATGAAGCGGACTTTATTGCTGCCTTGTGTCGGGAGTTGGGTCTGCCATCGTCTGCTGCGCAGACGATGATTTGGCACTATCGCCTTCATGAGCCAAAAATTGCGCTGCGCGCCGGCGCGGCTGCTCTGATCGAACACCTGCGGGCGAGAGGCGACCGGATCTGCATAATTACCGACGGGCGCAGCGTTACACAGCGGTTGAAGATCCTTGCGTTGGGCCTCGACGTCGATGGTGTATACATTTCGGAAGAGGTCGGAGCAGAGAAGCCTGACCCCTCCGCATTCGTGCTCGTCGAGCGGGACTGGCCGGCCGAATCCTATGTCTATGTTGCCGACAATGTCGCAAAGGATTTTATCGCGGCCCGTGCTCGCAGATGGATCAGCGTTGGGATCCGGGCTGACTCAAGGGCCATATACGGCGCAAATCCGCTATTGTCGGGCGCAGTCATGCCCGACCTGTGGGCCGATGATTTTCACAGCATTTCGAAAATTCTGCTTTCTGACGGTGAATAGTCTGAGCCAACGATTACAACGAACGGGCAGGGGTCAGCGGCTGGCCTGTTCCAGAACTCGGGACACAATGTCGCACGTTGCGGCAATTTGGGCATCCGTGATGGTCGGGTGGCAAAGAAACATAAGACTGGTCTCGCCGAGATCGCGCGCGATTGCCAATCTTTCGCGTGGACGCCAAGGCGTTCCGTCGAATGCCTTTTCTAGATAGATTTCAGAGCAGCTACCCTGCATTATTGTAGCGCCCAAAATGCTGCATTCCGCGATGATACGGTCGCGAGACCAGCCGTCTTTGAGGCCGTCAGAACGTACGTAGGCATATTGTCGATAAAAGGCGTGAATCATTCCCTCACGAGCGACGGGGACGCGAAGCGCGGCGGAAAAAGGCTCAAGCGCTTGACGGATCCGTTCAGCGATGAATGTTCGCCGCTGGGTCCATTCCCCCATATTGCGCAGTTGAATGCGGCCGATTGCGGCTTGCATTTCCAGCATGCGCCAGTTTGTTCCGAAACTTTCATGTAACCAGCGAAAGCCTGGCGCATGCTCACGGTTGTAAACGGCATCCCAGCTTTTGCCGTGATCCTTGAATGACCACATGGTTGACCAGAGGTCATGGTCGTGGGTGGTAACCATGCCGCCTTCGCCCCCGGTCGTCATGATCTTATCCTGACAGAATGACCAGGCGCCAATATCACCGACCGTGCCAACGCCACTGCCGTCGATTGACGCGCCATGCGCCTGCGCGCAGTCCTCAATCACCCGGATGCCCCGCGGTGCCGTGAGCGCCATGATTGCATCCATTTCACACGGCCATCCGGCGAGGTGGACCGGAATGATAGCGCGGGTTCGATCAGTCAGGACGTTTGCAATGGTGGCAGCAGAGATATTGCCGCTGTCGTAGTCGACATCCGCAAAGACCGGAGTTGCGCCAGCGTTGACGACGGTCGACGCCGACGCGATGAAGCTGCGCGGCGTGACTATGACTTCGTCACCTTCACCGATGCCCAGCGCTTTTAAAGCGACGTCAAGTGCAAGAGTGCCATTGGCCAGCGCGATCGCGTGTGCGCTTCCGGCCCATTCGGCGAACTCCTGTTCAAAACGCCGGCCTTCTTGGCCGGTCCAATAGTTGACCTTGTTTGACAGGAGAAGCGATTTGACGGCCTCAGCTTCTTCTTGGGTGAAGCTTGGCCACGGCGACAACGATGCATTCGACATTGCGACCCCATAGACGGCAGCCTGTGAACTTGCCATAGGGAATTGGAGCCAATTATTTCCACGAGCTAGTTGGCAATGGGTGGACATATCAATCCCGCGGCGATAGTGGCCGGCCACGGGACGTATCCAACCCCGTGGCAAGTTCCTCCCGCGATCCTGTTGAGCATACATCGATGTCAGACACAGCGAGCATCCATTGGCTCGACGGTATATTATTGCTGACGCCGCTTGTGCAGGCTATCGCCTTTCTGATCGAAACATCGTCATGGCTTGTGCGGGCGCAGTCAGTTTCTTCCAACATTGGTCTCTATGTCGGCCGGTCAAATATATTTCTTTACTCCGCGCGCATGTTCACTCTGATCTTTACCGTATGTCTCGCCTTCGCGGTCGAGTCCAGTTATCATACCAGCACCATTATATTGCTGATATCCGCAACCTTGTTCATGTCCGCTTTGTGTCATGCTTTGATGTTGTTTCACAAGCCTCGCGGATTTTTTATGAGGGTGGTTTCCTTCACACTATTACTGCCGAGCAACCGTAACGTCGGTTATACCGTCCGGCGTACCGATATGACTACCCCGTTGTTCGTCATGACCCTCGCGACGTCGGTCGTATTCTGCATATCGCTTACCGCGCCCATCATTGGAGCGATATTGCTCCCTGAGTATCGGCTGTCGGTTTCTTATATCGGACAAATCATCAATTTTTTCGGCACGATTATAATGCTCTTCTACGTTGATCAGAGGCTGTTCCGAGCCATAGATCAAGGCGATATCGATCAGATAATCATATCGTATGTTGCGGGCAGATTTTTCAGCTTCGTCCTTGTTGGAATGATTTTTTTCCTCATCGGATGCTATTTATGAGGCTATTCAGCGTTGTCGTGCTTTACCATCCGGACCAAGAAGTTCTCGACTTTGTAAAATCTTATGCCAGCGACCAGAATCCGACAGTTGTCGTTTGGAATGAATGCGCGGAAGGCGACGCTGGGAAGTTGTCATCTGCAGCAGGGGTGGCGCTTCACGCCATGCCCTCGAACGTTGGCTTGGCATCGGCGCTCAACATTGGAATAGCCGATGCCTTTACGCGCGGCGCAGACCGGGTCATGCTCTTGGATCAAGATAGTAGGCCTGGTTTGGACATCGCGCGATGGCTTTCCGAGATCGCGGATGATGCGGCGCGCGACGACGTCCACCCCGCGCTGATCGGACCGACATTGAATGATGAGAAGGCGGGAGGCGTCGTTAATTTTGCAGACGCGTCAGTCGGCGAATACCAAAATGTTCAGCGGCTTGCGACGTCAGGTAGCCTCATTGACCGATCAGCATACGAGGCAGTTGGGCCGATGTGGGAGGATTTGTTTATCGATTGCATAGACCATGAATGGTGCTATCGCGCCCGTGACAAAGGCCTTGCTATCCTTCAGGCGACTACGGTGACCATGAATCATAATATGGGCGACGCCGGCATCAACTTTCTCGGCCGGTATAAGCCGATTCATCGATCGCCGGTGCGACATTATTATATTGTTCGCAACACGCTGTGGTTGGCGCGGCTAAATCATGTACCGAAGGCATTCTCGCTCACGCAGGTGGCGAAGCTAGCCTACCGGATTCCGGTCTATCTAGTGGTCAGTTCGTCAACGCGCACGACGGCCTTGAATGTCGGCCGGGCGATCTGTCACGGTCTGTTCGGTTCGATATCCGATCCGGGCCAGAATCGATAGTATGCAACCGGTAATCCATTTATCGGTCAACTCGATGTATGACCGCTCGATCAAAGTGTATATGCTGGTCGCGATCACTGCCCTGTTCGCCGTTTTGAACATTACAGTGATGCAGACGGACATCGCTGACACCAGCACATATTATTACTACATCGATTCTATATATTTCTTTAGAGAAGCCGACTGGTGGCGATTTGAATTTCTTTCCAAGGTCGCGATGATCGTGATCCGGGGCTTCACGGGAAGCACGGAGGAAACTGTATATCTGCTTAGATATGTACTAATCTTCTCGTTCTCTATCGCAATGTATTTTCTTTTTCGGCGGTCTTCTTGGAAGGCGTTGGCAGTAGCACTTGCATTGACTGCACCTCTGTTAGGGCTGGTGACAATACGAGCGACGCCAGCCTATATCATGGCTGCTATGGCTGCCATGGCAGCTATGCGTGGGCAATGGCGCACGATTGCCTATGTGCTGGCAGGTTCGCTTTTCCATGTGTCGACGATCTTGGCCGCCCCGGCCATTATTGCTGCTCTTCTGCTAAAAAAATATGATGTGCGTCGCGTCCGGCCGAAATATATACTTGGTTCAGCTGCTGTTATGCTCATACTTTATGCGACGTTGGGCATCTATATAACGCAGATCGCGACTGATTTCATTGGGTCATTTTCGTATTTGCAGAAATATGTTGCGTATATTCCAGAAGTAAAAGCCGCAGCCGCCGTCTCTTCGGGCTCGAGCTTAGTTGCACACTATACGCTTTTGAGCGCAACGGTTATGCTTGGGCTATTTCTCATATTGGCTTCGAGAGATGATCAAGGTGTCGAGAAGCTGTTTATTGCAATCTCGCTTTTCATCTACGTGGTGCTATTCTTCCTTTTTGATCCTATCGCATCATCGCGATACGCTCCCTTTTTCACCCTCCCTGCTCTTGCCCTTGTCGACATTCCTCTCCGAAAAGGATGGAGCCAGGCGGCAAGCGCGCTAATTGCTGTTTTGGGCGGCGCTCTATTTTTTCTCGGCGTCGACTATGTCATCGTTTGATCGAAACGGATCGTTCTCTGATACTGCTGAGCTTCTGTAACTTCGAGTAGGCGAATTTTTCTCATGGAATCTGGTGGTTATTACTGCAATCCTAGAAACGACGTTCTGAGTCTCCTGAGGAGCTCTAAGGCCGATCGAATCCTTGAGATTGGCGGCGGTGATTTTCCTACGCTGATCGAAACGCGCTCTCGTATCGGCGGCGAAGTTTGGGGCGTAGATATCCGTGCGTCGACGACCAAACTAGACCGGATGATCGTCGGTTCAGTTACGAGCCATATCGTTCGAGAACAGCTTTCGGAAGCGAGGTTCGATGTCATCATCGCTAATGATGTCGTCGAACATATCGAGGATACCGAAGCGTTTTTCGATATCCTGTCCAAATGTGTCGCGGATCGCGGCGAAATTCTTATTTCGGTTCCAAATATACGGAATGTAAAACTTCTTTATCATGTATTCCTGAAAGGGCGCTTCCCGCGCGACGAAGCTGGCCTATTCGATAAAACACATCTTCGTTGGTTTTGTCGAAAGGACGTCGAGAAACTTGCGGCCAGTGCTGGCCTACGTGTAGCTGACCACCGCTACAGCGGCCGACTGATCGGCGAGAGCGTAATGAAGCGCTTTAAGCTGATGGAGTTTGTTGCGCTACAAAATGTGTTCCGTCTGGTGCGGATCTGATCACTTCCCGGGTTGCCGCTGGAAAAAAATGTTTTGTTCGGCCGTGCCGACGTGAGAATGGACGAGGTAATATGCGCAAAGGTATTATTCTGGCTGGCGGGTCGGGCACGCGATTATATCCCCTGACTAAATGCGTCTCGAAGCAGCTCATGCCGGTTTACGACAAGCCGATGATATACTATCCCCTATCGGTGCTAATGCTCGCGCGCATTCGCGAGGTGCTGATTATCACAACCCCTCAGGATCAGGCATCTTTCCAGGCGTTGCTGGGCGATGGCGCCGACATCGGGATGCGGATAGAATACGCCGTGCAACCCGATCCGGGCGGACTTGCCCAAGCTTATCACATAGGCGCCGACTTCGTGGGCACCCATCCATCAACGCTTATCCTCGGCGACAATATCTTCTACGGTCACGGCCTGCCCCAACTGCTTGAATCGGCGTCGAACCGCACCGATGGAGCGACGGTGTTCGGTTATTATGTCAGCGACCCGACCGCTTACGGCGTCGTATCCTTTGACGCCGCGGGCCGGGCGGAAACTATCGAGGAGAAGCCCGCGAACCCCCGGTCTAACTTCGCTGTGACCGGCCTCTACTTCTACGACGGTAGGGCTGTGGAATTGGCCCATAAGGTCAAACCGTCGGCGCGCGGAGAGTTGGAGATCACCGACCTCAACCGAATGTATCTCGAAGCAGGTAAATTGTCGGTCGAAATCATGGGCCGCGGTTTTGCGTGGCTTGACACTGGTACGCACGGGTCACTGATCGATGCCGCAAACTATGTCCGTATCACCGAGGACCGTCAGGGCCTCAAGATTTGCGCGCCAGAAGAGATTGCGTGGCGCAACGGCTTCATCGACGATGAACAACTGCGACGTATCGCCGAACCGCTTCGTAAATCGGGCTATGGCGAATATTTGATGAAGTTACTGGAGCGTCGCTGATTATGCAGTTCATCCCAACCGACATGGAAGGCGTCGTGATCGTAGAACCGAAGGTTTTCGGAGATGATCGAGGCTTCTTCATGGAAAGCTGGAACGCGGAATTATTCCGCGACAATGGCCTCGACCTTGTCTTTGTGCAGGACAACCACAGCCGTTCATCGCGCGGTGTTTTGCGCGGACTGCATTATCAACTGCCCACTCCGCAGGGAAAGCTGGTGCGGGTTACAGCAGGCACGGTTTTCGATGTAGTTGTCGACATGCGGCGATCCTCCGCAACCTTCGGGAAATGGTTTGGCCTCGAACTGTCGGCGGCGAATAAGCGTATGCTTTATGTGCCAGAGGGTATGGCGCATGGTTTCCTGTGTCTCGAGGATGGTACCGATTTCCTGTATAAATGCACGAGCGGCTATGTTCCGGCCAATGAGCGCAGCCTGTTGTGGAGCGACCCATCGATCGGCATCGATTGGCCACTAGACGGCATGACACCGGCGCTTTCGGCGAAGGATGCGGTCGGCCTTCCGCTGTCGGAGGCACCAACTTTTTCTTGAGGACTGCGGGTGATGAAGGCACTGATAACCGGCGCAGACGGGCAACTGGGTCAGGCTCTACAAAGAACGGCCCCTGAGGGGGCGGAGGTCGTCGCGACGACCAGTTCCGTGCTAGACATCGGCGATGCGAAGGCCGTGAGGAGCTTCGTGAGCGCAACCGGGCCGCAAATCCTGATCAACGCGGCAGCCTATACCGCGGTCGATCAGGCCGAGACCGATTCCGAATTGGCGTTCCGGATCAACGGTGACGCGGTTGGTTTTCTGGCGCGCGCGGGTGAAGCCGTTGGGGCCCGGTTCGTTCATGTATCTACCGACTTCGTTTTCGATGGCGAGGCCGGGCGTCCCTATGCACCTGATGCGCCGACCGCCCCGATTGGCGTCTATGGTTGTTCGAAGCTTCGCGGCGAGCACGAAGCAGGGGAGGGGGCGCTTATCGTGCGGACGGCTTGGGTGTATGGCAGTCAGGGTAATAATTTTGTCCGCACGATATTGCGGTTGATTGCCGACCGCGATGAGTTGCGCGTTGTTGCTGACCAGATTGGGACGCCCACATGGGCATCCTCGCTGGCCGACGGAATCTGGAAACTGGCCGCCGCTGGTGCGAACGGCGTCTACCATTACACTGACAGCGGTGCGGCAAGCTGGTATGATCTTGCCGTCGCCGTTCAGGAAGAGGCGCTGGAACTTGGCTTAGTTGATCGTACTGCAAAGATCCTCCCGATCCCGAGCAGTGCCTATCCGACGCCAGCGCGGCGTCCGCATTATTCGGTGCTCGACAAGGAAGCGACAACCGCGATGCTGGGCTTACCGGCGCCACATTGGCGCGCAAACCTGAGACTCATGCTCCGCGAGGTGCGGGACCAGAGCTGACTTCGACGCGGTTATTTTAACGAGCCGAGGCGCTCACCGGCATAGACCTTATTACGGATCGGTTCCCACCAGCCGCGATTATCGAGATACCAGCGAACCGTCTTTTCGATGCCGCTGTCGAAATTTTCCTGCGCCTTCCAGCCGATTTCGCCTTCAGTCTTTGTCGCGTCGATCGCATAGCGATGATCGTGACCAGGACGATCGACAACGAATTCGATCAGGTCGCGGTGAGAATGACCTTTGGGCACCATCGCGTCCATCAGATCGCATATGCGCTCGACCACCTGCAGGTTGGTGCGCTCATTTCGGCCTCCGATATTGTATTTTTCGCCGGCACGGCCCTTTTCAAGAATCATTACCAGCGCGCGAGCATGGTCATCCACATAAAGCCAGTCGCGGATGTTCGATCCGTTGCCGTAGACGGGAAGCTTCCTGTCGTGGAGGGCGTTCAGAATCACCAGCGGAATGAGTTTTTCAGGGAAATGATAAGGCCCGTAATTGTTCGAGCAGTTCGAGATTAAGCACGTGAGTCCATAGGTGCGCACCCAAGCTTGAACGAGATGGTCCGACGCCGCCTTAGACGCCGAATAGGGCGAAGAGGGGTCGTAAGGCGTTTCTTCGGTAAAGAGGCCCGTGTCGCCGAGCGAGCCATACACTTCGTCGGTCGAGATATGAAGCATCCGCAGCGCATCGGCGCGCTCGGGAGGCAGGCTGTCGCGATAGGCACGCAGCGCCTCCAGCATCACGGCGGTGCCGAGGATATTGGTCTCGAGGAAAATTTGCGCGCCCGAGATCGAGCGATCGACATGGCTTTCGGCGGCAAGATGCATCACTGCATCCGGCTGATGGCGTGCAAACACGTCATCAACTGCGGCACGATCGCGCACATCGACCCGTTCGAAATAGTAGCAGTTGGAATTTTCGATCGGTGCGAGCGAAGAGAGGTTCGCTGCATAGGTGAGCGAATCCACATTCACCACCTCATGCCCTAAATCCTGGACGAGATGGCGACAGACCGCAGATCCTATAAAACCGGCACCACCAGTCACCAAAATTCGCGTCATAGACTCTCCATGCCTGAAATAATCCGCCGTCGCAATCAGTTAGCCTGAGCGAGCGCGTGGGGGAGCTCTATTGCACGCTACAATGGTCCGGGGCAAGGCTTAGGCTCTGTTTGCTCATTGTATCTCGACGTTCCAGCAGTGGATGGGTATAGCCGTGTGTTTCGCAACAACAATCCAGAATCCCGATAACAGATGGCAAGAATATTAGCGTTATGAGCAGCTTAAAAGGTGTGGGAGAACTGCCGCCTGCGACGTCCGTCGGCGTGATGCTGGCAACTTACGACGGTGAGAAGTTTGTTGCGGAGCAAATCGACAGCATCCTGAACCAGGAAGGGGTGGAGACGGCGCTTTACGTTCGTGATGACGGCTCCACCGACGGCACCTTGGATATCCTTCGTGCTTATGCCGAAGCCTACCCCGGCCGGCTATCGCTGCTTGACACGGCATCGTCCCGGTTTGGCGCCGCGTGCGGAAACTTCCTCAGTATGCTGGTCGAAATCCACGGTGCGCCCCACGCCTATTTTGCCTTTGCAGATCAGGATGACATCTGGCTGCCAAGAAAGCTGGAACGCGCTGTGCGCATGCTGAACGAAAAGGGCGCTTCGGGTTACGCGTCCAATCTGGTCGCTTTTTCCGACGCTAAGGGGATCGAATGGACTGTTGCCAAGGCCCAGCCTCAGCGGCCCTTCGATCACCTGTTCCAGTCTGCGTCTGCAGGCTGCACCTATGTTTTTGACCGACAGGCGGCAGCGCTGATTTATTCGCGGATCGGGCGCGTTGAGGATCATGATTGGAAAAATATGTCGCACGATTGGCTTTGCTACGCGATCTGCCGTTCACATGGTCTCCCATGGGTAATTGATGAGTGGGCGGGAATACGGTATCGCCAGCACGAACAGAACCAGTTTGGCGCTTTGCCAGGCTCCGCTGGAGCGTTCAAGCGCATGTCACTAATGCGTCAAGGTTGGTACCGTAGCATCGTCTTGCGCAACCGGGCTTTCCTCAACTCGGACAACGCGGCGGAACAAGCGGTCCTCGACCGCGTAGCGCGGTTAGATGTTGGCGATCGGCTATGGCTAGCGACTAACGCCCGAAAGCTTAGGCGTGAGCTGAAAGCGCAACTCGCACTCGCGGGCGCTGTTCTGACCGGTCTGATCTAGTCTTTGACGTTGGAATTTCATTGTATCAGATCACGAAATTTTCGCCGCCCGCTCGACCCCGGTTTTTGGCGCATAGGCCCGATCACGCGGGCTAGGGCCGATATCAGTTTAGGTCTTCCTGCCGATTTCTGACGTCAAGCCCCGTATCAAGATTTATCAAAACAGGATGAAGCGACGGAGTTACCCGATTTATGCGGAAAACCGCAAAGCTTGGATTTTTGAAGCCAGCGGCTCTTTAGGCCTAGAAGCCGGATTGCCATCGTTCCAGTCGCTCGGCGTGGATCTTCGGATCGAGCGCGAAAAGGTTGATTGTCGTTTCGGGAATCTCCATCATCGGCCGGCCGTTTACGTCAAACAGCTTGTATCCGCGAGTAATAAACCAATCGGCGATCGCGGTGTGGTCGGCCTGCACCTCGATCATGAAGATCGGGTACATCTTCCCATCGTCGAACCAACCTTCGGCGCCGTGCAAGACCGCGAGTTCGAAACCTTCGACGTCGATCTTGACGAAGGAGGGCGTGGCGGGAACCTCTTGATCTAGTCTGACGACCGGAACGACATGTGAAGTCACATCCACGGAAACAGTAGGGGCTTTGGCCGCGTTATCCTGAAGGCCGCGAAAGCTGGAAACGAAGCTGTTGTTCTGGCCCGTCAGGCTTTCTTCGAAGAAAGTCATATTTTCCGATCGCGGGCCGCACCCCTTTTCGATCAGAGTGACATTGTCCAGATCGGCCAGATTTGCCCTTAGATAGGGGAGATTGTTCGATCCCGGTTCGAACACGATGAGTTTGCCATATCCAACTGCGCGCGCGAGGAGAAGAGCGATGTAACCAATATGCCCACCTACCTCCACGGCAACATCGCCTGGTTCAACCAGCAATTCGATCGCACGCATCTCTTCTTTTTCACGGCGACGGCCGTGATACCAGTAACCCTTATGTGCGAAAAGGTTGATCTTCAGCTGCTGGCCGGTCCAATGATGCCGGATCGTTATATCGCGACTGACCGCCTTCATTATCGGAAGAATGATGGCCCTCAAAAGCCCATTTTCATAAAGCATCCTAGAACACTGTCTGATCTATCGATTATTTGCAACCTAACAAATCGCAGTTGATTGTCAGGCGACGTTGCGTCCGCAACCACGTGAACTGGTTCGGGCCGTTGACGGACGGCATCGGATGTGCATCGACTCCACTCGATCATAATAGCGGGTCAAACAATTTTTGCTCTATGATCGAGACTGATCGCCGTGAGTTAGATTGCAGATCAAAAGAGTAAATTCTGATCGCCTGCTAGTGCAAGGACAATCATTGCTAAGTCGCTGCGCAAGATTCAACTCTGCTAACCTTTGAACACCGACAACATTTCTAAAGCACGAGGTTCAACGATGCCCTATCCTAGACGTGACTTTCTTGCCCTTTCGCAAGGCGCCTTGCTACCGATACTCGCCGGAAACGTGGCGGCACCGTCCACTCGTCGAGGACAGCCGTTGTCTATGCTTTCGTTCGATAATCTCAATGATCTGCGAGAGTTCGGCAGGACCGAGGACGGGGAGGCAATACTTGCCGTCGTGCTAGGTTCAAATTCACCATTCGACGGCGGTGGCGGCCTGTTCATGTTGGATAGTGCGGCCATGGGTCCCGACGATGTGGTGGGCAGCATCGGAGGCCAGGAGTCCCATCGTGGCCAGTGGCGACGCTTGGGTGAATCTGGCGCGCTAGGCCAGGCAGATCACTTGGATGCACGCGCTTTCGGCGCGAAGGGCGATATTCTTTCAGACGATACGAGAGCCATCCGTGACCTCATCAAAGCTTCAGGGACGTTTGCGGGAACGCATGGCAAAACGGGCTATATCCAGAACGGATTATATCGATTAACCGGGACGCTCAACGCGCAGAGCTTTTCACGCCTACACGGGGACGGCGCGATTCAGTCGGTATTTTACAACTTCCAGAATAAAATTCCCGATATTCCGGTCTTCACCGCACGGAACGGACTGGTTTTTGCGTCGTTCGAAAATTTCGGAATGATGTCGCAGCGCGCCGGTTTCGATATTGAAGGTGACACCGATCATAACAGCTTCGTGAACTTGGGGGGCTATGAGATGGCGGATGCGGTCTTTCGCTTCCGGGGTCCCCTTCAAACATCCTTGTTTGACCGGATACTCTTCGACACATCGACTTATGGCATCGTATGCGAAAATGCTGTCGTTAACCGAAACACGTTTCGTGAACCCGAATTCAAAAATATTCGTAATTCTGCAATGAAACTGGCTGGTGCTGAGGACGTTCTGGTAATTGGAGGGCGTTTCGAAGGTGCAGGTTCGTTGGGTAGGGCAATTCTCGATTTATCAAATGCTCACTTGATTACCCTTGTTGGTGGCTATTTCGAGGGTTGCCACGAATATATTTTGAAAGCGCGCAACACGGCCGGTCTCATCGCGTTTGAATCGGTTCATTTTACGCATTTCCGACCTGGAGTTCCTTACAAGTGGGACGTCGACGAGCCAACACGGCTCGTCTTTCGCAACTGCCACTCAACCATTCCGATGACGGTTCCGAAGGGAAGCCTCCTCGAAGGGATTAATCACAACATCAGCGTTGCGGCCCGGTGAGCCCGAGCGCCAGCTACGGCGCGTTTTCGTTGCATAACGAGGCGCCTCGAGGCGACTTGCATTCATGACGTCAACTCTCGACATAGGGGGCATGAATTTCGCGTTCCAAAATAGCTTCCACGATTCCATGGACGGGTTTTTCTCGCCCGCTGATGCGGCGAAGCCTTCTGCCCCCGACCCCCTGATCTTCAATCATGCGTTGGCGGTTCGGCTCGGGATCGCGGCCGAGGGAATGACCGAAAGCCAGCTTGCCGCCATCTTTTCGGGCAAAGAGACACCCGAAGGTGCAAATCCCCTCGCATTTGCTTACGCCGGACATCAGTTCGGTCATTTCTCCCCGCAGCTCGGCGATGGTCGTGCTCTTCTCTTGGGGGAGATTGTGGCTCCTGACGGGGCGCGGTTCGATCTTCAACTCAAAGGATCCGGCCCAACGGCTTTCTCGCGTAACGGCGATGGCAAGGCTGCCATCGGACCGGTGCTACGCGAGTATCTCGTGTCCGAGGCGATGGCCGCGATGGGCGTGCCGACGACGCGGTCGCTCGCAGCGGTGGCAACCGGGGATCGAGTGCAGCGGGAACGGTCGCATCCGGGTGCGGTGCTAACGCGGGCGGCGAGCAGCCATATCCGAGTTGGGACTTTTCAATTTTTCGCAGCGCATTTTGGCGCCGACCATGTGATCCAGCTGTCCGAATACACGATCAACCGCCATTTCCCCGAGCTGGCTGAGGCTGCCAACCCGCACCTCGCGCTGCTCGATCGCGTGTTCGGTCTGCAATGCGAGCTTGTTGCGCGCTGGATGGGCGTGGGCTTCATCCATGGCGTGATGAACACCGACAACGTCGCTGTCAGCGGCGAGACGCTCGATTACGGTCCCTGCGCCTTCATGGATCGTTTTGCGGTGAACACGGTCTTTAGTTCGATCGACGCGAACGGCCGCTATGCCTATGGCCGTCAGCCGCAGATCACGCACTGGAACATGGCGCGCTTTGCCGAGGCCATGCTACCCGCGATTCATGCCGTCGATCCTGCTGACGTGGACGCCGCCAAAGCGTTGGTCGATGCGATACCGGCCCGTTTTCGCGCGCAATGGCTCGATGAAATGCGCGAGAAACTCGGGCTGGGGCAGGCGAAAAAGGCCGATGAGCAGCTGATTGATACGCTGTTCGGCGAGCTGGAACAGCATGCCGTCGATTTCACCTCGTTTTTCCGCGCGCTGGCGCAGCTGCTGCGCGGCGATGGCGATTTGCTGCGGGCGCTGCTGCCCGATGCTGAGGCAATGGCGCCGTGGATAGCCGACTGGTGGGCGCAGCTGGAACGCGAAGCGATCGCGCCGCTCGAACGCGCCGATGCCATGGACGCGGTGAATCCGCTCTATATTCCGCGCAATCATCTCGTTGAGGCCGCGCTGGTTGCGGCGGAGGCAGGGGACATGGCGCCATGGACCGAACTTCTGGAGGTCGTGCAGAACCCATATGTCGAGCGCGCCGAGTGGGCTGCTTTCGCGCAGCCGGCGCCAATTGACGCCGACCCTTACAAAACCTTTTGCGGTACCTGATCGCGGCTTAGTCGTCGCAGCACAGACAGCGTCGCGGTTGAGCGATCTCGCACCGGCTGTTAGGGGGCGGCAACCATCACAGGAGAACAGTACCAGTGCCGAACGATCCGGTCAAAATCACAATCGTCGGCACCGGCTATGTCGGTATCTCGAACGCGGTGCTGCTGGCACAGCATAATCGAGTTGTGGCGCTCGATATCGACAGCCATAAAGTGGATGAGATCAATGCGCGCCGTTCCCCGATCGCCGATCCCGAGATTGAGGATTATCTGGCGAACCGCAAACTCGATCTGACGGCAACCATCGACAAGCAAGCTGCCTATGAGGGCGCCGATTTTGTCGTCGTCGCGACGCCGACCGATTATGATCCCGACACCAATTATTTCAACACCGGCTCGGTTGAATCGGTGATTGGCGATGCGTTGACGATGGCGCCAAATGCGGTGATCGTGGTCAAATCGACGGTACCGGTCGGCTTCACCGACCGGATGCGCGCCAAGCACGACACCGACGCGATCGTCTTTTCTCCGGAATTCCTCCGCGAAGGGCGCGCGCTGTTCGACAATCTCCATCCGTCGCGGATCATTGTCGGCAACACGCACCCGCGCGCGGCGCACTTTGCGCAGTTGTTGCTCGCAGCATCGCTGAAACCCGAAACGGCCGTGTTGCACACGGGCAATACCGAGGCGGAGGCGATCAAGCTGTTCGCCAACACCTATCTTGCGATGCGTGTCGCGTTCTTCAACGAGCTCGATACTTACGCTGCGATGCACGGCGCCGATTCGCGCCAGATCATCGAGGGCGTGTGCCTCGACCCGCGGATCGGCAGTTTTTATAACAACCCCTCCTTTGGTTATGGCGGTTATTGCCTACCCAAGGACACCAAGCAGATGCTGGCCAATTACAGCGAGGTGCCGCAGAATCTGATCCAGGCGATCGTGTCGTCGAACACGACGCGCAAGGATTTCGTCGCGTCGGAGGTGCTCAAACGCGGCCCCCGCGTCGTGGGCATCCACCGGTTGGCGATGAAGGCGGGGTCGGACAATTTTCGCGCCAGCAGCATCCTGGGGGTGATGAAGCGGATCAAGGCGAAGGGGGTCGAGGTGATCGTCTATGAACCGTTGATCGACGACGAACGGCTGTTCAACTCGCGGGTGGTGCGCGATCTTGCCGCGTTCAAGTCCGAGGCCGATGTCATCATCGCCAACCGCGTAACCGACGAACTGGCCGATGTCGAAGACAAGGTTTACAGCCGCGATCTGTTTGGCGTCGATAGCTGATGCGCGGAACCCGATCACCCTAGACTCGTTGATCGCGTGCAGCCGATCCGGCTGACAGGGGATTTGCGACGAAATGAGCCGGATTCGGGACTTTGGCAGCATAGAAACGGGTTGCGCCGCCGCTGTGGGGCAGCCAGAGATGCCGTATCGACGGCCGACAGATGCAAAACCCTGAAACTTCCCGTGATTATCACCTGATGCGACTGGGGCGGGCGCGACCCTTGTTGATCGCGTCGGCGTCGGCTTGCTGCCTGGCCTGGTCGACCGCGGCGATTGGCCAGCCGGTCGAACCGCCGCAGGTTGTGCCGACGGTCGAACCGACTTCCGAAGCGGCAATTGCTGCACCGACCCCGCCGCCGCCCGATGTTCCGTTCCCCGAAGTAGCGCCGATCATCAGCGACGAGGAGTTCGAGAAGGCGATCCCGCAGATATTCGCGGAGGATGATCCTGAGCTCAACAGGCCGCTCGAATCGATCGCCGACTTTGAAAAGCGCCAGGCCGCCGATGCGGCGAGGACATCCGATGCGGCAGGGGATGCTCCAACGCCCACGGTTGAGGGCGTGCCGGTCCCGGCGCTGGCCGACGGCGATGCGTGGGAGGTCATCGGCGATGCACCGATCACCGACAGCGAACTCGCGGCGCCGCTGCCGCCGCTCGAAAATTTCGATGTAGAACCGGTCGAATTTGCCGAGGCCGAGGACGACCGTGAGAATGTGGGCGTTGCCTATAACGTGCAGGTCAACGGCCTGGCAGCAGCAGACGAAAGCACGGATGTCGATCTGGCCGACCTGTTTGGCGACCTGTCGGCGCTGTATGACGGCGATGGCAAGGCCGACAATGCGGCGATGTTGCGCGCGCGTTTGAGCGCCGACGGTGAGCTGATGCAGCGCATTCTGGCATCCGAAGGCTATTATGATGCGGTGGTCGATACCCGGATCGAGCGCGGCGAACGCGAAGAAGTCCAGGCTGGCCAACCGCGTCAGCGCCGCCCGATCACGGCGCTCATCGATGTGAAACCGGGGACGCAATATAAGCTGGCCGAGATCATTCTTAAGGCCGATCCCACCGTACCGCCGAACCTGATCGCCGACAATTTTCCGCTCAGCGTCGGTGAACCGATCGTCGCGCAGCGCGTCCAGGGCGCCGAGGCAGCCATCGCGCTCAAATTGCCCGAAGAGGGTTATCCCTTTGCCGAGATAGGACAGCGCGACATCCTGCTCGATGGGGCGACTGGCGACGGCGTGTACACGCTGCCCGTCGACATCGGCAAAAGATCGCGCTTCGGCGGCATCGAAACGACCGGTGATCTGGCGTTCGACGCCGAGCATGTCGAAGTGCTCGCGCGCTTCAAGCGCGGCGATCTTTACGACAGCCGCAAGGTCGATGATCTGCGGCAGGCACTGGTTGCCACGGGCCTGTTCGCCACCGTCGCGGCCGAGCCACAGCCTACCGGCGAAAGCGCAGGCGACGATACCGAATATGTGACGATGCTGGTGACGCAGCAAGCGGGGCCGCCGCGCACCCTGGCCGCCAGCGCCGGTTACGGCACCGGCGAAGGACTGCGCGTCGAGGGCAGCTGGACGCACCGCAACCTGTTGCCGCCTGAAGGCGCGCTGATCTTTCGCGGCGTGGTGGGGACGCAGGAGCAGGGGATCGGCGCGACGCTGCGCCGTTCGAACGCCGGACGCCGCGATCGGACTTTTGAACTGGTCGCCGAAGCGACGCGGAGTGATTACAACGCGTTCAACGCGATCACGGGGCGCATCGCAGCGCGCGTCAGCTATGATTCGACTCCGATCTGGCAAAAGAGGTTCACATACGCCTTCGGTGCCGAACTGATTGCGACGAGCGAGGATGATTATGACTTCGCGCGCGCAGAGCGGAACCGCGATTTTTATACGATCTTCGGGCTGACGGGGCAGGTCGGGATGGACCGCACCGACAGCCTGCTCGATCCGACCAAGGGCTTTCGCGTAACCGCGCTCATCCAGCCAGAAGGGTCGCTCGCGGGGCAATTTTCGCCCTACGCCCGCGCCCGCCTTGACGTCAGCGGATATTATCCGGTCACCGATAACATCGTGCTGGCCGGGCGCGTGCGGGTTGGCTCGATCCTCGGCGCGGCGCGCGAGCGGTTGGCGCCGTCGCGGCGCTTCTATGCGGGTGGCGGCGGGTCGGTGCGAGGTTTCGGCTATCAGGAGCTTGGTCCAAAGGATCCCGACATCGACCCGATCGGCGGTCGCAGCGTCGCCGAAGCGGCGTTCGAGGGGCGCTATCGTTTCGGCAATTTCGGCGTCGTCGGCTTTGTCGATGCGGGCCAGGTCTATCGTGGTTCGACGCCGACCTTCTCGGACTTGCGCTTTGGCGCTGGCATCGGGGCGCGCTACTACACCAACTTTGGCCCCATGCGGCTGGACGTCGCGACGCCGATTGGCCGCAAGCCGGGTGAAGCGCTGGTAAGTGTCTATGTCTCGATCGGGCAGGCGTTCTGATGGCCGATGACGCGCCCGTGGCGGTAGATGCCGCGGTGCGTGCAAAGGCGCGCAATTGGCCCATGACGATCCTCCGCTGGATCGGCCTGACGTTGCTGGGGCTGATCCTGCTGTTCGCGCTGTTCCTGATCGGGCTCAACAGCGATGCCGGGCGGCGCTTCGTCGTCACCCAGGTTGAGAAATATGAATTCGAAAACGGCATGAAGATTGGGATCGGGCGGCTCGATGGGTCGCTTTATGGCCAAATGGTCATCCGCAACTTTACTTTGTCCGATCCCAAGGGTGTGTTCCTAGAGTCGCCCGAGGTCAGGGTCGACTGGCGTCCGCTCCGCTATTTCGCCAACCATGTCGATGTCCGCTCAGCGACCGCCGCGACGATGACGATGCGGAAAATCCCCGCATTCAAGGTCGTGCCCGATACGGGCGAGCCGCTGCTGCCCGATCTTGATATCGACATTGGCGCGCTGCGGGTCGATCGTTTCATCTTTGACCCCGCCGTCGCCGGTGAGCGGCAGGAAGCACGGCTGGCGGCAAAGATCGCCATTGCCGATCGGCGCGCCCAGATCACCGCCAATGCCGCGACGATCGGCGCCAATGCCAAGGGCGATACGCTGGCGCTGCAACTCGACGCCGTACCCGAAGCGAACCGGTTTGACGTCACCATGAACGTGACGGCGCCGCAGGGCGGTGTGATCGCGGCAATGGGCGGCTTCAAAGAGCCGTTGACCGCCAAGCTGGCGGGACGTGGTGACTGGAAAGTGTGGAACGGTAATCTGACTGCCGATCTTGGTGCCGCGCCGCTGGCACGGCTGGCGCTGACGGGCCGTAATGGTACCTTTGCGGTCAAAGGGAGCGCGCAGGCGTCGCGGCTGTTCACGGGGGCGACGGCGGCGCTGCTGGGGCCGCAAACCGCGATCGACCTGACCGCGCGACTGGACGAACGCAAAGCGGATCTCGATGGTCGCTTCTCGTCCGACGCCTTCCGCCTGGGGGTGAGCGGCGGGCTCGATCTGGGCAATAGCCGGTATGAAGCCTTGCAGCTGGCATTCGTTCTGCTCCGCCCCGGTGCCATTGCGCCGTCGGTTCGTGCCGATGGCGTGCGGGCGACAGCGACGCTGGACGGGGCATTCGACCAGCCAACTATCGCCTATCAGGCGAATGCGAATGCGCTCGCAGTCAACGACATCGTCGTCGACACATTGACCCTGTCAGGCAAGGCGCGGGTCGATACCGATCAGGTCATCATCCCGATTGCGGGCCGCGCGGCGCGGATACGCGGCCTCGACGCGGTCGCGGGCGGAACGCTGGTGCAGGTGCGGCTCGACGGCGATCTCGCCTACAGCAATGGTCGTATCCTCAGCGACAATCTGCGCCTGCGCTCGCCGCGCATCGATGCGAAGGCGATCGTTATCGCCGACCTGAACCGGGGTTTTTATACCGGGGCGATTGACGGACGGATCAACGATTATCGCATCGAGAGCGTTGGCATTTTCGACATCGACACCGATGCCGATCTGGAAACTGCGCCAAACGGCGGCTTTGCGATCGCCGGAAGCATTCGCGCGCGTTCGACACAATTGTTCAATTCGGGGGTCCGCGACCTGCTCGGCGGCAATGCGGTCGCCACCAGTGACGTCCGCTATGGCACCGACGGGATCGTCCGCTTCGCCAATCTGCGGATGACCTCACCGTTGCTGCGGATCGTCAGCGGGCAGGGAAGCTATGCCCCGACCGGACAGGTGCGACTGACCGCGCGCGCCAGTTCCACCGACTACGGCCCGCTTGGTGTCCAGCTGGCGGGGACGATCAGCGATCCGCGCGCGACACTGACCGCCGAACGTCCCGGGCTTGGTATCGGCCTTGCCAATCTGGTCGCGGAAATCAATGGCGCGCCGAATGGCTATCGCCTCGCGGCGAAGGGCGACACCGACTACGGACCGCTGTCCGCCGATGTCGTGCTGCTCACCGCAACCGGTCCGCTGACGATCGACATCGCGCGCGGCGATCTTTCGGGTATCGGGTTTGACGGGCGATTGGTGCAAAGCAGCGCGGGGCCGTTCGTCGGCCAGCTCAATGCATCGGGGCAGGGGCTGGGCGGCCTCGTCCGGTTGAGCGCCGCGGGCCAATATCAGGCAGCGGCGATCAATGTTCGCGCCAATGATGTCGTGCTGCCCGGGCCGGCCAAACTCGCTGTGGGATCGGCGATCGTCGATGCCGACGTCACGCTGTACGATACACCGCATGTCGTCGCCGACATCCAGATCGCCCAGACGCGCATCCGCGAATATGACATCGCCGTCGGGCGGGTGAAGATCGATTATCGCGACGGGCGCGGCAAGGCGCAGGCGCTGGTTGAAGGCACCAGCGGCGTCCCGTTCCGTATCGCCGCCAATGCTGATCTGACTCCCGAGCTGTGGCGCGCGTCGGTGCAGGGCCGCGCGACTGGGGTCAACTTCCGCACGACCTCGCCCGCGCGGATTATCCCCGGCGCGGATGGCTATCAACTGCTGCCGACGACGGTCAATCTGGGCCGCGGCAGCAGCGTGCGTGTGGCCGGGCGGTTCGGTGAGGGCATCATGGTCCAGAGCCGGCTGGAACGCGTCAACATGGCGATCCTCAACGCCGTCTATCCCGACATGGGGCTGGGTGGGCGCGCAACCGGCAGCCTCGATTTCGAGCAGGCAAGCTCGGAAAGTTTCCCGCGCGCCGATGCGCGGCTGACGATCACCGGCTTTACCCGCACAACCGCGGCGTCGGTCAGCCAGCCGGTCGATGTCAATTTTGCGGGCAAGCTGCTCAGCGACGGCGGCGAGGCGCGCGCGGTGATGCGCAAGCGTGGCAGCGTGATCGGGCGGATGCAGGCGTCGCTACGCCCGCTGGGGCCGGGAGCCGGTGACTGGATAACGCGTTTGCGCGCCGCGCCGCTCGGCGGGGGCATTCGCTATAACGGCCCTGCCGACACGCTCTATTCCTTTGCCGGTCCCGCCGAACAAGGCGTGTCGGGACCGATCGCGGTTGCTGCCGACTTCAGCTGCAGCGTTGCCGATCCGTGCCTGTCAGGCGTCGTGCGCGGCAAGGACATGGTCTATGAAAACCAGACCTATGGCACGCGGCTGACCAACATGGTCGTGGCGGGTCGCTTTACGGGCAACCGGCTGGAGATCGAACAGCTGACCGCGACCGCGGGCGAGGGCAAGGTCGAAGCGAAGGGCTATATCAGCCTGGCGCAGGCCGACGGCTATCCGATGAACATCGCGATGACGCTCGACAATGCGCGGCTCGCGCGCAGCGAGAATATTGCGGCGCGCGCGACGGGCAATCTGCTGCTCGAAAAGGTCGCGGGACAGGCGGCGCTGCTGTCGGGCAGCCTGCGCCTGCCCGAAACCCGTTATCGCATCGTGCGCGAGGGCGCGGCGCAGGTGCCGGTGCTGACCGGTATCAGGCGCAAGCCTGCGGCGGGGCGGCAACGGATCAGCGGCGACGGACTGGCTGCGGTCGGCGGCAGCCTGTTTGACCTGATCCGCCTCGATATCGCGCTCAAGGCGTCGGATGAAATCTATGTCAGCGGCATGGGGCTCGAATCGGAATGGATGGCCGACATCGTCCTGCGCGGGACAACGCTGGCGCCGCGCGTGACGGGTGAAATCGAGCTGGTTCGCGGGACGCTGGGATTTGCAGGACGGTCGTTCGAATTGCAGGAGGGCCGCGTGACCTTCCCGACCGGCGATGCCTATGATCCGGCGATCCGCCTGCTGGCGAGCGACACGATCGAGACCGTGACGGTGAACGTCGCCGTGTCCGGCCGCGCCAGCAACCCGCAGATTGCATTCTCCAGCGTCCCCGGCCTGCCGCAGGACGAGATCGTCTCGCGCATCCTGTTCGGCGATTCGATCACGACGCTCTCGCCGCTCCAGGCGGTGCAGCTAGCCTCGTCGCTCAATACGCTAAGCAGCGGCGGTGGGGGACTGAGCCCGCTTGGCGCGCTCCAGTCTGCGACCGGGATAGACCGGCTGCGCGTGCTCGGTCCCGACGACACCGTCGGGCGCGGCACCGCGCTCGCTGCGGGGCAATATATCACCAAGGATATCTATCTGGAGGTCATCACCGACGCGCGTGGCTACACCGCAACGCAGCTCGAGATCAGCCTGACCCGGGCGCTGTCACTACTCAGTCAGGCCGGCGGCTCGGGCCAGTCGAACCTCAGCATCCGCTACCGCAAGGATTATTGATGCGTGGCGCGATGGTCCTGCTGCCGTTGCTGATGCTCGCGGGGTGCAAGGACGAGCCCGATTTCGAGGCGCGCTACGACAAGGCGGCCGAAGAAATCGAGGCGCGCGCCAAGGCGATGGATGCCGATATCGCCGAATCGGAAGAAGCCGCCGCGACCGCATCGGGAGACTTGCCTCGCGCCGACAAGCAGTCTAACCCGCCCCCGTCATCTGGGGAGTAGCCAGCCGTCCGACCGGACGGGCCACCGTGTCAACATACTCGGCCGAGAGGTCGTGGTGCGGTGGAAGCGGGAGACCGCTTGGGCGAGACCAATGGCATCGACCTTCGTCCGGGCCGGGCGGTGGGTTCGATGTCCGTTGGAATCGTAAGCCGCCCGGCCCCGGAGTTTTTTGATGGAAGCCATGCTCACCTCGACCGCCGTCGTCGCGCTCGCCGAAATCGGCGACAAGACGCAGCTGCTCGCGATGCTGCTCGCAACGCGGTTTAACCGGCCGCTGCCGATCATCCTCGGCATCTTGGTCGCGACGCTGGCCAATCATGCCCTCGCGGCGCTGCTGGGCGCGTCAGCGGCCAGCTTCCTCGATAGCGCTATCTTCCGCTATGCGGTCGGCCTGTCGTTTATCGCGATGGCGGCGTGGACACTGATCCCGGACAAATTCGAAGACGAGGATGCCCCCAAGCCGCGCTTCGGCGCATTCCTCACGACACTCGTCGCCTTCTTTCTCGTTGAAATGGGCGACAAGACGCAAATCGCGACGATTGCGCTCGGCGCGCAATATCATGACGTCGTGGCGGTAACTGCCGGTACGACTCTAGGCATGATGATTGCCAACGTCCCGGCGATCTTCTTGGGCCATGAACTGCTCAAGCGCGTCGATCTCGCAAAGGTGCGGATGATCGCGGCGGGGCTATTCCTGTTGATCGGCCTGTGGGTGCTCGCCCAGACGGCGGGCTGGTTCGGCTAGCCCGAATTGCGCATCGCCAACGTGCGCTCAAAGCTCCAGCTCGACGCGCACATGGCTTCGAGATCGCGCTGCGCGGTCCAGCCAAGGTCGCGCGCGGCGCGTTCGGGGCTCGCGTAGCAGCTGGCGACATCGCCGGCGCGGCGCGGCGCGATGCGATAGGGGATACGGACGCCGTTCACCCGCTCGAACGCCTGTACCATATCGAGCACCGAATAGCCCTGTCCCGTGCCAAGGTTCCAAGTCGACAGCGCAGGTTCGGCCTTCGAGATCGTGCCGAGCGCCGCAACATGGCCGTCGGCGAGGTCGACGACATGGATGTAATCGCGCACGCCGGTGCCATCGGGCGTGTCATAATCGTTGCCGAACACCGACAGCTCATCAAGCCTACCGGCCGCCACGCGGCTGATGAAAGGCATCAGATTGTTCGGAATGCCATTCGGGTTCTCGCCGATCAGGCCGCTGTCATGCGCGCCGACCGGGTTGAAATAGCGCAGGGTCGCGATCCGCCATTCGGGGTCGGACGCCGCGATGTCGCTCAACATCTCCTCGATCATCAGCTTGGTGCGGCCATAGGGATTCGTTGCCGACGTCGGGTGATTTTCGTCGAGCGGCAGATAGCGCGGCTGGCCATAGACGGTTGCGCTCGATGAAAAGACGAGCGTCTTGACGCCGCAATCGGTCATCGCCTGCACCAGCGACAGCGTGCCGCGAACATTATTGTCATAATATTTGATCGGTTCGGCGACCGATTCGCCGACTGCCTTCAGTCCAGCAAAATGGATGACGGCTTCGAGGTCCTGATCCGTCATGACGCGGCGCAACGCATCGCCGTCGCGGATGTCGCCGACTATCAAGGGGATCGCCCTACCGGTGATCGCCTCGAGCCGGTCGATTACGCCGGCGTCGCTATTGGCGAGATTGTCGAAACACACCACGTCATGACCCGCCGCGACCAAAGCCGCCGCGACATGGCTGCCGATATAACCCGCGCCGCCGGTCAATAGGGTCTTCATCGGATGTTCTGCCTCCACGCGGGTATCGGTGCCGCCTCTTGACGCAGCACTCTACATCGAACCCCCTACCAAGATATTGTCCATTCGCCATCCGCCGCGCGCACTGCGTTGGCAAAAAGCAAGAAGCGGGTAAGGGGGAGCGAACGGTCAAAGGAACGACGACATGACGGGCGACGCGAAGTGAAGATCCGCGAACTGATCGGCACCGCCGCGGTGCCGGGCGGCGGCGAACTTCGCCTGTTTCGGCGTGGCGACGAGTTTATCATCGCGCTGGGCGGCAACGAACTGATGAGCAGCCGGATGAGCGGCTCCGAAGAGGCACTCGCGACGATGAGCTGCGATCGGCTGCGCGACAGGGGCACGGCCCAGCTGCTGATCGGCGGCTTTGGCATGGGGTTCACCTTGCGCGCAGCCTTGTCCATGCTCGGACCACAGGCCAGGATCACCGTGGCCGAATTGGTCCCGGAAATCATCGAGTGGGCGCGCGGACCGATGGCCGAGCTTGCGGCAGCCTGTCTTGATGATCCGCGGGTCGACGTCGTTGTCGCCGATGTCTCTGCTGCCATGAGCGCTGCAAGAGAAGCTTTCGACGCGATCTTGCTCGACGTCGACAATGGCCCAGATGGGTTGACGCGCCCCGCCAACGATCAGATTTACGGCGTGACCGGTCTTGCATCGGCCAAAGCGGCGCTGAAGCCTGGCGGCGTGCTCGCGATATGGTCGGCGGCACCCGACACCAATTTTACGCGCCGGTTGATCGCCGCGGGTTTTGTTGTCGAGGAAGTCAAGGTTCGCGCCCGCGCCAATGGCAAGGGCGGATATCACCTGATCTGGTTCGCCAAGCGGCCCTGACGAAGCCATTCCGTCCCACCATTTGAGGCGGTCAATTCGCTGATCATCCGGTGACTGGCGTCCGCTGCGACCAGTCCTTGCGATACCAATCGACAAAGGCGGGAATCCCGACGGCCATCGGGGTCGTCGGCGCGAAGCCGAGGTCGCGGCTGATATCGTCGATGTCGGCGAAGGTCTGATAGACGTCGCCATCCTGCATCGGCAGCAGATTGATTTGCGCTTTACGGTCGCAGGCGACTTCGATGGCCTGGATCAGGTCGGTCAGCCGTTCGGGGCGGTTGTTGCCGATGTTATACAGGCGGTGGGGCGTGATGAAGCCGCCCGGCTTTTCACGATTGTCGTCGTCAGGGGGGCGGTCGAGCGCCAGCACCACGCCATTGACGATATCATCGATAAAGGTGAAATCGCGCAGCATGTCGCCGTGATTGTAAACATCGATTGGACGGCCTTGCAGCACCGCCTCGGTGAACTTCCAGACCGCCATGTCAGGGCGACCCCACGGGCCATAAACGGTAAAAAAGCGCAGTCCGGTCTGCGGGATGCGGAAGAGATGGGCATAGGTTTCGCTCATTAACTCATCGGCGCGTTTCGTCGCGGCGTAGAGCGAGATGGGCGTATCGGCCCTGTCGGCGACCCGAAATGGCGTATCGCTCCGCATCCCATAGACCGACGACGAAGACGCATAGACGAGGTGCGAAACTGTCCGGTGACGCGCCAGTTCGAGAATATTCACATGCCCGGAGATGTTCGAGTGGATATAGGCCCCCGGATTTTCGAGCGAATACCGCACACCCGGCTGCGCGCCGAGATGCACGATCCGATCGATCTTCGCATCGGCCAGCGTCTGAGCGAGCGCATTCGCGTCACCGAAATCGACATCCTTGAACACAAACTGGTCGCCATAATGTGCCGCAAGATGTGCGACGCGGGCGCGTTTGAGCTCGAGAGAATAATAGGGCGTGAAGTTGTCGATGCCGATCACACGCCCGCCGCGCGCGAGCAGCGCCGCCGCAACATGCATGCCGATAAAGCCTGCCGCACCGGTGATGAGTGTCGTCAAATTCCGTCCCCGTCGTGGCCGCCGCATCAGTACATGGGCGTACATGCGCCGCCAACGCGGCCCTTATCAAGCCAATCGGTAAATTCACCGGTAACGAACGCAACAATATGGCGGGGGCAATCGCGCGGCGGCTGCAGTTGATATCCGCGGCTGTCAAAAGCGCCGTGCCGCGCCGTCCACTTTCGACAAACCGGGAAAAAATGGTGAGCCCTGCTGGGTTCGAACCAGCGACCTACTGATTAAAAGTCAGTTGCTCTACCGACTGAGCTAAGGGCCCATCGCGGCACCGCAAAGGCGGCTTGCGAAGTGAGCCGTCGCCCTAGTGCGCCGCTGCGCCCCGGTCAACCGGCTTTGGACGTGCGAGCCGTGCGGCGAGTTGGCGGACGCTGCGGCGGTGGAGCGGATGCTGCCATTCGGGAACGATCGCGCGCAGTGGGCCAAGAACAAAGGCGCGCTTTTCGATGGCGGGGTGGGGGATGGTGAGCATATTGTCGGACCAGATGCCGCCCGACCAGAGGAGAATGTCGAGGTCGAGCGTTCGCGCGCTCCAGCGCTGTCCGGTGCGGCGGCCGAACGCCGCTTCGATCGCGTGCAGCCTTGCGAGCATTTCGGGTGGGCTCAGCGTCGTTGCAACGAGCGCAACCGCATTGGCATAGCGGCGGCGCGAGGGGCCGAGCGCGTCGCTGGCAATGATCGGGCTGGCGTCGACGGCCTCGATGTCGTCGCTTTCGAGCGCGGCGAGTGCAGCGAGCAATACCGCACGCGGATCGCCAAAGCGGGCGTGGCGCCGGTTCGACCCGAGCCCGATGGCATAAAGAGGAAGCGGCATTGCGTTGCTCATGGCCCCGCGCCTATCGCAGATGGGTGAAGATTGACAGCCCGTTGCCCGAAACCGAGCCGCCGCGCGATTGTCCGCGCTGCCCTCGGCTCGTCGCCTTTCGGCGAGAATGCCAGGCCGAACATCCCGATTGGTGGAACGCGCCGGTATATGCCTTCGGCGATCCCGACGGCTGGCTCGCCTTTGCGGGGCTGGCGCCGGGCAAGCATGGCGCCAACCGGACGGGGCGGCCATTCACCGGCGACTATGCGGGCGACCTGCTGTTCGCCACGCTCGCCGAGTTCGGGCTGAGCCAAGGCCGATATGATGCGCGGGTCGACGACGGGCTGACGCTCGACGGTGCCATTATCGTCAACAGCGTCAAATGCCTGCCGCCGCAGAATAAGCCGACCCCCGCGGAGATCATGAATTGCCGGCCATTTTTCGAGAAGCAACTGGCCGCCTTGCCCGGTGTGCGCGTGATTATCGCGCTGGGGCGGATCGCGCATGATGCGGTGCTGAGAGCGGCTGGAGTGCGGCCAGCGGCGCATCCTTTCGGTCATGGCGCCGTTCATGGGCTGGCTGATGGGCGCCACCTGGTCGATAGCTATCATTGTTCGCGTTACAATACGAACACCGGCCGTCTGACCCCCGAGATGTTCGCCGATGTGTTTCGTACTGCGCTGGCGCTGCGCGATCAGACCAGCGGACCGAATTCCTCGATCAGTCCGCGGTAAAGCACGCGCTTGAACGGCACGATCAGCTTCTCGACCTCGTTCAGCTGGGCCCATTTCCAGGCGCGAAATTCCTGATGCTTGGTCGCGATGTTGACGTCGCCGTCCTCGCCCATGAAGCGCATCAGGAACCAATGCTGGCGCTGGCCGCGATATTTGCCGCCCCACATCTTGCCGATCAGATGGTCGGGCAGGTCGTAGAAATATTCCTCGCGGCTGCGCGCAATGATTTCGACCAGCCCGCCATGAATGCCGGTTTCTTCGCCGAGTTCGCGGATGGCTGCCTCTTCGGCATCTTCGCCATCGTCGATTCCGCCCTGCGGCATCTGCCACGCCTCGCTGGAGGTATCGAGTCGCTGGCCGACGAAGACCAGGCCGTCGCGGTTGGCGAGCATGACGCCGGCACAGGGCCGGTAAGGAAGCGTGCTGGGATCGATCATGCCGTCCCGCTAGCGTCGGCGACGATCGCTTTCAAGACCGTCAGCGCACCGCGGATGTCGTCCTTGGCGCTCGGGATACCTTGCGCCAGATTGATGTAGCCGTGAATGCTGCCCGCCGCTTCGCGATAGGTCGTCGGCACACCCGCTTCGATCAGCTTGGCGGCGTAAGCGCGGCCCTGATCGCGCAGCGGGTCGAGTCCAGCGGTGATGAGCAATGTTGGCGGCAGGCCCGCAGCCGGGAAATCGAGCGGCGACGCGCGATAATCGGCGGGATCGGCGGCATAATGATTGCCGAACCACGTCATGCTGCCGGTTGTCAGTAGATGGCCTTCGCCGAAATCGCGGTAGCTTTGCCAGTCGTCGTGCGTCGTCACTGCCGGGTAGATGGGGTGCATAGCAATCACCGGCTTCGACGCGGGTTTGTCGCGAAGGGTGAGCGCGGTCGCGATGGTCAGGTTGCCGCCGGCGCTTTCGCCCGACAGGACGAGCCCGGTGCAGGGGAAATTATCGGCAACCCAGCGCGTCGCCGCTTCGCAATCGTCGGGCGCGGCGGGGAAGGGGTGTTCGGGCGCGAGGCGATAGTCGATCGCGATGACGGGCATGTCGAGCAGGCGTGCGGCTTCGGCGCAATAGGCATCGTGGGTGTCGAGGTCGCCGATGACCCAGCCGCCGCCGTGATAAAAGACCATCACCGGGCCAGGTTCGCGGTCAGGACGATTGTCATAGATGCGGATCGAAATCTCGCCCGCGGGGCCGGGAATTGTTCGATCCTCGACCTTGGCAATCTCGCCGCGCGGGGCATCGGCCATCTTGGCCATCATACGAAACATCTCGCGCGCCTCGGCGGGCGGCAACTCTTCCATCTTGGGGCCTTCCTGCGCATTGAGGAAAGCTAGGAACATCGCCACGTCGGGGCGGGTGTAATGGGTGGTGCCGTCGGTCATCCTGCTGGTCCCTCTTCGCCGTTGCGTCTTTGTTATCGGCGCAGCTATTCGGCATCGCGCGGGATAATTCAATGGCAATTAGAAACCCATTCGGGCGTTTGAAGTTTGCAGCGCACAATTTTTTCTGAATTGCGGCATCGCGCCCACAGGCCTAGGCCAGCGTCACAGGTTCGCAAGATTCAAGGCAGAAAATAAAATGGCGACAGCGGTAGCGGGCGAAACCGACAAACGGACGTCCCCCCTTTCGGATGCAGTCGTGGTCAGGTTTGCAGGTGACAGCGGCGACGGGATGCAGTTGACCGGCGGTCAATTCACCCTGTCTTCGGCGCTCGCGGGCAACGACTTTGCGACCTTCCCCGACTTCCCCGCCGAAATCCGCGCGCCGCAAGGCACGTTGTTCGGCGTGTCGGCGTTCCAGATCAATTTCGGGTCGTCGGCGATCGACACGGCGGGCGATGCGCCCGACGTGCTCGTTGCGATGAACCCGGCGGCGCTCAAGACGAACGTGCCTTCGCTCAAGCAAGGCGGACTGATCATCGCCGACGAAGGCGAGTTCAACGATCGCAACCTCGCGAAGGCGAAATATGACGCCAACCCGCTTGACGATGGCAGTCTGGCGAAGTGGCAATTGCTCAAGCTCAACATCAGCCAGTTGACGATGGATGCCGTGAAGCCGTTCGGCCTTGGCAACAAGGAAGCGCTGCGCTGCAAGAATATGTGGACGCTGGGGCTGGCGCTGTGGATGTTCGACCGCGACCGCGCACCACTGGTCGATTGGCTCAATGCGAAATTCGCCAAGGCGCCCGATCTGGCAGCGGCAAATATTGCGGCGCTGAACGCGGGGCATGCTTACGGCGAGACCGCCGAACTGGCGGGGCCGCTCAAGCAGCATCATGTCGATCCCGCGCCCGCCGCGCCGGGGCTCTATCGCACGCTGACCGGCGCCGAGGGTATTGCCCTCGGCCTCGTTGCGGGCGCGCAGCTAGCCAAGCTGCCGATGTTCTTTGGCGGCTATCCGATCACGCCCGCGTCGGCGATCCTGCATCATCTGTCGCGGCTGAAAGAATATGACGTCACGACCTTTCAGGCTGAGGATGAAATCGCGGCGATCTGTTCGGCGATCGGCGCCAGCTATGGGGGCTCGCTCGGCGTCACCAGCTCGTCGGGCCCCGGCATCGCGCTGAAGGGCGAGGCGATGGGCCTCGCGATCATGACCGAATTGCCGCTCGTCATCGTCAATTCGCAGCGCGGTGGTCCCTCGACCGGCCTGCCGACCAAGACCGAGCAGTCGGATCTGTATCAGGCGGTCTATGGCCGCAACGGCGATGCGCCGATGCCGGTGATTTCGGCGCGCTCGCCCGGCGATGCGTTTGAATGCGCGATCGAGGCGGTGCGGATCGCGGTGCAATATATGACCCCGGTGATCCTGTTGACCGACGGCTATATCGCCAACGCCGCCGAGCCGTGGGCGGTGCCTGATCTTACAACCTACGAAGCCTTCCCGGTCGAATTCCTGACCGAAGTGCCGGAAGGCGGTTTCAAGCCCTATGGCCGCGACGAAAAGCTCAAGCGTCCGTGGGTCAAGCCCGGCACCCCCGGCCTGCTCCACCGCATCGGCGGGATCGAGAAGGAAATCGACACCGGCCACATCAATTATGAGGCATCGAACCACCAGGCGATGACCGACATCCGCAAGGCCAAGATCGACGGCATCAAGGTGCCTGACCAGATTGTCGAACTCGGTGCGGAAAGCGGCAAGCTCGCGGTCGTCGGCTGGGGCTCCACTTTTGGCCCGATCCATCAGGCGGTGCGCCGCAAGCGCGCCGAGGGCGCCGACGTCAGCCACATCCATATCCGCCATATCTGGCCGCTGCCCGCCAATCTGGGCGAACTGCTCAAAAGCTATGACAAGGTGATCATTCCCGAAATGAACACCGGGCAGCTCAAGACGGTGCTGCGCGACCAGTATCTGGTCGACGCCAAGCCGGTGAACAAGGTGTCGGGCCAACCCTTCACAATTGCCGAAATCGAAGCCGCCATCGAGGAGGCACTAGCATGAACGAGATGACCACCATCGCGCGCACGACGACGCTCAAGGATTGGGAAACCGATCAGGAAGTCCGCTGGTGCCCTGGCTGCGGCGACTATGCGATTTTGAAGGCGGTGCAGCGCACAATGCCCGAAATCGGCACCGCGCCCGAGAACACCGTGTTCATCAGCGGCATCGGCTGCTCGTCGCGCTTCCCCTATTATATGGAGACCTATGGTTTTCACACGATCCACGGCCGTGCACCGGCGTTTGCCACGGGGCTGAAGCTCGCCAACCCGAACCTTGATGTGTGGATCGTCACCGGCGACGGCGACGGGCTGTCGATCGGCGGCAACCACACGATGCACCTGATCCGCCGCAATCTCGATTGCCAGATCATGCTGTTCAACAACGAGATCTACGGGCTGACCAAGGGCCAATATTCGCCGACCAGCCGCGTCGGCACGACCAGCCCGTCGACCCCCTATGGATCGGTCGACCGCCCGGCGCAGCCCGCGGCCTTTGCGCTCGGCGCCGGGTCGCGCTTCGTCGCGCGCGGCTTCGACGTGTCGAAGAAGCTGCCCGAAGTGCTGAAAGCAGCGCACGCCCACAAGGGCGCCGCGTTTATCGAGATTTTTCAGAACTGTATCGTCTATAACAAAGACGTGTTCGAGGATTTCGCGGCGCCCAAAGGCGCCGAGGATCGCCAGCTCTGGCTCGAGAATGGCGAACCGATGCTTTATGCCAAAGGCACGAAGGGCATCGCGCTCGATGCCGAGGCGCTGCATCTCAAGACCGTCGACGTCGTCGATGGCGACTGGCAGGCCGCGGGGGTGATCGTCCATGACGTCACCAACCGCAGCGTGGCGCATATGCTGGTTGAAATGCGCTTTGGCGAGTTCCCGATGGCGCTCGGGGTGCTGTACGACGATCCGCGCCCGACCTTCGAGGCCGACGTCTGGCGCCAGAATGCGGCGGCAGCCGAAGGCAAGACCGCCGACCTGCAGAGCCTGCTCAAAAAGGGCCAGACGTGGACGGTGACCGAGGGCGGACCCGAGCTCTAGTTGCCGCGCGCTTGGCGTTCGTTAGACGATCGTGATCCGGTCCGGATAGCGGATTGCAAAGCGGATCGATCCACGCCACCAAGCGGCGATGGATAATCTGACCCACAGCCTCGTCGGCGCGCTTCTCGGCCAGATGGGGCTCAAGAAAAAGACCGGGTTGGCGATCCCGACGCTGATTCTGGCGGCGAACCTGCCCGACATCGATGCCGCTTGCCTGGCGTGGCTCGACGGGGTCCAGCATCTGGGCTTTCGGCGTGGGATCACGCACGGTCCGATCGCGATGCTGGTCTTGCCGATATTGCTGTGGGCGGCGATGCTGGCATTCGATCGCTGGCAGACGAAGCGCGGCAAACGCCCCGCCGGACGGCCGCCGATCGACAAGGGCTGGCTGCTGGCGCTCGCCTATATCGGTTGCCTCAGCCACCCGGCGCTCGACTGGCTCAACAATTACGGCATCCGCCTGCTCGAGCCTTTTTCATCGCCATGGTTTTACGGCGATACGATCTTCATCATCGACCTGTGGATATGGATCGCGCTGGGCCTGTCGGTGTGGCTGTCGCTGCGCCGCGAGCGGGGCGGGGCGACAAACTGGCAGTGGCCCGCGTGGGTCGGCTTCACCGCGATTTGCGCCTATATTTTCGCCAATGGCCTGATCACCGGCGCTGC
Source organism: Sphingopyxis sp. (assembly GCF_019459305.1). Taxonomy (GTDB): domain Bacteria; phylum Pseudomonadota; class Alphaproteobacteria; order Sphingomonadales; family Sphingomonadaceae; genus Sphingopyxis. The sequence goes on along the minus strand of NZ_JAIBES010000063.1, from coordinate 37,064 downwards.
CGAACGGACCACGGCGAGCGCGCTGGCAGCGAGCGGATATCGGGACGCGCTGGTGGTGGCCAGTCCGCCGCCGCTGGCCTTTTGGCAACGCGATATCTTCTGGCGCACCGCCGAGCGGTACGGGAGCGGCAATTATACCCCCGGCATTGGCGGTAATCTGGACATCAGCGGCCGGCCAACCGGCATGGATGACCCGCGGATCGAGCGGTGGCTGATGGGTGATCCTGATGCGCGCGCGTTCCTGTTCTGGGCGCGGATGCCGGTGGCGCAGAAGGAGGGTGACGCAATCTTGCTGCGCGACCAGCGCTTCATGCATCCGTTGGCGCAGGATCGTTTCCAGGTCCGGCTGACCGCACCCGACACTGCTACCCACGACCAATGACGGCGCCGAGCATCCTGTGGCTCCGCCCCGCCCATCGCCGGTGGGGTACGGCGGCGCAAGTGGCGGCGGGCGCGGGGGGGCCGGGGGGGGCGGCCGCGGCTGGGCCGGTGATCCCGGTGTTCATTCTGGACGATGATACGCCGAAGCATCGCCGGATGGGCGCGGCGTCGCGCTGGTGGCTGCACCACAGTCTCGCCAGCCTCGACGCCAGCCTGCGCGAAATGGGGTCGCGACTGATCCTGCGGCGCGGGAAGTGTGAAGAGCAACTCGCTCTGATTGTGCAAGAAAGCGGAGCGAGCACGGTGCATTGCCTCCGCCACTACGAACCATGGTGGCGCAACGCCGAAAAAGCGGTGGCGAAGCGGCTCGATTTGCAATGCCATGATGGCAATTACCTGTTGCCGCCGGGATCGCTGACGACCGGGAGCGGCACGCCGTACAAAATCTACACGCCCTTCTGGCGGGCATTGAAGGAGCATATGCCACCGCCGAGCCCGTCGAACCGGCCGCGCGAGATTGCGGCGCCCGACAAATGGCCTGCTTCAGACACGCTCGCCGACTGGCATTTGCTACCAACCAAGCCCGATTGGGCCACCGGATTTGCCGCGGAATGGGAGCCCGGCGAGGCGGGGGCGCGTAAGCGGATCGCGGCGTTTGCTGACGAGGCGGCGGATTATGATCGCGGCCGCAACCTGCCGTCGCAGGAGGGCAGTTCGCGCTTGTCGCCGCATCTGCATTTCGGCGAAGTCTCGCCCGCCACCATCTGGCATCGCACCGCCGACGCCGGGGGCTCGGTCGATGTGTTCCTCGGCGAGATAGGGTGGCGCGATTATGCGCAGAACATCATCCTGCAATTTCCCGATTATGGCGCGCGCAGCGCGCGCGCAGCCTTCGACGACGCTTTGCCATGGCGCAGCGCGGCGGCGGCCGATGCCGATCTCGCCGCCTGGCAACAGGGGCGCACCGGCTATCCGATCGTTGACGCCGGGATGCGCCAGCTATGGGTAACGGGCTGGATGCATAACCGGGTGCGGATGATCGCCGCGAGCTTCCTTATCAAGCATCTTCTGATCGACTGGCGCCAAGGTGAGCAATGGTTCTGGGACACGCTGGTCGATGCCGATTACGCCTCCAATGCCGTCAACTGGCAGTGGGTGGCGGGCAGCGGAGTCGACAGCAACATGTTCCCGCGCATCATGGCGCCGCTGACGCAATCGGAGAAGTTCGATGCCGCAGCCTATATTCGCCAGTGGGTGCCTGAACTTGCCGTGTTGAGTGAACCTGCGATCCACGATCCCGAAAGCTTCGGACAGCGGCCGCGATCCTATCCTGCCAAGATCATCGGCCACCGCGAAGCGCGCGAACGCGCGCTGGCCGCCTATGACGTCATGAAGGCGCGCGGCAACTGATTGTCAGGCGCCGGACTTTGGGGCAGGAAGGCGCTATGAACACGCATGTCAGCCCGCGCCGCGGCAAGAAATTGCTCCGCGCCGACCGCGCCTACCGCAGCGGCGGGGCGCTCGCGCGGCTGCTGGCGCTGGCGCCCGCGGGGCTGTTTCATCGGCTGCTCGACCGGATTGACGCGGGTCTCGCGCTGGGCACGATCGAGGTGCACACGCCCGACGGCAGCGTCCGCCTGCTGGGCGGGCGCGGGAACGGGCCAGCGGCGGTCGTTCACCTGCACAGCTGGGCGGCGCTGGCGCGGCTGGCGATGTCGGGATCGGTGGGCTGGTACCGCGCGTGGGACGCGGGCGAGTGGACCTCGCCCGACCCGGTGCCGCTGTTCGACCTGTTCATGCGCAATGGCGAATCACTCGGTGATGTGGCGCGGGCGCGCGGGCCATTGCGCTGGCTCAACAAGATCGCGCACCTGCTCAACCACAACAACCGTCGCGGGGCGAGGCGCAACATCCATGCCCATTATGATTTGGGCAATGATTTCTATCGCTTGTGGCTCGATCATGCGATGAATTATTCGAGCGCATTGTTCGCCGATCCGGGGCAATCCCTGGAGGAGGCGCAGACGGGCAAGGTCGATGCCATCCTCGACCGGCTCGACCTGCGATCGGGCAGTCGCTTGCTCGAGATCGGCTGTGGCTGGGGCGCGCTCGCCGAGCGCGCGGTCGAGCGGCACGATGTCATCTACACAGGCATCACGCTCTCGCCGTCACAGGCCGAGATCGCCGATGCGCGGCTTGCTGCGGTCGACCTGTCAGCGCGGTCGCGTATCGAGCTGTGCGACTATCGCGACGCCCGCGGACCATATGATGCGATTGCCAGCGTCGAGATGGTCGAAGCGGTCGGGCAGGCCTATTGGCCCGCCTATCTCGATGCGGTCGCGCGGCTGCTGCGCCCCGGTGGCAAAGCGGCGATCCAGTATATCCTGATCAACGATGCGCTGTTCGAACGCTATGCGGCGAACAGCGACTTCATCCAGGCCTATATCTTTCCGGGCGGCTGCCTGATTTCCGAAAGCCGGTTTCGGGCGCTTGCCGAAGCGCGCGGGCTGGCGTGGCGCGAGGTTCACCGCTTTGGCGAGGATTATGCCGAAACGCTTCGGCAGTGGCGTGAGCGTTTTGATGCGGCGGTTGCGGCCGACCAGTTGCCGTCGGGCTTCGACGACCGTTTCGTGCGGCTCTGGCGCTATTATCTGCAATATTGCGAGGGCGGATTTCGCGGCGGCGGTATCGACGTCGCGCAAGTGACGCTTGAAAAAACAGCCTGAAAACGGGGGAGAGGCATATTATGCGACAATATTTGGCAGCGGCGCTTTTGTGCGCCGCGGCGGCGGGGTGCAACGCGCCCGCATCCACCCAAACGACCGACACGCTGCCAAAGGATATGAATGTGCTGTTCTGGACCCAGGATCAACGCGACGCTGCTTTTCGGACGATGGAAACGGTCCCCAAAGTCGTCGTAAACACGGTCGAGGCGGGCGGATCGGTCTATCCGCTGTCTGAGGGCCAGCCGCTCGACCTTGGCGCCGACGTCGATGCCTATATGGCGAAACAGCGCAACGCGGGGCTGATCATCGTGCAGGACGGCAAGATCCGGCTGGAAAAATATGCGCTTGGCTATGGCGCCGCAGGACGCTGGACCAGCTTTTCGGTCGCGAAAAGCTTCACCTCGACCCTCGTCGGGGCGGCGGTGAAGGACGGTTATATCAAGAGCCTCGACGACAAGGTTACGGTCTATATCCCGGGACTCAAGGGTTCGGCCTATGACGACGTGTCGGTGCGCCAGTTGCTGACGATGACCTCGGGGGTCAAATGGAACGAGGATTATACCGATCCCAAGTCCGATGTCGCGCAGTTCAATATGCAAAAGCCTGTCGCAGGCGAGGACATAACGGTCAGCTATATGAAGACCTTGCCGCGCGAAGCGCCGGCGGGGTCGAAGTGGGTGTACAAGACCGGCGAAACCAATCTGATCGGCGTGCTCGTGTCGAGTGCGACGGGCAAGACGCTGTCGCAATATCTGTCCGAAAAGGTCTGGAAGCCGTTCGGCATGGAACAGGATGGGATGTGGATGCTGGGCGCGACGGGGCATGAGATCAGCGGTTGCTGCATGTCGGCGAGCCTCAAGGACTATGCACGGTTCGGGCAGTTCATGCTCAACGGCGGCGTCGCAGGCGGGCAGAAGGTCGTCCCCGACGACTGGATGGCCGCGGCAACGACCAAACAGGCGGGGATCGACATTCCGGGGCGTGGCTATGGCTATCAATGGTGGACCAACGATGACGGCAGCTTTGCCGCACAAGGCATTTTTGGTCAGGGCATCTTCATCGATCCCAAACGAAAGCTGGTGATTGCGTCGAATGGAAACTGGCCGACCGCGACCGATCCCGAGGGTGTCGGCGCGGCGCGCGAGGCCTTTTACAAGAGCGTGCAGGCGGCGGTGGACAAGGAAGCGGCGAAGTAAACCCGTCGCCCCCGCCTTAGCGGGGGCCGCTCGGGCGTTTGCGCAGCTACGCAGAAAAAAAATCCGGGCGCCCCCCCCTGCGGGGGGGCGACGGGCTATTGGTCGGCGACGTTGGCCGTTGCGCGCTGGGCCAACCACACGGCCACAAGCGGCACTGCGACGCCGAGCGCCATGATCCACCAAGTGTCGGCAAGTGTGGCGGCGCGATAGAGCGCGGCGCCGATCACCGACCCGGCTACGATCCAGCCAGCACCGGTTCCTGCCGATATCCGCATCGATAGCCACCCCCCGGCGAAGCTGCCGATGAACCAACCGACGATCAGCGCGATCGTCGACCCGATCGGGATCAGTATCTCGCCGGTCTCAAGGTCATATTCGGACGGTGAAATTTCGCTGCCGGCATATTGCGCCAGCCCGATCAGCCCAAATGCGACGACGATACCGATTACCGTGGCGATCGCCGATCGCAGAATATCCTTGGTCATTCCAGCACCCTTGCCAACCCGTCTTGTCGGGCTGCCTTAGTGCCGGAAAACAAAGATGGCGTTAAGCCTTTTCCATGACCTTGGGCAAAGCGTGGAACGCGGTGCTGTCGAAGCCGTCAACCATCAGCCTGGCGACAAATTCGCCGACCGCGGCAGGGTCCTTGATGCTCTTGGCGTCTTCGCCGGGATAGGCGCGGGCGCGCATCTGGGTGCGGGTGCCCCCCGGGTCAAGGATCGCGGTGCGGACCGTCGAGATGTTGCGCATCTCGGCACCGTAGCTGGTCACCAGCGTTTCGAACGCCGCTTTCGATGCGGCATAGGCGCCCCAATAGGCGCGCGGTTCGCGCGCGACGCCGCTCGACAGGGCGAGCAGGCGGCCGTTCGCGGCGCGGCGCAGCAGCGGATCGAAATTGGCGATCAGTGCCTGCTGGGCGATCAGGTTCAGCGTCAGCAGCTTGTTGAATTCCTTGCCGTCGATCGCGGCTACCGGGGTCAGCGTGCCGAGCATCGCGGCGTTGAGTACCAGCATGTCGAGATGTTGCCAGCGTTCGGCCATCGCGCTCGCCAGCCGCGCGATGCTGTCGCCGTCGGTCAGGTCGAGCGGCGCGATCGTCGCGGCGCCGCCCGCCTCGTGGATCCGGTCTTCGAGCGCTTCGAGCCCGCCTGCGGTGCGTGCGGTGATCACGACATGCGCGCCGCGCGCCGCCAGCGCTTCGGCAATCGCTTCGCCGATGCCACGGCTCGCCCCGGTGACGAGCGCAACCTGCCCCGCCAATTCTTCAGTCTTGATAGTCATGATGTCAGACAACCCGTTCGGCCAACAGCGAAAATTGATCTTCCAGCCCATGCTCATCGAAATCGGTGAGCGTGGTCGGATAGTCGCCGGTAAAGCAGGCATCGCAATATTGAGGCGCGTCGTCGGTCCGCTTGGCCTCGCCCAGCGCCCGATAGAGGCCATCGATGGTAACGAAGGACAGGCTGTCGGCGTTGATGAAATTCGCCATCTGCCCGACCGTCATCTGCGCCGCGAGCAGCTTGGCGCGCTCGGGGGTATCGACGCCATAAAAGCAGCTGTGCTGGGTCGGCGGGCTGGCGATGCGCATATGGACCTCGGCGGCGCCCGCGTCACGCATCATCTGGACGATTTTCAGGCTGGTCGTGCCACGCACGATCGAATCATCGATCAGCACGATGCGCTTGCCCGCGATCAGCGCCCGGTTGGCGTTGTGCTTGAGCTTGACGCCCAAATGGCGAACCTTGTCGCCCGGCTGGATGAAGGTGCGTCCGACATAGTGCGAGCGGATGATCCCGAGTTCGAACGGGATACCCGATTCCTGCGCGTAACCGATCGCGGCAGGGGTACCCGAATCGGGGACCGGGATGATCAGGTCGGCATCGACCGGGTTTTCGCGCGCCAGTTCGGCACCGATCGCCTTGCGCACCGAATAAACGCTGGTGCCATCGACGATCGAGTCAGGGCGCGAGAAATAGACATATTCGAAGATGCACGGGCGCGCCGACTGCGTAGCGAAAGGCCGGTGCGAGGTCAGTTGGCCATCGCGGATGATTACCAGTTCGCCAGGTTCAACCGAACGCACGAATTCGGCGCCGACGACGTCGAGCGCGACGGTTTCCGATGCCAGAATATGCGCATCGCCGAGTTTTCCGATGACGAGCGGACGGATGCCGAGCGGATCGCGGCAGCCGATCATCCCCTCGGCGGTCAGGCAGATCAGTGAATAGGCGCCCTCGACCTGTTTCAGCGCATCGATGAACCGGTCGATCAGCGAGCGATAGCTCGACGTTGCGACGAGGTGGATGATTACCTCGGTATCGCTGGTCGACTGAAAGATCGAACCGCGGCGCACGAGCACCTTCTTCAGTGCGGTCGCGTTGGAAATATTGCCATTATGCGCCACCGCAAAGCCGCCCGTCGACAGATCGGCGAACAGCGGCTGGACGTTGCGCAGCGCGGTTTCGCCGGTCGTCGAATAGCGGACATGGCCGACCGATGATCCGCCCTGCAACTGGCGCATGATCTCGTCGCGGTCGAAATTGCCGGCGACATGGCCCATGGCACGGTGGGTATGGAATTCCTTGCCGTCGAAGGCGGTGATGCCTGCGGCTTCCTGGCCGCGGTGCTGCAGCGCATGCAGGCCCAGTGCAACGACCGCAGCGGCGCTGTCGGCGCCATGAATACCAAAGACGCCGCACTCCTCGCGGAGTTTGTCGTCGTCGAAAGGGTGTGTGGTGAGCATGATGGTCCAGCAACGAGGGCAGTGACTGGCGCGCATATAGGGACGGCAATCACAAATGTCGCCCCCCATATTCACGATATTGTCATCAGCCGCGCGAACGACAGGGTGACAGGGGCTTGGCTCCTGCTCTAAAGCGCGGATTATGGACCAGCAGCGCGACACCGCCGACCGATTTCTCCCGCGTTTCGATGCGGCAGGCCTGGTGACCGCGATCGTCACCGACGCCGAAACCGGGGTGCTGCTGATGGTAGCGCATATGAATGCCGAGGCGATCGAGCGGACGCAGGCGACCGGGCAGGCGCATTTCTGGTCGCGATCGCGCTCGGCGTTGTGGCGCAAGGGCGAGACGTCGGGCAACGGGCTGGGGATGGTCGAGATGCGCGTCGACTGTGATCAGGATGCGCTGTTGCTGCGTGTGACGCCCGCCGGCCCCGCTTGCCACACCGGGCGCCGTTCCTGCTTCTATCGCCGGGTCGAGGCGGACGGGGCGCTGACGTTTCTGGACGATGATGCACAAAGTTAAGTTCGCGTTGGTGCTGGGCATCTTGCTCGTCGGCGGGTGCGATCGGCATGCGCCCGATCGGAGCGGGCAGGGGATCGATGCCGACAACCCGCTGGAAATCGCCGCGCGCGAACGCGGCGTTGTGAGCCCCGAGGCCGCGACGCCGGTCGGCGTGTTCGAACGCGCGCACGACCTGGGCCGCGACGCGATGTGCGTGGTTCCCGACGGCGCTGGGCAATGGCGCTTTGCAGTGACCGCCGCTTTTGGAACCACCTTATCCTGTTCGGCGAGCGGAACGATGGTGCGTGAAGGTGAAGGCTGGCGCATGCGCTTTGCTGGAGCGGAGGGCTGCGATGCGCTGGTCGCCGAAGAAGAAGATGAACTGCGCCTGCCCGGAAGCTTGCCGCCACAATGCGCCAAAATCTGCCCCGCCCGCGCCTCGCTGTCGGGCTTGCGACTGCCGCGCGCCAGCTGGTCGGCCGATGATGCGCGGGGCTTGCAGATCCGCGATCGACAGGGCAATATGCAGCAACCTTGCGGGGTTTGACTGACCCTAAAGCAGGCCGATTTGCCGGTCTTGACGTTCACGTCAACGGAAACTAGTTTCATCGGCATGACCGAACCATATGGCCACGCCCATATCGACACGCCCGATCATTTGGGCCGCGAACAATTCAGCATCACCGACTTGTCGACCGAGTTCGGAGTCACCGCGCGTGCGCTGCGTTTCTATGAAGATGAGGGGCTGATCAGCCCGTCGCGCAAGGGATTGTCGCGCATCTATTCGAAGCGCGACCGGGCGCGCCTGGCGTGGATTCTGCGTGCCAAGCGCACAGGGTTCAGCCTGGCCGATATCCGCGAGATGATCGACCTTTACGACGTCGGCGACGGCCGCAAGCTGCAACGTCAGGTGACGATCGAAAAATGCGAACAGCGCATCGGCTTGTTGCAGCGGCAGCGCGACGATATCGATAGCGCTGTCGAAGAATTGTCGCGGTTCATCGATATGGTGAAAAAAGTCGACGCCGGCCAGAAGGTCGGTTGAGCCTCTCCCCAGGCAAGTGACATTGCGAAGCTGATTTTCAGAAGGATTTCCCATGCCCGTCTATCGCGCCCCCGTGCAAGACAGCCTCTTTCTCCTCACCGACGTGCTCGGGGTCGAGCGCTACGCCAATCTGCCGGGTTTCGCCAATGCGACCCCCGACATGATCGAGGCGGTGCTGACCGAAGCCGGAAAATTTTGCGAGGAAGTGCTGTTCCCGATCAACCAGTCGGGCGATCTGGAGGGCTGCACGCGCCACGACGACGGATCGGTGACGACGCCGAAGGGCTTCAAGGAAGCCTACGACGCCTATTGTGAGGCTGGCTGGACATTGCTGACCCAGCCGGAAGAATTTGGCGGGCAAGGGCTACCGCACGTCGTCGGTTTCCCGGTCGAGGAATATCGCATGGCCGCGAACCAGGCCTTTGCCATGTACCCTGGACTGACGCAGGCCGCGGTCGCGGCGATCCTGGTCAAGGGGTCGGATGAACAGAAGGCGCTGTACGCACCCAAAATGATCTCGGGCGAGTGGGGCGGGACGATGAACCTGACCGAGCCGCATTGCGGCACCGACCTCGGCCTGATCCGCACCCGCGCGGTCCCGAACGGCGATGGCAGCTATGACGTCACCGGCACCAAGATTTTCATTTCGTCGGGCGAGCATGACCTGACCGAGAACATCATTCATCTGGTGCTCGCCAAAACCCCCGACGCGCCCGACAGCGTCAAGGGCATCTCGCTGTTCATCGTGCCGAAGTTTCTCGTGGGCGACGATGGCTCACTGGGTGAGCATAACGCGCTGCAATGCGGGTCGATCGAGCACAAGATGGGCATCCACGCCAATTCGACCTGCGTCATGAACTATGACGGCGCCAAGGGCTGGATGGTCGGTGAGGAAAACAAGGGCCTCGCCGCGATGTTCGTGATGATGAACGCCGCGCGGCTTGGCGTTGGCATTCAGGGGCTGGGGCAGGCCGATATCGCGTTCCAGAACGCCGTCCGCTACGCGCAGGACCGCCGTCAAGGTCGCGCGCTCACCGGGCCGCAAGACCCGCGGGAAAAGGCGGATCCGCTGTTCGTCCATCCCGACGTGCGCCGCATGTTGATGGACGCCAAGGCCACCGTCGAAGGGCTGCGCGCCTTGTGCCTGTGGGGCGCCTTGCAGGTCGATCTGGCGCATGTTGCCGAGACCGAGGAAGAACGCCAGCAAGCGGACGACCTCGTCAGCCTGCTCACCCCGGTGATCAAGGGCTATGGCACCGATAAGGGCTATGACGTCGCGACCAACGCGCAGCAAGTGTTCGGCGGCCACGGCTACATCGAGGAATGGGGCATGAGCCAGTATGTCCGCGATGCCCGCATCACGATGATCTATGAAGGCGCCAACGGCGTTCAGGCGATGGATCTGGTCGGACGCAAGCTGGCGCAGAATGGCGGCCGTGCGATCCAGGCCTTTTTTGCGATCATCGACACCGAATGCGCGCGCGCCAAGGACAATGAAGCGCTCGCCGATTTTGCCGGGCGGCTGGAAAAGGCCAATGGCGAACTGAAGGCCGCGACGATGTGGTTCATGCAGAATGGCATGGCGAACCCCAACAATATCGGCGCCGGCGCGCATCATTATATGCACATCATGGGGATCGTCGCGCTGGGGTCGATGTGGCTGATGATGGCCGAAGCGGCGCAGAAGGCGCTCGCCGAAGGGCGCGGCAACAAGGCGTTCCTTGAAGCCAAGCTGGTCACCGCGCGCCACTTTGGCGAACGGTTCCTGCCCGACGCCGGTTCGCTGCGCCGCAAGATCGAAGCGGGCAGCGAAGCGATGATGGCGCTGACCCCGGAACAATTTTACGCCGCCTGATCGCGCCCGAAGGAACTTTTGCCGACGCCATGCGTGGCGTCGGCGATGAGCGACCCCGAACGCCCGCAGACCTTGGCCCCCATCGTCGTCGAAGGGCGCAATTGCTGGCGCATTGAACGCGCTAACAAAGCACGGATGATCGTCGATGCCGCCGATTATTACGCGCTGCTCGAACGGTTGATGGCGGGCGCCAAGGAACGTATCCTGCTGATCGGCTGGGACTTCGATCCGCGCATTCCGCTGATCCCCGATGAGCAGGGAAATGGCGAATCGCTCGGCCATTATCTTCTCCGCCTCGCCAAGGATAAACCGAAACGCGACATCGACATTTTGCGCTGGAATTTTGGCGGCTTGAAGCACTTCTTTGTGCCATCGATCGTCGCGATGATCCTGCGCTGGAAAATCACCAGATCGATCAGTTTCCGGCTCGACAGCGCGCATCCCGTGGGGTGCAGCCATCATCAAAAGGTCGCGGTGTTCGACGATCATTTGGCGGTCTGCGGCGGCATCGATGTCAGCTCGACGCGCTGGGATACCCGCGACCACGTCGACGATGATCCCCGGCGCACCGGCCCCAACGGCAAACGCTATATGCCCTGGCACGATTCGACGATGATCCTGTCGGGACCGATCGGAACCGCGCTGGCGGAACTCGGCAATGAACGCTGGCAGCGCGCGACGAACAAACCACTTCGTGACCTGAGCGGCACCGGCGAGAACTGGCCCGACGATCTCGATGCCGATTTCAAGGATGTCGATGTCGCGATTTCACGCACCAGCGCCGAATATGACGGCCGCGAAGAGGTGCGCGAGAATGAGCAACTCTATCTCGACATGATCGCCGCCGCGCAGCGCTTTATCTATTTCGAGAATCAATATTTCACCAGCGGCGCGATCGCCGCGGCGATTGCCGAGCGTCTCGACGAAGACGATCCACCCGAATTTGTGATGGTGATGCCCAAGACCGCCGACGGGTGGCTCGAACAGATGGCGATGGACGCGGCGCGGGTGCAACTGGTGCGCTCAATTGCGAAGTCGCGGCATGGTGACCGGCTGAAAGTCTATGTTCCGCATACCAAGGGCGGCGACCCCATCTATGTCCATGCCAAGACCGCGATCGTCGACGACCGCCTGCTCCGGATTGGATCGTCGAACCTGAACAACCGATCGATGGGGCTCGACAGCGAATGCGATGTGACGATCGATGCGGCACTGGCAGCGAACAAGGGCGTCGAGCCGATCATCGCGCGCCTGCGCGAGTCGCTGATGGCTGAGCATCTGGGCGTGATGGAGAAAGACATCGCGGCGACGTTCGAGCGTACCGGATCCTTGATCGATACGATCGAATCCATGCGCGGTGACGGGCGGTCGCTCGAACTGCTCGACCTGGTCGCGCCCGGACCACTCGACGAATTCATTGCCGACAATGAAATGCTCGACCCGACCAGCCCTGATGCGATGTTCGAAAGCTTTACCGAGCGCGGGCTCAAAAAGAGCTGGCACCGCGGGCGCAGCTGGATGAAGCGGCATCGGCCTTTTCGGCGCAAAAAAGGCTGACGAACGCTTAGTCTGCGAGCGACAGAATATGCTTCGCCTGTTTGAGGTGTGGGGCGTCGACCATTTTGCCATCGACCTGCAGTACCCCGACGCCGGGATTGGCGGCAAAGGCATCGACGATAGCCTGCGCGCGCAACACCTCGTCGGCACTCGGGGTGAAGGCGGCGTTGATCGCCTCCACCTGTGCTGGATGGATCGCCATCATGCCGGTGAAGCCATCGCGCCGGGCGCGGGCGGCATAGGCGGCGAGTCCGGCCTCGTCCTTGATCGCCGGGAACACCGTATCGATCGCGGCGACGCCCGCGGCGTGGGCAGCAAACAGTGTCAGTGCGCGCGCGACGTCATAGGGCGCAGTGTAGCTGCCATCGGCCTCGCGATTAGCTGTCGCGCCGATCGCGGCGGGCAAGTCTTCGGCGCCCCAGGTCAGTCCAAGCAGGCGGTCCTTTGTCTCGCGGTAGCTGCCAAGGGTAAAGATGGCCGCGGCGGTCTCGGTCGCAATCGGCAGGATCGGCGGCAGCGAAGCGTCGCGCGGCGATTCGCTGCGCATGATCGTATCGAGCTGCGCGATGCTCGGCGCGCCTTCGGCCTTCGGCAGCATGATCGCGTCGGGCCGGGCGGCGATGATCGCGGCGACATCGGCGGCGGTCAGATGGCCGTCGAGTGGATTGACGCGCACCAGCGTGAAGACTTCGCGCGCGCCCGCCAGATAGTCGGCGATCGCATGGCGCGCGGCATCCTTGTTCGCGAGCGACACCGAATCCTCGAGATCGAGTATGATGGCGTCGGCGCCTGATGCCGCCGCCTTGGCAAAGCGTTCGGGGCGGTCACCGGGGACGAAGAGGAGGGAACGTAGTCTCATGTGCTGGCCTTCCGCTGGACCAGCGTCGAACGCTCGCACTGGCAGACAAGTTCATCGCGCTGGTTGATGCAGCGGTGGAGGAAGGTCACGATCCCTGCGTTGGGTCGCGATTTCGACTCCTTCAACCCGATCACTTCGCTCTCTGCGCGCAGCGTGTCGCCGATAAACACCGGCTTGGGCATCACCAGCTTGTCGTAGCCGAGATTGGCGACGAGCGTGCCGAGCGTCGTGTCGCCGACCGACAGCCCGACCATCAGGCTGAAGGTGAAGGTGCCGTTGACGAGGATCTGGCCGAACTCGGACGCCTTCGCCGCCTCGACGTCGAGGTGCAGCGGCTGCGGATTGTGCGTCATCACCGTAAACAGCAGATTGTCGGTCTCCGTCACCGTGCGGCGAATGTCGTGGGTAAGCGTGTCGCCGATCGCCCATTCGTCGAAATATTTGCCGGCCATTATGCTTCGTCCTTTTCGATCCGCACGAGCAATGCCTCGACCTGCACCTGCGCGCCCGGCGTCGCATTGAGTTCGGCCACCACGCCGTCGAACGGCGCGGTCAGGCTATGCTCCATCTTCATCGCTTCAAGGGTGAGCAGTTTCTGGCCTTTGGTCACCATGTCACCCGCAGCGACCTCTACCGCAATGACTTTGCCCGGCATGGGGGAAAGGATGGCGCCGTCGCCAGCTGCCCCGCCCGGGCCGCCCTCGGCGCGCCAGGGGGTAAGTTGCCATACGGAACCGCCCTCGGCGACGAGCATCGCAGGCGCTGGCTCGTCGGTGCCGGGCCCGTGTAGTTCGACCTCGACACGCTTTCCATCGAGCAGAAAGGCCGCCGAGCGCACGTCGGATGCATTAAGACGGAAGCCCGCCTGCAGCGAGCGCGGGACGATCGCCATCGCGGCGTTGGTGAGAGCTTCGATCGTGGGAGCGGGGTCGTCGGTCATGGCATCGCCATCGCGGCCGATAAGTCCGGTATCGACGGTGCCTGCTACGAAATCGGGATGAGCGAGCGCGTTGATCAGGAACGCCGAATTGGTCTTGACCGGCCAGATCGCGCTGTCCTCCAGCATCTCCGACAGCATGGCGCGCGCTTCCTCGCGATCCTCACCATAAGCGATGACCTTGGCGATCATCGGATCATAGAAGGGTGAGACTTCGGTGCCCTCATAGACGCCGGTATCGACGCGGCCGAGGTGATCGGGAAGCTGGAACAGTTCGAGCGTGCCGATCGAGGGCAGGAAGCCCTTGGTGGGGTCTTCCGCATAAAGCCGCGCTTCCATCGCCCAGCCGTTGATCGACAGCTCTTCCTGCCGCAGCGGGATCGGCTCACCGCTCGCTACCCGCAACTGCCATTCGACCAGATCAACCCCGGTGATCTCCTCGGTCACCGGATGCTCGACCTGAAGCCGCGTGTTCATTTCCATGAACCAGATGCGATCGGCGCGCAGACCTTCGCTGGCGTCGGCGATGAATTCGATCGTTCCGGCGCCAACATATTCGACCGCCTGCGCCGCGCGCACCGCGGCGGCGCAGAGCGCCTCGCGGGTGACCTCGTCCATGCCAGGGGCGGGGGCTTCCTCGATCACCTTCTGGTGGCGGCGTTGCAGCGAGCAGTCGCGTTCGAACAGGTGGACGACATTGCCGTGGGTGTCGCCGAACACCTGCACCTCGATATGGCGCGGGGTCAGGATATATTTCTCGATCAGGACATGGTCGTTGCCGAACGAGGCTGCGGCCTCGCGCTGGCATGAAGCGAGCGCGTCAATGAAGTCGGCGGGGCCATCTACCTTGCGCATGCCCTTGCCGCCACCGCCGGCTACTGCCTTGATGAGGACGGGATAGCCGATCTCGACGGCGCGCTCGGCGAGGAAGGCGGGCCCCTGATTTTCGCCCATATAGCCGGGGGTCACTGGCACTCCGGCTTCGGCCATCAGCTTCTTGGCAGCATCTTTCAGCCCCATCGCGGTGATCGATGAGGGGTTGGGACCGACCCAGATCAATCCGGCGTCGATGACGGCCTGCGCGAACGCGGCGTTCTCGGACAGGAAACCATAACCCGGATGGATCGCCTCGGCGCCGGTGGCTTTGGCGGCGGCAATGATCTTCTCGCCAACCAGATAGGATTCGCGCGCCGGCGACGGCCCGATATGCACCGCCTCGTCGGCCTGTCGCACATGCAGCGCCTTGGCGTCGGCGTCCGAATAAACCGCGACGGTGTGAATACCCATCTCGCGCGCAGTGCGGATGATGCGGCAGGCGATCTCGCCGCGATTGGCGATGAGGAGGGATTGGATCATTGTCATCACATCCTGAACACGCCGAACCCGCGGTCCTCGACCGGGGCGTTCAGCGTCGCAGCAAAGGCCAACCCGAGCACGTCGCGCGTCTGGGCCGGGTCGATGATGCCATCGTCCCACAATCGCGCGGTCGCGTGATAGGGATTGCCCTCATCCTCATATTTCTGGCGGATCGGCGCCTTGAAGGCTTCGGCCTCGTCGGGCGTCCATTTGTCGGCGTCGCGGTGGACCGTCGCGAGCACGCTTGCCGCCTGCTCGCCGCCCATCACGCTGATCCGCGCATTCGGCCAGGTGAACAGGAAGCGTGGGCTATAGGCGCGGCCGCACATGCCGTAATTGCCTGCACCAAAACTGCCACCGATCAGTACGGTGACCTTGGGCACCGTCGCGGTCGCGACAGCTGTCACCAGCTTCGCGCCATGTTTGGCGATGCCCTCGGCTTCATATTTGCCGCCGACCATGAAGCCGCTGATGTTCTGCAAGAAGAGCAGAGGAATGCGGCGTTGCTGCGCCAGCTGGATGAAATGCGCGCCCTTGACCGCGCTCTCGCTGAACAGCACGCCATTGTTGGCGAGGATCGCGACGGGGATGCCCCAGATGTGCGCAAAGCCGCACACCAACGTGCTGCCGTAATTCGCCTTGAACTCGTGAAACTCGCTGGCGTCGACGATGCGCGCGATGGCTTCGTGGACGTCATAGGGCGCGCGGACGTCGTCGGGGACGACGCCGTAAAGCTGCTCGGGATCATATTTGGGCGGGCGCGGGTCTTTCAGCGCGACGTCGAACCCGGTGTCAGCACCTAGGTGGCTGATGATGTCGCGCACGATCGTCAGCGCATGCTCGTCATTCTCGGCCAGATGATCGACGACCCCCGACTTGCGCGCATGCAGGTCGCCACCGCCCAGATTCTCGGCGCTGATTTCTTCGCCCGTCGCCGCTTTGACCAGCGGCGGGCCGGCGAGAAAGATCGTGCCCTGATTGCGGACGATGACCGTCTCATCGCTCATCGCGGGGACATAGGCGCCGCCGGCGGTACAGCTACCCATCACGCATGCAATCTGCGGAATGCGCCGCGCCGACATATTGGCCTGGTTGAAAAAGATACGCCCGAAATGGTCGCGGTCGGGAAACACCTGGTCCTGATGTGGCAGGTTGGCGCCGCCACTGTCGACCAGGTAGATGCAGGGCAGGCGGTTCTCGAGCGCAATCTCCTGCGCGCGCAAATGCTTTTTCACCGTCAACGGATAGTAGGTGCCGCCCTTGACCGTCGCGTCGTTGCACACGATCATGCACTGGCGCCCCGACACGCGGCCGATGCCGCAGATAAGCCCCGCACCCGGGACTTCGCCATCGTAGAGGTCGTTCGCGGCGAGCTGGCCGATTTCGAGAAATGGCGAGCCCGGATCCAGCAGCCGTTCGACCCGCTCGCGTGGCAGTAGTTTGCCGCGGCTGGTGTGCCGCTCGCGCGACTTCTCATTGCCGCCGAGCGCCGCCTCGGCGACGCGCGCCCACAGCTCGTCCTTCAGCGCGCGGTTGTGCGCGGCGCGGGTGCGAAACTCGTCGCTGTCGGGATCGACATTGGTGCCAAGGACCGGTGCGCTCACTTTTCAGTCTCTCCCTGCGTTTTGTCCAGATCGCCCGGTTTATCTTTCAGGATCAGGTAACGATAGACGCCAATGGCATTGATGATCAGCAGCGCGACATTCTGCCAACCGATGCCTTCGCTGTCGGGTTGCAAAAAGCCCCATGCGATCAGTGCGATGCTGCTGGTGACAAAGATGACAAAGGCCCAGCCGGTGCGGCGGCGGCCGAGGTTGAGCGAAACGATCAACGCCGCGAGCGTCGCGGCGCCCGCGCCATAATATTGCAGGGCGGTGAGCAGCGTGTCGTTCACGCCGTCGCGCCCAGGATCGCGAAGACGCCCGACGCCGTCAGGACCGGCCAGCCAATGTGACGTCCGCGGGTATAGACGGCGTCGAACAGCCCGGTCGCGGTCCATGACGCGCCGATCAACAGGATTAGGCCGCGCGGGGTACCGGGCCAGACGACCGAAGCTGCCGATACCAGCATCAGCAGCGACAGCGCGTGCCATGCGAGGCGGAAGACGCGGCGCGCCAACTCAACGCCCATCACCCCCTGATCGAGCCCGAGCAGCGGCTGGATCAGCCGCTTTTCGCCCAGCGCGCCATGCACCAGGGCCGTCGTCGCCATAAAGGCGGCCGACAGCCAGAGCCAGATCACGCGCCGGCACCGATCAGTTCGCGGCCGATCAGCATCCGGCGAATCTCGTTCGTCCCTGCGCCGATGTCGAGCAGCTTGGCATCGCGCCAGTAACGCTCGACCGGCCAGTCCTTGGTATAGCCCGCGCCGCCGAGCGCTTGAATGGCCTCGCCCGCAACCTTCACCGCGCTTTCGCTCGCGAGCAGGATGCAGCCTGCGGCGTCGAAGCGCGTCGTCTGCCCGGCGTCGCACGCCTTGGCGACGTTATAGACATAAGATCGCGCCGACTGGAGCGCGACATACATGTCAGCGACTTTCGCCTGCATCAGCTGGAAAGATCCGATCGGCTTGCCGAACTGCTTGCGGTCGCGGACATAGGGGATGACGGTATCGAGGCAGGCCTGCATGATCCCGAGCTGGAGCCCGGCGAGGACGACGCGCTCATAATCGAGCCCTGACATCAGTACGCCGACACCGCCATTTTCCGGCCCCATGACCTGCTCTTCGGAGACCTCGCAATCGTTGAAGACGAGCTCGGCGGTCGGCGAGCCGCGCATCCCGACCTTGTCGATCTTTTGCCCGATGCTGAATCCCGGCATATCCTTTTCGATCAGGAAAGCGGTGATACCGCGCGATCCGGCGTCGGGGCTGGTCTTCGCATAGACGACCAGGGTGTCGGCGTGCGTCGCGTTGGTGATCCAGAATTTGGTGCCGTTGAGGACATAGCCGCCCTGAACACGGTCGGCCTTCAGCTTCATCGACACCACGTCGCTGCCCGCGCCCGCTTCGGACATGGCGAGGCTGCCGACATGCTCGCCGCTGATGAGCTTGGGCAGATATTTCGCCTTCTGCTCGGCATTGCCCCAGCGGCGGATCTGGTTGACGCACAGGTTCGAGTGCGCGCCATAAGAGAGGCCGATCGCGGCGCTGGCGCGCGACACTTCCTCGACCGCGATCACATGCTCAAGATAGCCAAGGCCAAGCCCGCCAAATTCCTCTTCGACCGTGATGCCGTGGAGGCCCAGATCGCCCATCTGCGTCCATAGTTCATCGCGCGGGAACCAGTCTTCGGCGTCCGCTTTTGCAGCGAGCGGCGCGATCTGTTCGTCGGCGAAGCGGGCGGTGGTGTCGCGGATCATGTCGGCGGTTTCGCCGAGCGCGAAATCGAAGTCGGGGGTTGCGCGCATGGAGGAGCCTATCGATCGAGGGCAGGACAGGGCGCGATACTGCCCCAAAAATTGATCATATGGAAATTGAAACGATGCGGGGTTTAGCATAAGTAAAATCTATGATTAAGCGCGCTCATGTTCGACAGTTTCTCGCCGTCGTCGATGCGGGCAGTTTTACCCAAGCTGCCGCGCGGATCCGGGTGACCCAGCCGGCATTGTCGAGCGGCATTGCCGAGCTGGAAAAACTGGTCGGCACGCCGCTGTTCATCCGTAACCGCCGCCAGATCCGTCTCACCGAAGCGGGCGGGCGTTTCCTGCCGATCGCGCGCGATCTGGAACGCGGATTTCGCGCCGCCGACGATTTCGGCCGCGAGGATGACCGGCAGGCGACCGAACTCAAGCTTGGCGTGATCCGATCGATTTCAGGGGAGTTTTTGCAGGCGATCGTGACGGCGCTGCGGCCCAGCTTCGCCATCGAACTGATCGAGAACAGCGAATCCGAACTCCGCGCGGCGCTGGGCAGCGGGCGCATCAACCTGGCGCTGGTCCCGCTACGCTCGGGCGAGCGCGGCGATCAGATTATACCGCTGTACGAAGAGCCGTTGGCGATGTTCATCGCCGCCGATCATCCGCTCGCGGGTCGGATCGAAGTTGGCCCTGAGGAACTCGCCGCCGAAACGATGATTGCGCGCCGCTCGTGCGAATTTCTGGATGCCACCAGCCGCTTCTTCACGCGGCACGGCGTGCGCCCGCGCTTTGCCCTGCGCAGCGAGAGTGATGAACGGTGCCTGCGCATGGTCGCAGCGGGAATCGGCATCACCACCGCGCCAGTGTCACTGGCGATTGAGGGGACCATTCCGCTCAAGGTCGCGGGCTATGATTTCCGCCGCGAGCTGGGTTTGATCGTCGATCCGGCCTGGGCGGCATTGCCCGACGTCGATCCGCGGCTGGCTCATGCCCGCGACACGGTGACCGCCATCGCCGCCGAATGGCGGCGGACACGGGTCGATACCGCAGCATGACCCGGCGCCTTACAAGTCTGGCTTGCGTGGCCAAAAGGCCATACAGCTTGATCGCCGCACGCCGCGGCGGCAAGGGCGGGGCATGACCGATACGCTGACCCATCTCGACCGGCTTGAGGCCGAGAGCATCCATATCATGCGCGAAGTGATGGCCGACGCGGTCAAGCCCGTGATGCTGTATAGCGTCGGCAAGGACAGCGCGGTGATGCTGCATCTGGCGCGCAAGGCCTTCTATCCCTCGCCGCCGCCGTTCCCGCTGCTGCATGTCGACACGACATGGAAGTTCCGGGCGATGTACGAGCTGCGCGACCGCATGGCCGCCGAGAGCGGCATGGAGCTGATCGTCTATCAGAACCCTGAGGCCAAGGAGCGCGGGATCAACCCGTTTGACCATGGCCCTTTGCACACCGACATGTGGAAGACCGAGGGGCTGAAGCAGGCGCTCGACCTCCATGGTTTCGACGTCGCGTTCGGCGGCGCGCGGCGTGACGAGGAAAAGAGCCGGGCGAAGGAACGCATCTTTTCGTTCCGTACTGGCACCCACGGCTGGGATCCGAAGAAGCAGCGCCCCGAACTGTGGAACCTCTACAACGCCCGCAAAGGGAAGGGCGAGAGCATCCGCGCATTCCCGATCTCGAACTGGACCGAGCTCGACATCTGGCAGTATATCGCGCGCGAGAATATCCCGATCGTCCCGCTCTATTTCGCCGCGCCGCGGCCGACGGTGGAGCGTGACGGCTTGCTGCTGATGGTCGATGACGACCGTTTCCCGCTGCTGCCCGGCGAGACGCCGGTCGAGCGTTCGGTGCGCTTCCGCACATTGGGCTGTTACCCGCTGACCGGGGCGGTCGAGAGCGACGCCAAGTCGCTATCAGAAGTCATTCAGGAAATGTTGCTGACGACGACCAGCGAACGGCAAGGGCGGATCATCGACAAGGATGGCGGCGATGCGTCGATGGAGAAGAAAAAGCAGGAGGGGTATTTCTGATGACCGATCCTGTTTATGTCACCGACGCGCTGATCGCCGAGGATATCCACGCCTATCTCGAACAGCATCAGCAAAAATCATTGCTCCGCTTCATCACCTGCGGATCGGTCGATGACGGTAAGTCGACGCTGATCGGGCGGCTGCTTTACGACAGCAAGATGATCTTCGAGGATCAGCTCGCGGCGCTTGAGGCCGACAGCAAGCGCGTCGGTACGCAGGGGCAGGCGATCGACTTTGCGTTGCTCGTCGACGGCCTTGCCGCCGAGCGTGAGCAGGGAATCACGATCGACGTCGCCTACCGTTTTTTCACCACCGAAAAGCGCAAGTTCATCGTCGCCGATACGCCGGGGCATGAGCAATATACGCGCAACATGGTCACCGGCGCATCGACTGCTGATCTCGCCGTCATCCTGATCGACGCGCGCAAGGGGGTGCTAACGCAGACGCGGCGGCACAGTTTCCTCGCGCATCTGATCGGCATTAAACATATCGTGCTTGCGGTGAACAAGATGGACCTTGTCGCTTACGACAAGACCGTGTTTGAGCGTATTTTGCTGAGCTATCGCGCCTTTGCGAGCGAGATCGGGATCACCAACTTCACCGCGATCCCGATCTCGGGGTTCAAGGGCGACAATATCACCGCGCTGTCCGATAATATGCCCTGGTTCAAGGGACCGGCGCTGATCGAGCATCTTGAGAATGTCGAGATCGCCGCCGCCGCCGATGAGGCGAAATCTTTCCGTCTGCCGGTACAGTGGGTCAATCGCCCCAATCTCGATTTCCGCGGCTTCTCGGGCCAGATCGCGAGCGGGTCGGTCAGGCCGGGGGACGCGGTGCGCGTGCTGCCCAGCGGCAAAACAACGACGATTGAGCGCATAGTCACGCTCGATGGCGGCCTCGATGAGGCTGTCGCCGGACAGTCGGTGACGCTGACACTTTCCGAAGAGATCGACTGCTCGCGCGGCGATGTCATCGCCGCCGCCGACGCGCCTCCCGAGGCGGCCGACCAGTTCGAGGCAACTCTGGTGTGGATGGCGGACGAGGCGATGATCGCGGGGCGCGCCTATTGGCTCAAGCTGGCGACGCAGACGGTGTCGGCGACGATCCAGCAGCCGAAGTACGAGATCAACGTCAATACGCTCGATCATCTGGCGGCGAAGACGCTCGAACTCAACGGCATCGGTGTCGTCGAGCTGTCGACCGATAAACCGATCGTGTTCGAGGCCTATGCCGACAACCGCACGCTGGGCGGTTTCATCCTGATTGACAAGCTGACCAACGCGACCGTCGCCGCGGGGATGCTGCATTTCAGCCTGCGCCGCGCGCAGAATGTTCATTGGCAGGCGAGCGACGTCGATCGCGACATGCGCGCGAACCTGAAGAACCAGCGCCCCGCGCTGCTGTGGTTCACGGGTCTGTCCGGATCGGGCAAGTCGACGATCGCCAATCTGGTCGAAAAGAAGCTGTACCGGATGAATCGGCACAGCTTCCTGCTTGACGGCGACAATGTCCGCCACGGGCTGAACCGCGACCTGGGCTTTACCGAGGCCGACCGGATCGAGAATATTCGACGCGTCGGCGAGGTGGCCAAGCTGATGACCGACGCCGGGTTGATCGTGATCACCGCGTTCATCTCGCCGTTCCGGGTGGAGCGCGACATGGTGCGGTCGATGCTACCCGAGGGCGAGTTTATCGAGATATTTATCGACACCCCGCTGGCCGAAGCCGAGCGCCGCGATGTGAAAGGCCTGTATAAAAAGGCGCGCGCCGGGCAGCTCAAGAATTTCACCGGCATCGACAGCCCGTATGAAGCGCCCGAGACTCCCGAGATTCGCATCGACACCACCGTGATGTCGCCCGAGGAAGCGGCTGACCTAATCATCGATCGGCTGCTTGGCTGACATGACCGAAAGCGACGAGCAACTGGCCGAACGGCTCGCCACCGCGGCAGGCGCGATCCTGCTGGCGTTGCGGGCAGATGGGCTGGAGGGCAAGGCGCTGGGGCAGGCGGGCGACGAAGCCGCCAATGCCATGCTGTGCCGCGAATTGCGCGTGGCGCGCCCCGATGATGCGATCCTATCCGAAGAGGAAAAGGACAGCGCGGCGCGGCTAGCGCACCGCCGCGTGTGGATCGTCGATCCGCTCGACGGCACGCGCGAATATGGCGAAGGGCGCGACGACTGGGCGGTGCATGTTGCGCTCGCGGTCGATGGCGTCGCGAGCGTCGGCGCGGTGGCGTTGCCGGGACGGGGGATTACGCTGACGTCGGCTACGCCGTTGCCGCTTCGGCCCGCGAATGAGCCGCTGAAGATGCTGGTCAGCCGCACCCGTCCGGCGGCCGAGGCCGTTTATGTGGCCGAACGGATCGGCGCCGAACTGCTCGCGATGGGATCGGCTGGCGCCAAGGCGATGGCAGTGGTGCGCGGCGAGGCCGACATCTATCTGCACACCGGCGGGCAATATGAATGGGACAATTGCGCGCCCGTTGCGGTGGCGCAGGCAGCGGGGCTGCATGTCAGCCGCGTCGACGGGTCGGCGATCCGGTACAATGCGGTGGATACCTATTTGCCTGACTTGCTGATCTGCCGGATGGAATTGGCTGGTGAGGTGCTCAGTTTAGCGGCCGAATATTCGCAGAGCTGAAAGATTCGCCCTGTGGCGAGGCCATGGGGAGGGGCGACGACGTTGGCGCCAAAGCCCTTCCGTCAGCGCTTCGCGCTGTCACCTCCCCATCGCTTCGCGACAGGGAGGAGCATTCGCTGGCTTGATAACGGCTGATCGAGAGGTTGCCAGCCGCGTCGCCACCCCCTAATCCGTTGCATCGAGAAACCGAAAAGCGACGGGAGACCCGCAATGACCGACCTACCTGACACCAACCTGACCATGCTGACCCTGGTCAAGCCCGAGGGCGAGCTGGAGGTGTCGCTCGAACGGCGACCGATGCCGACGCCCAAGTCGCATGAGGTGCTGGTCAAGATTCTCGCCACCCCGATCAATCCGTCGGACCTGGGCCTGCTGTTCGGCGGCGCCGACATGTCGACCGCACGCGCCTCGACCCGCGACGGCCTGCCGATGATCACCGCCGATATTCCGCCCGCCGGGATGCGCGCCATGGGCGGACGGATTGGCGAATCGCTGGCGATCGGCAATGAGGGGTGCGGCACAGTCGTCGCGGCGGGGGATTCACCCGAGGCGCAGGCGCTGCTGGGCAAGACCGTCGCGCTGATCGGCGGCGAAATCTATGCCGAATATCGCTGTCTGCCCGCGCAGATGTGCATGGTACTGCCCGACGGCACCGATCCGAAGGACGGCGCTTCCTGCTTCGTCAACCCACTGACCAGCCTGGCCTTCACCGAAACGATGAAGAACGAAGGGCATAGCGCAATCGTCCATACCGCCGCGGCGTCGAACCTGGGCCAGATGCTCGTCAAGATCTGCGCCAAGGATGGCATCCCGCTGGTGAACATCGTGCGCAGCGACGCGCAGGTCGAAATCCTGAAAGGCATCGGCGCCACGCATATCGTCAACAGCAGCGCCGATGATTTCATCGAACAGCTGGTGGCCGCGGTCGTCGCGACCGGCGCGACGATCGGCTTCGATGCGATCGGCGGCGGCAAGCTGGCGGGGCAGATCCTGTCGGCGATGGAAGTTGCCGCGGTGAAGCGGATGGCGACGTACAGCCGCTATGGATCGGACACGTTCAAGCAGGTCTATATCTATGGCGCGCTCGACCTGGGGCCGACGATCCTAAACCGCTCGTTCGGCCTGACCTGGTCGCTGTCGGGCTTCCTGCTGACGCCCTTCCTGCAGAAGGCGGGCATGGAAACCAATATGCGGCTGCGTAAGCGCGTGGTCGACGAGCTGACGACGACGTTCAAGAGCCATTACAGTCATGAGATCTCGTTGACCGAGGCGCTCTCGCTCGACGTCGCGCATGCCTACAACGCCAAGCGCACGGGCGAGAAATATCTGATCCGACCGTAGTTTGGGGCATAGCGTTAGCTTTCGACTTGATCCTCCCTGTGGCGCAGCGATGGGGAAGATTTTTTCGAATCGCTATCCTGACCGAACCCGGTCGTCACCCCCCTGCAGGCGGGGTCCGCTAACGGTTTACACGGCGCCGTAGGAATAGGTCGTTAGCGGCCCCCGCTTTCGCGGGGTCGACGTTGGCGAAACGTCAACGCCACTTCAAACCAATCGTTGGTACCTAACGCCTCATGCACTGCCGCACATCGTCGCGCTTATACTCGCTGCAGTTCCACAGCGCCTTTTCGAACCCCGCCTTGTCGTCGCGCAGGTACGAAAAGGTCATCGCGGCGCGCTGGGTGTCGCTCATTGTGTCGCTGTCGGGTTTCAATACCGGGTTCGTCCACCCCATGAACTTGCAATAGGACTTGTCGCCGCACAGCCGCAGCGCGGTGGTCACGAAGCTTTCGGGTGCGGCGCGGCGGTCGAGCTGGGTGTAGATGGTGTCGCGGCCTGTCGCTTCTCCCGCGCCGACAACGACGCGCGCTTCACCTACTGAGGCATTGGCGTCGACGCCGGTCGCCAGTTCACTCGGCAGGCCCAGCGCCATGGCGTGGAGCGGTGAGATGGCGGCGAGTTTCGCGACCGGCCCGTCGCCGGCCGACACTGCGCCGCGGAACGCGCCGGGGGTGCCCCAATAGCCCGGCCAGCGGAAGAACAGGTGGGTGTCGACGATCGCAATCTTTTCGAGGCTGTCGCTCCAATAGGGGCGGACCCAGTTGGTGTGATAGTGGGTGGCTAGGCCGACGGGCGGGTAGGTGCCGCCCGACAGCATCAAATCGGCGTTGTTGCGAGCGCGCTGCCATGCCGCGTCCGAATAGCGGCGGTTCAAGGCACCGTCGCAGGTGAAGGTGAACTGGCAACCGGTGACGCGTTCGGACCCCTGAAATACCACGCCGCATATCGATTTGGGAAAGGCCGGGTGGCGGGCGCGGTTGATGACGACCTGGCCGACAGCCTGCTGGCCCTTGGCGTCGTCGCCCGCTTCGTAAATCATTGCGGCAGCAAGGCAATCGCGCGCGCGCGCCTTGGCGTCGCCGCTGCCGACATAGATGAAGGGCCGCGCGGCGATGAAGCCCTTGGTGATCAGCGCGATGCGCGCGTTGGCGGCGCGGGCGTCGTCCTGCGCGACCGGGGCAAATTCCATTGGCAGCACTTCGGGGACGACGTCGGCGGGCGGCGCAATCGGGTGCGGGCGCGCAGCCAGCGTGCGATCGGCACTGCGGTCGCTGGCATAGAGCACGATCCCGATGGTGACCGCGGCCAGCAGCGCGAACAGCCAACCGGTCCAGTCGCGCCCCGGGGGCAACGCCGCGTGATCGCCGTCGGGGGGCATGGTCTGGCCTCAGATCTCCGGGAGGAAATCGGGGACCGACAGATAGCGTTCGCCGGTGTCGTAATTGAAACCGAGAACGCGGCTGCCTGGCGGCAGTTCAGCGAGCTTTTGCGCGATCGCGGCAAGAGTGGCGCCCGACGAGATGCCGACCAGCATGCCTTCCTCGGTCGCGGCGCGGCGTGCGTAGGTTTTCGCATCGGCGGCATCGACCTTGATCACCCCGTCGAGCAGGTCGGTGTGCAGGTTGCGCGGAATGAAGCCTGCGCCGATGCCCTGGATCGGGTGCGGCGCGGGCTGGCCGCCCGAGATCACCGGCGACGCCAGCGGCTCGACCGCGAACACCTTGAGGTTCGGCCAATGCTGTTTGAGGAACTGCGCCGTGCCGGTGATGTGACCGCCGGTGCCGACCCCGGTGATCAGCGCGTCGATCGGGTTGTCCTTGAAATCGGCGAGGATTTCGGG
Source organism: Sphingopyxis sp. (assembly GCF_019459305.1). Taxonomy (GTDB): domain Bacteria; phylum Pseudomonadota; class Alphaproteobacteria; order Sphingomonadales; family Sphingomonadaceae; genus Sphingopyxis. The sequence goes on along the minus strand of NZ_JAIBES010000063.1, from coordinate 10,684 downwards.
GCCAGTGGTGCGGACATGGACGTCGATATTGGCTTCATTTTCGAACTGCTGCGGCATCCACGCGCCGGAGGTGGTTTCGACCAGCTCGATCGCGCGCTCGATCGCGCCCTTCATGCCTTTATCGCGCGGGGTGAGGTCGAAGGTCGCGCCGTAAGCCAGCATCAGGCGGCGGCGCTCGATCGACATGCTTTCGGGCATGACGAGCACGAGCTTGTACCCCTTGACCGCGGCGGCCATCGCCAGGCCGATGCCGGTGTTTCCCGACGTCGGTTCGACGATGGTACCGCCGGGCTGGAGGCTGCCGTCGCGCTCGGCCGCCTCGATCATCGCGAGGCCGATACGATCCTTGATCGATCCGCCGGGATTGCTGCGTTCCGACTTCACCCAGACTTCGGCGTCCGGGAACAGCTTGCCCATGCGGATGTGCGGCGTGTCGCCGATGGTATCGAGGATGGAATTGGCTTTCATGTCGATCCTGCCTTGAATTGCGGTGCAAAGGTGCGCGCGCGGCGCAGTTCGGGGAACAGCCAAGCCCATAGCGCCGTCACGACGATGGCGCCAGCACCTCCGACCACGACCGCGCCCACCGGTCCCATAAACGCGGCCATCGTGCCGGCGCGCATTTCGCCAAGCTCGTTCGAGGCCGAAATCGCCAGCCCCGACACCGCGCTGACGCGCCCGCGCATATGATCGGGGGTGTTGAGCTGAATCAGCGTGCCACGCACGAACACCGAGAACATATCGGCGGCGCCCATCAGGACGAGCAGGCCGAGCGAAAGGAAGAAATTCGTCGAGAAGCCGAACGCGACGGTACCGGCGCCGAAGACCGCGACCGCCCATAGCATCTTGACCCCGACATTGCGTTCGATCGGGCGGAAGGCGAGGCCGAGGGCGACGACTGCGGCGCCGAGCGCAGGGGCGGCGCGCAGGAAACCCAGTCCTTCCGAACCGGTCTGCAAAATATCGCGCGCGAACACGGGCAGCAGCGCCGTCGCGCCCGACAGGATCACCGCAAACAGGTCGAGCGTAATCGTTCCAAACAGAAAGCGTTCGCGCCAGGTGAATTGCAGGCCGTCGGCCATTTCGCGGAGGGGGTGGCGGCGTACCTCGGTCGGTGGTGGCAGCACCGGACGGACGCGGCTGATCGTGAAGGCTGAGACCGCGAGTAGAATGGCCGCGAAGACATAGACCGACGCGGGGTGCGCTGCATAGATCAGACCCCCCGCGGCGGGACCGACCACCGACGCCGACTGCCACGCGATGCTACTCATTGCGATCGCGCGGGGCAGAACGGCGGGCGGAACGATATTGGGTGCGATCGCGCTCATTGCCGGACCGACAAAAACGCGCGCGACGCCGTGCAGCGCGGCGAGGGCGAACAGCAGGGGCAAGGTCAGGCCGTCGGTCCAGGTGAACCAGCCGAGCAGCACCGCGATGACAAGGTCGATCATATTGGCAAAGATGGCGACCCTGCGACGTTCGAAGCGATCGGCGACCCAGCCCGCCACCGGGGTCAGGATCGCGAGAGGGACGAACTGGACCAGGCCGAGCAGGCCGAGCTGGAACGACGCCTCGCGGATCGACATGCCATAGTCGGTGCGTGCGGTGTCGTAGAGCTGATATCCGATGACCACGACCATCGCCATCGTCGCCATCACCGCGGTGAAACGTGCGAACCAGAAATAGCGGTAATCGGGAAAGCTGAGCGGCGAGGGGGCTTTGGGCGTCGCGTCCGGCATGACCGGTTCTACGCCTTCGGGGGGAGGGATCGTCGCCATCGCGCTCCGCCCTAAACCGCTTTTTGCCGCTGTCCAGTGGCGTTGCTGGCGCCGTTCGTCGATTAACGGATGCCATCGGTCGGCACGGGTGGCAGAAGCGGGTCAGGGAAATCCAGGGAGATAGCCGAATGACACGCAAATTTGCCCGCTTTGGCGGCGCCGCCATGGCCGCGACGCTGCTGGTGCTGACCGCCTGCAACGCGTCAGACAATAAGTCCGCCACCACCGCGCCGAGCTCGGCAAGCTGGACCGAATTTCGCGACCAGTTTCTTGCCGGCTATTTCCCGCTCAACCCGACCTTTGCGGTCTATCAGGGCAAGCATGAATTCGACGGGCAGTTGCCCGACTGGTCGCCCGACGGGATCGAGAAGCAGGCGGCGTACCTCGAAAAGGCGATCGCCGATGCGAAGGCCTTTGATGGCGAGATGACCGCAGCCGAAAAGTTTGAGCGCGACTATCTGGTGCATGTGGCGCAGGGGCAGCTGTTCTTCCTGCGCGACACCGATTTCGCGGCGAGCAACCCGTCCTATTACACCGGCGCGCTCGACCCCAATGTCTATATCGCGCGGCCCTATGCCGATGCCACGACGCGGATGAAGGCGTTTATCGCTTATGCCGAGCAAGTCCCTGCCGCCGCCGCGCAGATCAAGGCCAATCTGAAGCTGCCGCTGCCCGCGACCTTCGTCAAATATGGCACCGCCGGGTTCGGCGGCTTTGCCGATTATTACACCGGCGACGCCAAGGCGGCGTTCGCAGAGGTGAAGGACGAGGCGCTGCAAAAGCAGTTCGACGAAGCGGCGGCCAAGGCCGGGGCCGCGATGACCGATCTGGCGAAATATGTCGGGTCGCAGCCGGGAACCGCCGACGGCTATGCGCTGGGCGCCGACAAATTTGCCAAGATGATCCTGACCAACGAGGGAGTCGACACGCCGCTCGACGAGTTGGAGCGCATCGGGCAGGCCGACCTCAAGCGCAATCAGGACGCGCTGAAGGCCGCATGCGCGACCTATGCCGCGGGGATGACGATCGGCGACTGCATGAAAAAAATGGGCGCCGACAAGCCCGCCGACGGCCCGGTCGCCGAGGCGCGGCGCCAGTTGCCGACGCTGCGTGCCTTCCTGATCGAAAAGGATCTGGTGACAATCCCCGGCACCGAGCAGGCGCAGGTCGAGGAATCACCGCCATACAACCGGCAGAACAGCGCCTATATCGACATCCCCGGCCCGTATGAAAAGGGCCTCCCGTCGGTCTATTACATCTCGCCGCCCGACCCGGCGTGGGACAAGCAGACGCAGGCCGATTTCGTGCCGGGGCGCAAGGACCTGATGTTCACCTCGGTCCACGAAGTGTGGCCGGGGCATTTCCTGAATTTCCTCCATTCGAACCGGGCGGAGAGCATCTTTGGCAAGCTGTTCGTTGGCTATGCCTTTGCCGAGGGTTGGGCGCATTATACCGAAGAGATGATGTGGGACGCGGGGCTGGGTGAGGGCGATCCCGAGACGCATGTCGGGCAGCTGTCGAACGCGCTACTGCGCAACTGCCGCTATCTGTCGGCGATCGGGCTGCACACCAAGGGGATGACCGTCGCCGATTCAGAAAAGCTGTTCAAGGAACAATGTTTTCAGGACGAAGGCAATGCACGGCAACAGGCGGCGCGCGGAACCTACGATCCGCTCTACCTCAATTACACGATGGGCAAGCTGATGATCCGCAAGCTGCGCGAGGACTGGACGAAAGGCGATCGCACGAAGTGGAAGGCGTTCCACGACGAGTTCCTGTCCTATGGCGGGCCGCCGATCCCGATGGTGCGCGCGGCGATGATGAAGGAAGAGGCGCCGAAGGCGGTGTTTTGACGGGTGCGAGTGCGGGCGCTGGCGGGATCTATTGCGCTGGCGCCCGCAGCCGCGCGACGAAGAAGCCGTCGAGGCCGCCTGCGTCGCTTAGAACGCCGGGCAGCGTGCGAACAAAACCGTTCGCGTTGGGCGCGATGGCGTCGGGCAGTTCGTCTGCGCACACAGGGTCGATGCGCCAGGATGGATGATGATCGAGGAAGGTTGCGACCTGATCCTCACCCTCGGCCCGCTCCAGCGAGCAGGTGGCATAAATCAACGTTCCGCCGGGTTTGACCCAGCGCGCGGCGCGGGCGAGAAGTTCGGTTTGCAGCACCGCCATCTCCTCGATCTGGCGTTGCTCGATCCGGTGGAGGACGTCGGGATGGCGGCGGAAGATACCGGTGGCCGAACAGGGGGCGTCGAGCAGCACCGCATCGGCAAGTGCGGCGGGCGCCCATGACCGGATGTCGGCCTGCACGATGTCGGCGGCCAGCCCCGTGCGCGCCATGTTGGCGCTGAGCCGTTCGAGGCGCTTGGCGCTGGAATCGACCGCCACGACACGCCAACCGGCGGCTGCCAGCTGCATCGTCTTGCCACCAGGCGCGGCGCACAGATCGAGCACGGTGCGCCCTCCGCCCGAACCCAGCAGCCGCGCGGGAAGGCTCGCCGCCAGATCCTGAATCCACCAACCGCCTTCGCTATAACCCGGCATCGCCTCGACCGCCTGTCCGCGCGGCAGGCGGCGATGGCGGGGCGCAAGTGAGATGGCGTCGGGCCACTCGTCCGCACCCGGTTCGGCGGCGAAGCTGAGGTCGATCGGCGGCGGCGTGCTCCAGCCCGCCTCAGCGACTTCGACCATCGCCAGACTCCATTGCTCGGCCCATCGCTCGGCGGTGGGCAGCGGTAGGGTGGCGCGTTCGGGGAGTTGCCATTCGTCCTGCTGCGCGCGCGAGAGGATCGCGTGAACCAGCCGCCGCGGTCCGCCCGCAACCAGCGGCAGCGCGGTCGCCACGACGGCATGGGCAGGACTTTTAAGGACGAGCAGCTGTGCGAGCGCAATCCGCAGCACGGTGCGTGATTTGACGTCGTCGGGCAGGATCTGCGCCGTCGCGCTGTCGATCAGCGCGTCGATGTCGACCATCCAGCGCAAGGTTTCGGACGCGATCGCTACGGCAAAGGCGCGGTCGGCACCGGTCAGTCCCTGCGCCGCGGCGTGCATCGCGATGTCGAGCGGGTCGCCCCGGCGCAGGACCGCGTCGACCAGGCGCAATGCAGCGCGGCGCGGTGCGGTGCCTGTGGGGTCAGGTTCATGCTGCCCGCGCTGTTTGGGGCGGCGCGGGCGATCAACCATGATTATGCTCGGCGAGGCTGGCAGGATGCATGCAATGTCCTATATGATCTGCGTTATGACTGAACGAAGCGAAACAGAAACCATTGGCGGCACGCCGCGCGCAGCAAAGCGCCCGGCGCATGTCAGGGCGCCTGCCGACTGGACCAACGACCCGGTACCACTCCCGGCGCCGATCCGCGAAGAAAAGGCCGAGGATCAACCCGGCGGCCGCAACCCGGTGCGCTATGGTGACTGGGAACTCAAGGGCGTCGCCGTCGATTTTTGACGTCGCGGCAGAGGCGTGCGTCAAAAGGGATTCAGCCGCCCGAGCAGTCCGGTCCGGTCAATAAACTGATGTTTCAGCGCGGCGAGAATATGAACTGCGGCGAGTGCCAGCATGGTCAACCCCAACACCTCGTGGCGGTCGTGCATTACGTCGGCCAGACCTTCGTTCGGCGCGACAATCACCGGGACGGCGAAAAGGCCAAAGAAATCGATTGGTCGCCCTGCCGCGGACATCCACACCCAGCCTGATAGCGGCAGCAGGATCAGTAGCGCATAGAAGAGGAAATGAGTGACCTTGCCCAGCAACCGCTGCCACGTCCCAATCGTGGCAGGCAGGGGTGGGGGACGGTGGCCAAGCCGCCACGCGATGCGAATGACGGTCAACGCCAGCACGGTGATGCCCAACGCCTTGTGCGCATCCATCGCAGCGCGCTGCGTTTCGCGCGGCAAACCCTCGGTCAACATGGCCAGGCCGATATTGGCGATGACCGCCAGGCCGATCAGCCAGTGAAGCCAGATGGCCACCCTGGTGTAACGCGGTCCGGCGGTGCCGGTGGTTTCTGCCAAGGTGGCCATCGCGGTCATGCCTCTCAGACTGTCGGAATTTCCTGATACTCGGGCACCTTGCCGGCTTTTACCTGCTCGGCGAAAACCTCGCGCATCAGCTGAAGCGAGAAAAGATGGGCGAAGATCAACGCCAGGATGCCGTTTTGCATCATTTTGCGCAGGACATCGCCGCGCAGCTCACGCAGCTTGTTTTCGTCCACCATCTGGAAGCCGCGATACACGTAGGGCTTGTCATTGCCTTCCTGCTGAATGCTGACTTCGCCTTCCATCAGCAGGTCCGCCTTTTTCAGCTCATCCATGAAGGCACCCGTGCGCTGCCCGGCTTCTTCGAACATTTTGCAGAATTCGAGGATCGCCTGAACGGGTGCGGTCGGCTGGCCATTTTCGAACATCGCGTCGCCTTCGTCGAACTTTCCGACGGCGCCCGAGGTCGGGTCGAAGCACAGCGACAGCTCATCCGAATCCGGCTGCAGGCGCGCGAGCAGGAACGGATAGCGACGGATATAGGCCGGAACATAAACGGGATTGACCAGCTTCCCTTGATCATCGACGAACGTGTTGACGCCTTCGTTCAGGCCCATCAGCGCCAGCGGCACCGGATTATCACCCGCCGAAAAGACGATCGGATAATGGCGGCAAGCCGACACAAATTCGTCCGACGTCAGCGGAACCGCATGCTGGTTGACGAGGAAATCGGCGTTGTCCAGCGAACGGGCGTGGAAATCGGCGTGATCCACGCTCGAAAGCGGCAACAGATCCTTGTAGAAAAGCGGCAGGTTGGCAGGGGCGGGCACAGTGGCCATGATAAAACTCCGGTAGGGTGTCCCGACCAGCCGGGACGCATAAGATAACAGCGCGCCTTATTGACCTGCGCCGCGCGGCGCAAGGGGGCGATGGTAAGAGGCGGGAGAGGGTCAGGCGATCAGCTTGCCCGGATTGAAGAGGCCTGCCGGGTCGAGACCGGCCTTGATCCCGCGCAGCGCTGCCAGCCGCGCCGGGCTGTCGAGTTCGGCGAGGACATCGCGCTTCATCTGCCCGATGCCATGTTCGGCCGAGATCGAGCCGCCAAGTTCGATGACGTGCGCATAGACCAGCCGACTGACCGCAGTGCCATGCTTTGCGAGCCACGCCGGACCGTCGGCGCCGCCGGGCGGCGGGGCGTGGTGATGGTCATTTCCGTCGCCCAGATGCCCGAACGATAGAGCGCGGGCGCCAGGGAACGCCGCAGTCAGCCGTGCCGGATTGTCGGCGATGAAGGTCGGCATCAGGTCGACGGGGACGCTGACGTCATGCTGCAGTGCCGGTCCCTCGGCACGCTCGGCTTCAGAGATGGAATCGCGCAGGCGCCAGAAATCGTCGCTCTCGCGGTCGTTCTTGGCGAGCACGACGTCGCGGATCAGCCCGGCGTCGAGCGCCGCGGCGAGTTCGCGCTCCAAGGCATCCCCAAGCTCCTGATCGTTCACGCCTGCCAGTTCGGCGAGCACATACCAGGGATGCTCGGCGGCGATCGGCGCGCGGGTCTGCGGGATGTGGCGCAGCACGGCATCGAGGCAGCCGTGCGGAATAATCTCGAACCCTTCGAGTTCGCGCCCGATGCTGGCGTCGAGCTGGCGGAGCAGAAGGAGCGCGCGGTGGGGCGTATCGATCGCGATCCACGCGGTACGCCGCGCGGCTGCGGCGGGGACGAGATGGAGGGTCGCGGCAGTGACGATGCCCAGCGTTCCCTCGGCGCCGCAGAGAAGGTGCCGCAGGTCGTAACCCCGGTTGTCCTTCTTGAGCGGCGCGAGGCCGTCGAAGGTGCTGCCATCGGGCAGTACCGCCTCGATCCCCGCGACCAGCGCGCGCATCGTGCCGTGACGCAGAACCTGGGTGCCGCCCGCGTTGGTCGACACAAGGCCGCCGATCGTCGCCGAACCCTTGCCGCCGAGGGTCAGGGGGAAACGCAGGCCGTGGGTGAGCGCTTCGTGATGGAAGGTTTCGAGGATCACCCCAGCCTCCGCTACCGCACTCCGCGCTGCAGTGTCGATGCTGCGTACCCGGTTCATTCGGCGCAGACTTAGTAACAGCTGGTTGCCGCCGACGTCGGGGGTGGCGCCGCCGACCATGCCGCTGTTGCCGCCCTGCGGCACCAGCGCCACCTCTGCCTCCGCGCACAGGCGCACGATGGCAGCGACCTGTTCGGTTGAGCCTGGCGACAGCATCGCCGCGGCGCGTCCGGTATATTTACCGCGCCAGTCGGTCAGCCAGGGCGCCATGATGTCAGCGTCGGTGGTGTATCCCTTTGGCCCCAGAAGCTGCGCAAGTGCGCCGAGCAGCGCAGGCGATGGCGCTCGCGTCATGCCGGGTCACCCGCGAATGCGTTCGACCGCCTGTGGGCAGGAAAACAATTATAGTTCATTTGATGTTCAATCATGGCTGTTAAAGCGAGCGTTGGATGAATATCAGGTTTTCGTCCAGCGACTATGGACGCGGGAGCGACGGGTGGGCAGCATTTATTTTCAGGATACCACAGGAGCGATCGCGCGGCTGTGCTGAACGCCTTTGTCCTGTGGTTTGCCGCGGCGGCGCCTGCCGCCGACGCCCTGCCGACTGTCGCGGCACCTGAACCGCTGGTTGCGCTGACCGCGCCGACGCCCGAGCAGATTACGTCCTTCTGGCAAGTGGTGATCGAGCAGCAGCTGATCATCCGCGTTCCAGCGCAGCGTTCGCAGCTCAATAATTTTGCCGCGGGACCGATGCCGTCGCGGCGGGCGACCGAAATCCCGATCGTGTGGAAAGAGAAAAAGGCGCCCAAATGCGTGGCGATGCGCAATATCATGGGGATGCAGGCGGCCCAGCGCGACAGCATCGACATCATCACGCGGCAGAAGCAGCGGCTGCGCGCGCAGCTTAATCGCGGGTGCCGCGCGCTCGACTTTTACGCGGGCTTTTACATGCAGGGCAGCAAGGACGGGAAGCTTTGCGAGGATCGCGACCAGATCCACGCGCGGACCGGCGCCAAGTGCGAGATCGATAAGTTTCGGCTGATGGTTCCGGTGCCCGACGAGGATTAGGCGACTAATCGCGCTTTTCGTCGCCATTTCTTGACTTTTCATCGCTATTTGCCCAAGGCCCGCGGAGCGCCGCCTGCGTGGAAGGCTGAGCGTCACCTCTTTTTCCGGACATGATAATCTTATGAAATTTGCCGAGATCGGCCTTTCCGACGAACTTTTACGCGCCATCGACGAGTCGGGCTATGACGAAGCGACCCCGATCCAGGCGGGAGTCATCCCCTCGGTTCTGATGATGCGCGACATCATTGGCATTGCCCAGACCGGCACCGGAAAGACCGCGTCGTTCGTGCTGCCGATGATCGATATCCTTGCCCACGGCCGCGCCCGTGCGCGGATGCCGCGCTCGCTGATCCTCGCGCCGACGCGCGAGCTCGCGGCGCAGGTGGCTGAGAATTTCGAAAAATATGGCAAGTATCACAAGTTGTCGATGGCCCTGCTGATCGGCGGGGTCCAGATGGGTGATCAGGTCAAGGCGCTCGAAAAGGGCGTAGACGTTCTGATCGCTACGCCGGGCCGCCTGATGGATCTGTTCGAGCGTGGCAAGATTTTGCTCACCGGGTGCAATTTGCTGGTAATCGACGAAGCCGACCGCATGCTCGATATGGGGTTCATTCCCGATATCGAGAATATCTGCACCAAGCTGCCCGCGAACCGTCAGACCTTGCTGTTTTCCGCAACCATGCCGGCGCCGATCAAGCGGCTGGCCGACAAGTTCCTGTCGAACCCGAAGACGGTCGAAGTCGCACGCCCCGCGAGCCGCAACGAGAATATCGAGCAGTTTCTGGTCAAGACGTCCGAACGCGGCAAGCGCGACACGCTGCGCAGCCTGATCGAATCCGAGAAGGTTCACACCGCCATCATCTTTTGCAACCGTAAGACGACGGTGCGCGAACTCGCGAAGGTGCTCCAGCGTTCGGGCTATAGCGCGGGGGAGATCCAGGGCGACATGGACCAGTCGAGCCGCACCGCAGAACTCGACCGGTTCAAGAACGGCACGATCAATATCCTGGTCGCATCGGACGTCGCGGCGCGCGGGCTCGACGTCAAAGGTGTCAGCCATGTGTTCAACTTCGACGCACCTTGGCACCCCGACGACTATGTCCACCGCATCGGGCGCACCGGTCGCGCGGGCGCACAGGGGCGCGCCTTCACGCTGGTGACACCGTCGGATGACGAAGCGATCGACAGCATTCAGAAGCTGACCGGATACAAGATTCCGGTTCATGGCGTCGAAGCGGCGGCGGCTGAACCTGCCCCCGCAGCGCCCAGCGAAGCCGAAGAAAAGCCCCGTCGCGCGCGTTCGGAACGTGGCGGACGCGGCCGGGGCGCGGCGAAGGCGGACAAGGCTGTAGCGAAACCGGTCGACGAGCCCAAAGCAGCCTCCGCAAAGACACCCAAACCGCGCGCTGATCGCAAAGCAGCTGCTACGCCGAAACCGACGCCCGCGCCGCGCCGCGACGATCAGGACGGTCCCGATGATGGCTGGAACGGCCCAATGCCGGATTTCCTGTCGGTCGGTTTTGGTAGCTGAGAATTTTCTGACTGTTTAGGTGACCAGTCCACGAGCCGACGTGCTTTGGGGTGGTAAGGTGCCGTTCGCCTTACCTTCGCCCCCGCGAAGGCGGCGACCGCAAGCGGCCTATCCCCGCGTCACAGAGTAAACCGATAGCGGCCCCCCCCTTAGCGGGGGCGACGGCGGGGTTTTGGTGTTTGGGGTTTTTGCTGTGTTTGGCGGTGGCTTGTGGCGGGTGATCGGGGCTGCCGGCTCGCTGCTCGCGGCCCCCCCCCCCCTTGAAGCGGGCTCCCGCCCGGCGCAACCCCGATTCGGTGGCCTCGACC
>NZ_JAIBES010000053.1 GCF_019459305.1 Sphingopyxis sp. | reverse complement strand
CATCATCAATTCGCTGTTCATCGTCGGCCTGAAGTTACTTATAGGCCGCGAGGACACGCGGCTGGTGCGCGCTCAGCCCAAGAGCCGGGCGGCGGCGCGGCTGGCAGGGCCGCGCGAAGCGCGCCGCGAAGCGGCGGTGGGGGAGCCGATTTTCGAAGAAAATTGGGGGTACCGCCGGCCTTGTACAACCGCGCCGCCGCCCGTCATGCTTGGCCTTGCCGAGACGAGCCCCACCCTCCCGGCCTGACCCGGCGCCGCGTATCTAGCGGTCACCGATCGGGTCCGGTTTGCGCAGCAGGAAGAGCGATTTCGCTGAGGACGCGGCGACATCCGCTTTCTTGCCGCGACGCCGCGCTTGGACGGTTTCGGACCCCTGATCCGGCTGTGCCGCCATGGACATCGGCGCCCCACCGTCCGACACCCTGCGCGACAGAAAGATGGGATCGGTCGCCGCCGCGGCGATCGGCTGCGCTTCGGTGTTTCGCACCATAGCGATGTTCGGCGCGGGAGCTACACCGGTGACCTTGGTGACATAATCGCGCGTCTCGCGCGGCAGCGGACGGCCCCGCGCGAGATACTCGCCATAGCGCCCCGGTCCGGCATTATAGGCAGCGAACAGGCCGGGATATCCGAAGCGATCATACATTTCGCGCAGGTATGCGGTGCCCGCGACGATATTGTCGCGCGGGTCGTGCGGGTCGGGGCCAAGCCGGTACCGCGCGCGCAGGTTCGCCCATGTTCGGGGCATGACCTGCATCAGTCCCATCGCCCCGGCGTGGCTGGTTATCGGTCTGCCGCCGAGGTGGGTACGACCGCCGCTTTCGGCGGCGATGACGCGCAGCACCCAGGCTTCCGGAAGTCCAAACCGCGCTGCCGCCTCGCGCACATGGATACGCCAGCCGGCGCCCTCGCGCGCAAGGCAAGGCCCGATGCCAAGCGTCAGTGAGAGCGCGAACATGGCTGCGGCGCGGCTCAGCGCGCCCACAGCAGATGCGCCTTTCCGAGAATATCGTGCCCGCGCGTCGCGCCGAAATAACGCCCGTCGAACGACGCCTCTTCGCCGGCCATCAGCAGGAAGGCATCATCCTTGGCGAGCCCTAGACAGCCCTCCCACCACGGCAATACACGTCCCCGGGCGTCGCGCGCGCGCCGGGTGACGGCGGCCACGCCGTTGATCGACACCGCGGCTCCGCGCGCACAAATGACATCGCCGCGCGCCGCGACGACGCGCTTCACCAGCGGCACATTGGCGGGAAGATAATGACGGCGCGCGGCGAGCGCGCGCCACGGCGCCGGGGTCCGCGCGATCACCATATCGCCCGGCGCCAGAGACACGCCGGGGTTCACGACATAGAGCCCGATCGGCGCGCTGGCGCTCGCGTTCCATACGAGACGCGGAACCGGCGGCGCCACGATCGCCGCGCCAAGCGCCGCAATCCCGAGGGCTCCGACCGCAAGGCGCCGGCGAAGCCGCTCGCGCCGGATGCGCGCCGAGCGGATGGCATTCCCCCACGCGATGAGGGGCAGATCGGGGCGGTCAGCCATCGACCTTCTCCCTATTCTCCCGCTTGCGGTCGGGGTCCGTTACAACCGGCGATTGCAAACGCGACCAGAGAATGAGGTCGTCGACGAGATAGCGGATATATCGGCTGTGGTAGCGGTAGCACGGCCCGGTGCCTGCCTTGCGCATCGCTTTCATTCGCCAGACCGAGATGCCGAGATAGGCGGCGGCCTGTTCAGTATTGAGGTGCGGACTGCCGCGCATCAAGCGACGCGCCCGCGCGATTTCATCGTCGTCATCGGACATTTTCTCGTGCTCCTTCGTCTGCGAAGCGGGCAGCGTCGGCACCCCTTCGACTTCCTGGCATCGACCTGGAGATTGCACTCGCCGCCCCAGATGCAGAGGCTCGAAAACGAGAGGGTCAAAAATCGAGCCCCCCGCGCACGCGGCGCGGGGGGCTCGGACGACCCGGTTCAGTCGGCGGGATTCCAGATGACGGCGTGGGTGTCTTCGTCGTTCTGGCCCGCAGCGCGGCCAAGGTTCGCATAGAGGCGGCGCGGCCCGAATTCGGGGGCGGCGAGGCTAAGCGATACATAGGTCTTGCCCGACACTTCGCCGGTCCGGACCCAGCCCGCGCCGATCTCCACTCCGTCGCTATAGACCCGGAAATCGGGCTGGGCGTCGCCCGCCTTGTTCCGGTTCGGTATGATCTCGATGCTCGCACGGATCGAAAGCGTCTTCAGTTGGCCCACGAATCCCTTTTCGATGGTGCCGTTCACAAAGCCGATAGCTGCCATTGCTCGTCTCCTTCATCGCTGCCGGAGACCATCCCCGGAGCGTGAGCAGAGGCAGGACGGGCGCTGCGCAAGCGGCGCGCACCCGCAGGGCCGCAGCGTCAGCGAAGGACGGACGGCACCGCGCTTTTTTGGCCGCGCCTGGGCGGCGGCGCGAGGAGCCCGCGGCACGCGGGCGGGGAAAAAAGCGCGGGCGCCGCCCGTTGCGCGTCGGTTGGCGCCCGGCCAGATCGCTCACCCGGCTCCGGATGGCCGCCGGCGATGACCGGAACGACACAGCGCCAAGCGAAATTTGCTGAACGCTTCATCGAAACGGGCATGGCCAGCGGCGCGCGAACGCGGCAAGAGACACCCTGGCAAGACCGGATTCGCGGGGGCACCAGGCGCGTTGACGGAACATGCGGATGGCGCCCTATCGCGCACTGAACAGGGAACCGACAATGGACGGAAAAGCCGAGCTTGTGATTGTCGTCGACCACCCCGATTTTGCGATGATGGCGGCGCGCAGCGCAGGGATCTGGATCGGCCTCGCGCTCGACGACACTGCGCTGGCTGCCATCCGCCGCGACGGCCTCGATCCCGCCACGCTGCGGCTGACCGGGCTGCACCCGTTCGAATATGCGCCTGCCGATGACGGCGGCGTGCGCGTCACCGCCCATGCCAACGACAATGAGAGCGCCGAAGCGCTGCTCGACCTGTTTCGCGTCCATTTCCTGCGCCGCCTGCTCGCCTGACCTGGCCGCGTTCTGTCCCGCTATCGCGCCGCTGGTTTTTTCGTCCAGCGAGACACCGCTCGGTCGCGTGGGCCTGATTTCGCCTTTCTCTCGCGCATGGGACCAGTAAGCTGGCGCATCTGGCGCTCGCGCCATAACACCCCGCTTCGCAATTGGGGCGCCCGAGCGAAGGCATGAGGACGCCGCCTGGCAATGCTCGGCAGGATATCGGCGATGTCGGGATCCTTGCCCTTGTGCGCATATTGGTCTTGGCAATCGACAGCTTGTCGAGATCGATAAAATCGAGTTTCATAATCGTTGCTCCAAAGTGAGCGCCGGTCCCGCTTTGAGTGAATGCGGCGATACCGGCTGATTGACGGCGAAACGCGCCGCCGCCTCAGCTGCCCTTGCCGCCGTCGTGCCTCGCGGCATCAAGCGGCGGGTCGGGCAGAAGCTGGTCGAGTTTGCGGCGCAGCAGCGCCTTTTCAGCGAGCCGGATCGCGCCGAGACGCCGCGCCGCCTCGGCCCACACCGAAAGCGGCGCGAGGCCGTCGAAATGCGCGTCGCGCTCGATGCGAAGGCCAAAAGGAAGCCGCACGGCGGCGATTTCGGCGAGCGAAAAACAACCCAGTTCGGGGCATCCGAAACCAAGATCGGCCAGCCCGAACAAGGTGTCGCCGTCGCTGTCGATCTCGGTCGCGAGCCATGTCGCTGCGCCGACCGGATTGAACAGCTTGACCACCGGCCACGGGTCGAAACTTTCCTCGCGGGCCGCATGAACGCGGCTCGTCAGCCCGTTGGAGCGGAGCGCGAAGCCGAGATCGTGGGGGATCAGCCTCATGCCCTCGCCTCCCTCACCTGCGCCGCGCCGTCGCAATCGACGTCGCCGTCGTGTTCGCCGTCGACGTCGCGGGCCGCGTCGGTCGCGCGCTGCGCGCACGTCGCGGCGGTTACGGTTGCCGCCGCCGCGCCCCGCGCGGCGTTCGGCGCAAAACCGAGCAGATAGTCGGCGGCCTTGCTGGCGTGGCTGGCCGCTTTGAAGATGGCGCGCGTGTCGGCGCGCATGATGCCGAGCCACGCGCCGATATAGTCGGCGTGGCGCACCGTCGGCTGGATCGCCAGCGCGGCACAGAGAAAAGCGCTCGCAAGTTCGGCACATAATTCCTCGCGGCCATAGGCGGCGCTTGCAAAACCGCCCCTCTGGTCGCGGGCGAGCCGCGAGGGATGGCCGGTCCAGTGGCCAAGTTCGTGCAGGACAGTGCGGTAATAGTCGATCTGGGCGCGAAAGGCCTGTTGCGGCGGCAGCGCGACATAGTCGCCGCCGGGGTGGTAATAGGCCTCATTGCCGCCGATGCGGATATCGGCGCCGGTCGCAGCGATCAGCGCCTCGGCGTGGGGAATGATCTCGCGCGGCGGCATCGGCGCAGCAGCGCGGGTGCAGCGGTCGGGCAAGCCTTCGCACTGCGCGACGTTGAACACGGTAAAGCGTTTGAGGAACGGCACCGCGCTGCCAGCCCCTGCCTCGCTAGCGCCTGCCCCGCCCGCTGCCGCGCCGCCGCCGCGCGCACTCGATCCGCCGCCTTCGCCCGGCCCCCTGCTGCCATCGCCAGCGCCCGTCGCACCGCCATGCGGGGTAAAGCGCGCCGCGTAAAAGATCGTCGTGCCCGTCTCGCCCTTGCGCACCGCGCCGCCCGCAGCGAGCGCCTGCCGGAAGGTCAGCCATTCCTGCGGCGCAAAACCGCGCCGCGCCGCCTCGGCCCACAGAATGAGAATATTGATCCCCGAATAGCTGCGGTGGGTGTCGGCATTTTTCGGCAATCCCGGCGCAAAGCCAGCCGCGTCCCATGGCTGCACCCATGGAATCCGGCCCGCTTCGAGCTCTTCGACGATGCGGCCCGTCACCGCGTCATAAAGCGAGGCCTTCGCGGGCGCCCGCCGGTGCGCCGCCGCCTCGACTGGCGGTCCCTGATCCCGTGCGTTCGCCGCCCGCCCCGCTGTCCGGGGCCGGCCGCGGCGGGTTTGATCAGGAGGAGACGCCCCAATGTTTACCAACCCTTACCCCTCGCTTGAGGCCGCACCGCTGGAGCGCGCGCGGGCCACCGGCCCCGCCGCCGCGGCCCCCCGGGGGCCC
>NZ_JAIBES010000049.1 GCF_019459305.1 Sphingopyxis sp. | reverse complement strand
CTTGATTTCGTCGTTACCGAGAAAGCTGCCGATCGCGCTCTGGGCCTGCATGATGCCGGCGATAACGGGCATTTGTGAACTGAGCGACTGAAGCGCCTTTCCGACGCCGGACTCCTTGCCGAACAGGGCCGACAGACCGTTAATGCCAGCGCCGACCGGCCCCGCCTCAAGATAGCCCTGCAGCACTGACCCAAGGTCACGAGCGAGGGGCGCGCCCTTGCCGAGATATCGTTCGAACAACCGGGTGAAGGTCGTCTGGAAAACGTCGCCCGAAGGCTGCGATGAGGGTGTTCCGAATTTCTCGGGCAGTTTGAACCCGGAGACGGTGATTGGGAACTTCCCGTACATGGCTCCGACGCCCGCCTGTATGCCGCTAGCTGCGTTATCGTTGGCTGGCACCTTCGTTGCGGCAACGTCCAGGCTATCCGTGAACCTATCCAGTGCGGCCGTGGCCTGCGATGTGCTTTCGACATAATCGAGCGTGGCGCGGCCGACGGGGGACTTCGACCGGATCTCCAATTCGAGCTGGTCGAACACGTCACCGAACAGGCGGTCCGTAAGTTGGCGCGCTGAAAACTGGCGAAACTGCGCCTGGATGTTGTCGAACAGACCTTTGACCGCGCCCGCCGCATTGCCGGGAGCCTGAGCAAGGGCCTCTTCGATGCTGCTGCGGATGCCGTCGACTTCGCGAAGGCGCGCCGCAACGGACTTGCCCGCGCGATCGAGCCGCTGCTGGGCGCGATCCATTTCGATCATCTCTTCGCGCTGCTTCACCAGGATCTGGTAGCGATCCCATGTAATGCTGCGCTTCTGCAGTTCGATGCGCAGGTCCGCCTCGTTCTCCACACGCAGTTCGCGCATGACATCGAATTGCAGCGAAAGCAGTTCGGCTTCGTCTTCGCGGCCAGCGAGCACGAGGCGCTGAAGTTCAAGCTCGCGCTCGCCGGCCTGGATGCGTCCTTCAATCTGACGTTGCAGGAATTGAGGGAGCACGTTCTGCTTAGCATCTTCGATCTGACGACGGGTTGCCTCGTCCCGCGCCCGGTCTGCGGCGGTCAGCTTGCCATTGGCCGATCGACGCTCGATGTCCTTCAGGATGTTATCGAGATCGCGCGTCGCCTCAGCGGCCTTGTCGATATCCTTGGGGGCTTCATCAAACTGGCCGCGAAGGCGAGCAGCGGAATCGGCTGATTTATCGATGGCGTCTTCAAGTTGCTGCGCAGCGCGCGCGGCCTTGTCCGCCTCGTTGGCGCCGCTGCGGGGCTTGCGGGGCGTCTTGGGCTTCACGAGCAGATTGCGGTCACCGGCAGTCGCCTGCCCATTGAGCAGCCGGTCGGCCGAGTCGAACACTTTCAGGTTTTCGAGCTCGAGCCCGAGATTTGCCACCGATGTTGCGGCCGCAGTGAATTCGTCATCAGTGAGGCGCCCAATGCGGCGCAGCTGCTCAAGCTGGTCGACCGCCTTTTTCGTGGTCAGATCGCCGGCAAGCACCTGCTGAGAGATCACGTCGCGGCCATCTCGACCACGGCGGCCGATGTTGATGCCGCCCCCGAATCCGCCGTCCAGTATGAGCTTCCGATCTTGGATCGACGTAACCCCGCGGCGAGCCTCCGCGAGCCTACCCTGCGCTTGGACCTTGGCGACCAGGAGCTGCGCTTGTGCGAGACCCTGAAGCGCGGCGTTCTGATTATTGATCTTGCCCGTCGTGATGTCCATCACCCCGCCGAGGATCCCCTGCGCCTCGTTCAGCTTGAACGATGAGAATTCGACGTTCTTGAGGGCGTCATCGGTTGCGAACAGACCGGAAGTGAAGGTCGCGAGCACCCCGACGCCGAGGCCGACCGCGATACCCCAAGGGCCCGACAGGAAGGTGGCGAACCGTCCGATCCCGGCTGCCGTCTTGTTCGTCGAGCCTTCGAGGCCGCTGAGCGCAAAAGCCATCTGCGGAAGCTGCTGGGCGAAGACGACGCCGGCGCGCTGGCCGCTGTAGAGGGAGATGGCAATGTCTTGCAGTTGCTGACCTGCGCCGATCGACGCCTGCCGCAGTGCACCCTGGGAAAGGGCAAGACGGCTATTTGCGGTAGCGGCCTGCTGCGCTTCGCCCGCTAACCTGCCCGACGATACCGCGGCGCGGTCGATCTCTACCTGCAATCGCTCATAAGCATCCGCGTTTTGGGTGAGACTGCGAGCCTTCTCTGCGGCTGCGACGGCCTCTGCCCGCGCCGCTGCAACGAAGTTGCGAGTCTGGGCGCTCAGATCGCCACTCGACCGGGCCGCAGCATCTGCAGCATCTGCGAACTTCCGTGTCGCCAGCGCTGCCGCCTGAGCTTCGGCCGCAGCCTGCCGCATCCCTGTGATGTTGAGGTCAAGCCCACCGGCAGCGGTCTTTGGCATCGTCAGCGCAGTGGCGACTGTCCGCTTGATTTCGGCCATGTCGGCATCGAACCGTCGCTTGACGTTGTCGCTGGCCGCGAAGGCGCTGCGCTCGAAGTCACGAAAGCCACCCGAGCCGCCGTCATATTCGGCGCGGATGAATGCCGGAAAAACTGTGCTCTGTGCCACTTATCGGCCCCTTGTCTCGGGGCGGCAATTCGTTCGGATTATGTTTTTGCGCTGAAGGGGGCAGCGATCATTATGTGGGGGCCACTATAGGGGCCACTTTTCGAAATTCAATCTAGATAGGACGCAAATCTGCCGAATGTTGAGGCTTTTTGGGGCGCTTCACCCGCTCCAGTTTTTCCGATTTCATGTTCTGTGACGTCGGTCCGAACTTGCGTTCGGGGTTTGCGCCTGGTCGGATCAATTGCCGACACGATGGCAAATACCCGGCGGAATCGACTGAACGCAAACCGCCGCGTTCAGGCCGCTCGCGGCCTTACAAACCCGCGGCCACCCCCATATGAAGTCCGTGCCGCTGGACCGCGCCGCGTTGTAACGAGGCGGGCCAACTGTCGGGCATTGTCTCCTGTCGATCAAAATGGCTTTGGTTGGGTTTTCCGGGACAGGAAAATGATCGCGCATCCGGTGGGCTGACAGCCCGGGTGGGCGATCCGAAAGGCATGCCCTCGTGATCGGCTATTTCATCCTCCTCCACCGCTTTCCCGAACAGTTCAAACGGATGTTCAACGCCATCTATGCGCCCGGCAACAGCTATGTGATCCATGTCGATAAAAACTCCGGCCCCGAGTTTGCCGCCGATATCGCTGCCTCCCTGAAACGTTATCAGGGCGTCGCGCTCATCGAATCGAAAAAGGCGCTATGGGGCGCCTATAGCCTGGTCGATGCCGAGCTGCGCGGCATGGCCAGATTGCTGGCGATGAGCAGCAGCTAGATGCACTACATCAACCTCAGCGGCCAGGATTTCCCGCTGAAGTCGCAGGCCTATATCCGTGATTTTCTGCGCGCCACCCCGCGCCGTCAATATATCCGCGCGCTCGACCAGCGGGCGATCCGACCCGATACGTTGAACCGCGTCAGCCATATGTTCGTCGAGGCGCTGGGGCGGATGTTCCGGACCGGTGTGCCCCGCACGTTCCTGAAAGGCGCGACGCCGTTCATCGGGACGCAGTGGAAGGCGGTGACGCGCAGTTTCTGCCAGTTCGCGGTCCATCACCCCAGCGCCGATCGCTTCAAGGCCTTCTATCGCCGCAGTTTCATTCCCGACGAGGCGTTTTTCCAGACGCTGATGATGAACAGCCCCGATCAGGGCGAGGTGATGAACGACGATCTGCGCACGATCGACTGGGTGCCCGACGGCGACATCAAGCTGCGACCGCGCACCTTTGTGACCGCTGACGCGCTGCGGCTGACGCTCAGCTCCGACCTCTTCGCGCGCAAGTTCAATCTCGACGAGGATGCGGGGATTTTCGGTTTGATCGAGGCGCATCTGAAAACGCCCGCGGCGATGGACTATGTCGGCGATATTGCGATCAAGCCGACCCGGCCGCGCGCCAAACCCATCGAAGCCCTGACCCCGGGCTGAAAAAGCCGCCGGGCTGAAACAGCAAGGGCTCCGCCGATGGTTCGGCGGAGCCCTGCGCGCGGCGATGAGCCGAGATGGATTAGCCGTTCAGGCGATCCTTGACGGCCTTGGCCGGACCAAAGGTCAGCTTCTTGGCGGCCTTGATCTGGATCGTCGCGCCGGTCGAAGGGTTGCGGCCTTCGCGTGCCGGGGTCGCCTTGACCTTGAACTTGCCAAAGCCGTTGACCGAAACTTCGTCGCCCTTGGCGGCGGCATCGGCAATCGCGGCGAAGACGGCATCGACGGCCTTGCGTCCGTCGGCTTTGCTCAGGTCCAGCGACGCGGCGACGGCGTCCGACAGTTCGGCGTGATTCATAAATTCTCTCCTGGTTTCGGCCGGGCGATTCCCAACCAATGCGCTGCCATAGACGCATGATGCACGCTTCGCCAAGCCCGCGATTGCAGGGGATTGGGGGCATAGACAGCATATTTGTGTCGCCCGGCCCGCGCCGTCACCGAACGGTCGCTATCGCGAGCAGCGCGTCGAGGTCAGCGTGGACCTCCAGCTCGGTCGCAATCTCGTCGAGCGCCGCATCGACATTGGCGGCATAGTCGTGCGCGCCGCCCGTCACCCCGATGCGTTCAAGCAAGGCACGGCGCACGTCGGCGGAGGCCAACAAACCGTGAATGTATGAGCCGAAAACGCGGCCATTGCCGCTGATCGCGCCGTCGCTGGCGCCGTCGGCGAGCAGCGCAAAGGGGCGCGCTGTGCCGGGGCCGCTCGTTTCGCCCATGTGCATCTCATACCCTGCCAGCGTCGCGCCCAGCGCGGCCCCCGTGACGTGCCGTAGCGTCTTGGCGGGGGAGAGCGTCGTTTCGACGTCGAGTAGCCCCAGTCCCGTGACGTCGGTCGCCGTACCCTCGATCCCCAGCGGATCGGCGATCCGCTGCCCGAGCATCTGATAGCCACCGCACAGCCCAACGATCATCCCGCCGCGCCGGTGGTGCGCCAATATGTCGATGTCCCAGCCCTCGGCGCGCAGCGCGCCCAGATCGGCGATCGTCGCTTTCGATCCCGGCAGCACGATGATCGCCGCCTCGGCGGGGATCGGCCTTCCCGGCGGCACCATCACGACTTCGACTCCGGGTTCCAGCTTGAACGGATCGAGATCGTCGAAATTGGAAATGCGCGGCAGGATCGGGCAGGCGATCATCCCGCGTCCCTCGCGCGGGTCGGCGGGGCGCTCCAGGATTACCGCATCCTCGCTCGGCAACCGCGCCGCGGCGCTGAGCCAGGGAATTACGCCGAAGCCTGGCCAGCCGCTGCGTCGTTCGATTTCGCAATAACCATCGTCGAACAGCGTCGGATCGCCGCGAAACTTGTTGATAAGGAAACCGCGGATCATCGCGGCATCCTCGGGATCGATCACGGCGCGGGTGCCGACAAGCGACGCGATCACCCCGCCGCGGTCGATATCGCCGATCAGGATGACGGGGACATTGGCGGCGCGCGAAAAGCCCATATTTGCTATGTCACCGGCGCGCAGGTTGATCTCGGCAGGCGACCCCGCCCCCTCGACGACGACGATATCGCACTGCGCCCGCAGCCGGTCATAGCTTTGCATGACCTCGGTAAGCAGCGCGCCGCGCGCCGCGCGAAAATTGCCGCTACCCAGCGTGCCGCGTACCTTGCCATGGACGATCAGCTGCGACGTGCGGTCGGCCTGCGGCTTCAACAGCACCGGGTTCATATCGCTATGCGGCGGGGTGCGGCACGCGATCGCCTGCAACGCCTGCGCGCGCCCGATCTCGCCGCCGTCGATCGTGACGGCCGCGTTGTTCGACATATTCTGCGGCTTGAACGGGCGGACGACGAGCCCGCGATTGGCAAAGGCGCGGCACAGCCCCGCCACCAGCACCGATTTGCCGACGTCGGAGCCGGTGCCCTGCAGCATCAATGCCGTCACGCGCGGCGCTCCTGACGGAGCGCGCGGGTCAGAACAGCCCCGGCAATTCGCGCTGCGCCGCGCTGGGCCGGTCGCCGACCAGCATTTCGGGTTCGGCCGTGAGGCGCGCGCTGCTGCTTCGCGCCGCCGGACCGACGCTGGCCTCGGCAATCCGTGTCGGGCACCCGGCGCCAGACAGGAAATCGATCGCCCGGCGCACCGACGCTTCGCGCGCGTCGCCCAGCGGCAGGCTCAAATCGTCGGTTGCGGCGCAGCTGTTCGCGATCTTCGGCGCCAGCCCGTCGTAATAGTCGCTCGCACCGGTCAAATTGCCGGTGGCAAAGGCGACGACGCGCATCCGGTCGTCGCATTCGGCCTTGTCGAGCGCAATCTGACCGACCGGCTTGCCAAAGGTGTTGCTGCCGACCAGCGTCATGTTGGTGCCCAGATAGGGCAGCATCGAATTGATCACCAGTTCGCTCGCGGATGCGGTCGATCCGGTGCCGATAAAGGCGATGCGCGTCGGCGCAATCGATTCGGGCTGCGGCCCGAAGAAATGCCGGTCGTTCTCGACCGACTTTGACGGACGAAAATTGGTTTGCGAGAATAATTCGCTCGATGTGCGGTTGCGCCCCAGCAGGTCACCCATCAGCTCGGCGGTCGATACCAGCCCGCCACCATTATAGCGGAAATCGATGATGATGTCGGTCACGCCCTGGTTGCGAAAATCCAGGAAGGCGGTGCGCAATTGCGGGTTTGCCGACGAAATGAAGGTGCGCAGGTTGAGGTAACCATAGTTGCGCCCGCCCTCGCTGATGATCTTGGCGCCATACCGATCCGAAATCGGGTCGAGCGAATAATCCGCCTTGGCGACGGTCACGTCGCGCGTTCCGGCGGCGTCGGTGATCCGCAGGACGCGGGTCACGCCGGGGTCGCTCGGCCCCAGCGCGTTGGTGATGCCCGCCGTGCCTTCGGACGCGACGATATTGGCAATGGTGCGGATATTGCCGCTGTTGGTGCCGATCCCGACGATGGCGGTGCCGCGATCGATCCCTGCCGCAAAGGCGGGGGCGGTCTCATAGGCTTCGGCGATCTGGACGCGCTGATTTGCCGCGTCATAGACCAGACGGATACCATATCCGGCGCTCGACCCGCTGGCGAAAAAGGCGTTCTCCTCGGCAATCGAGGTGATGTAGGTAAAGAAACGGTCCTTGTTCAGCGCGCGCGCCGGGGCGACAAGCGCGTCGATATAGGCATCGACGGTGCCAAAGCTTGCCGGATTGACCCCGGTCGCCACGTCGGTGGGGAACAGATACCATTCGTCGATTACCGCCTTGGCAAAAGCCTGCCGCGCGGAAAGGCCGCAGCCCGCGGTCGGTGCCGGCGTCGGTGAGGGAGTCGGCGCGACCGTGATCGGCCCGCCTCCGCCCCCGGTCGACCCGCCACCCCCGCCGCCGCACGAGGCCAGAAGGAACGACAGGACAGTCAGTGACGCAACGGCGCTACGCATATATTTTCCTCGGTATAATCAACGGCTCCGAGAATAGTCATAGGGCCATGAATTGGAAATGAAGATGGAATGTCGGCATGCGACCCGTTGCGGGCCCAAGCAATCCTCCCCCAACGCGGTCACCCGTTCATACGCCAACGGAGGCCGGCCCGTCAGTCGCCTGCGTCCCTTTCACGCCGCCCCTTGAACCCCTGCGCGACGACATAGAGTTCGGGCGACCCCTTGCGGCTCGCGGGCGGCTTGGCGTGCTTGACCGTCGTGAAATGTTTTTTCAGCAGCGTCAGCAGCGTGTGGTCGGCGCCCCCCGCAAACACTTTGGCGACGAACGCACCGCCGGGTTGCAGCGTCTGCACCGCAAAATCGGCGGCGGTCTCGGCCAGCCCGATCGTGCGCAGATGGTCGGTTTGCTGATGGCCGACGGTGTTCGCCGCCATGTCCGAAATCACCAGATCGGGGGCGCTGCCCAGCGCCTCAATCAGCGCATCGGGCGCCGCATCGTCCATAAAATCCATCTCGAGGATTTCGACACCCTCGATCGGCTCGCACGCCAGCAGATCGATGCCCGCGACGCGCGCGCGCGGATTATTTTTGCGCACGACCTGCGACCAGCCGCCCGGGGTGATGCCCAGGTCGACGACCGCGCGCGCCTTTTTGATGAAACCGAATTTGTCGTCGAGCTCGATCAGCTTGTATGCGGCGCGCGACCGATAACCTTCGGCCTGCGCGCGGCGGACATAGGGATCGTTGAGCTGGCGTTGCAGCCAGCGCGTCGACGACACGCTGCGCTTCTTCGCGGTCTTGACGCGCACATGCAGCCCGCCGCGACCGCTGCCGCCGCCCTTGCTGCTCCCACTGCCACCGCTCATTTGCGATACTCCCGGCGCGTCACCGGCACGTCGCGGCCCTGCATCGCCAGCGTGCGCAAGATGCCCTCGCGGATGCCGCGGTCGGCGACGCCGACGCGCGCCGCGGGCCACAGGTCGATGATGCTCTCTAAAATCGCGCAGCCGGCGACGACCAGGTCGGCGCGCTCGCGGCCGATGCACGCGATGTCGGCGCGGTCGGCGATGCTCGCGTCGGCGAGGCGGCGGCTGATGTCGCGCATCGCATCGGTCGGCACGACCAGCCCGTCGACGGCGCGGCGATCATAGCGTGGCAGGTTTAGGAACACGCTGGCCAGCGTCGTCACCGTGCCGCTGGTGCCGAGCAGGCGCAGCTCTTGCCCGGCAAATTGTTCGGCGCGCCCGGCAAAGGCGGCAAAGGCGGTGCGCGTCACCTCGCGCATATGCGCATAGGCCGCCTGTCGCCCCGCCAGGCTGTCGTCGGGCAGCGGTGCGTGTTCGGTCAGCGACACGACGCCCCATGGCACGCTGACCCAGTCGTGGATCTGGACGTCATGGTTCGACACATCGACGTGCATCAGCTCGGTTGAACCGCCGCCGATGTCGAAAATCAGCGCCGGACCTTCGCCGGGTTCCATCAGATTGTGACAGCCGAGTACTGCGAGTCGCGCCTCTTCGGCGGGGGAAATGATGTCGAGGACGATGCCCGTTTCGCGCCGCACCCGCTCGGCAAGTTCGACGCCGTTGGCGGCGCGGCGGCATGCTTCGGTTGCGACCGCGCGCGACAGCGAGACATGGCGGCGGCGCAGCTTGTCGGCGCAGATCGCCAGCGCCGCGACGGTGCGGTCCATTGCCGCATCGCTGATCCGCCCACTGGCGTGCAGACCCTCGCCCAGCCGGACGATACGCGAAAAGGCGTCGATGACTACCAGCTCACCGTCCTGCGGCCGGGCGATCAGCAACCGGCAATTGTTGGTGCCCAGGTCGATCGCGGCATAGCTGCGCTGTCGCACGAAATGCGCGGCGCGCGCGGCGGGTTCTGCCGGGTTTCGCCCTTTCGCCGCCGGTCCCGTCCTTGAACCTGGCCGCGGCGGTCGCCCTGATGGCGCTGCCATTTGCCGCATGGCTAGTATTACCTGTCTCTCTCACGCACCCGCCAATCGCGGATGTGCACTTGAGCAAGAACCTAGGCTTTGGTGGTCTTTTAGGCAACCCCGTCTGCCTCGCGGCGCCACGACACAAAGAAAGCCCCGCCCGGCGTTGGCCGGACGGGGCATGTAGGGGGGACTGCAGATTATTGGAGGTCGGGACTGCCCTTAACGGCAGCCGTCATTCCCCTTGTCGATCGCGCGGCCGGCAATTGCGCCGACTGCGCCACCGATGATCGTGCCGACGGCGCGGTCGCCGCGGCCGGCGATTTCATGGCCTGCGAGGCCACCGGCGATCGCGCCGATGATCGTGCCGCCGGTGCCATTGTCGCACTGGCGATAATTGCGCTGGTTGTACCGCTGCTGGTTGTAACGACGGTTCTGGCGATAATCGCGGCGGTCGGCCCGGCGATCGTAACGACGGTCATATCGGCGGTCGTCGCGATCATAGCCGACATTGTAGCTCGAATAGCCGCGCTGGTCGTAATAGCCGTTCTGCGCCGCAGCGGGAGCTGCCATGCCCAGCGTCGCGGTGGACATCAGGGCGGCGATCGAGAGGGTCACCATCTTTTTCATCGTCGTTCTCCTTCTTTCGTCGTTTGGCCCTTCTGGGCGTTGTCGATGAAGGGGTTATGAGTGATTCGCATTGAGCCGACCCTGAACGCGCTTGTTGGCTGCCGTTCAGCTTCGCGCCCCGCCACGCTTTCCTTTCGCGCGCCACCGCCCTAACCCGCGCCGATGCGCCGCCTGTTTTTCGCCGCCCTGATCTATCTCGCGCTCGGCCCGGTGCTGGGGAGGGTGCATCGCTTTCCCTTCGATAACCTGACCCAGAGCGCCGCCGCACGCCCGCTGATCTTTGCGCCGCAGACGCGTGGCCCGATGCGCTTCGTGCGCGGCTGGCACCTCGTCAGTCCGCACAGTTACTTCGGCGGCTTTTCGGGCCTCGCGCGGATTGGACCCGGCACGTTCCAGCTAATTGGGGACAATGGGTACGCGGCGCAACTGACCATGGATTCCAGCGGCCGGTTCGCCGCGGTTCATATCCGCCCGCTGCCGACCCCCTACGGCCGCCCCGCAACCAAATCGATGGCCGACACCGAGGCGCTGTTTGTCGATCCGGCGCTTGGTCAGGCCTGGATCGCGCTCGAAGGGATCAACCAGATCTGGCGCCTTGATTCCGATCTTGCGACGATCGAAGCGCGCCGTAGGCTGCCCGAACCGCGCTGGCCCGTCAATCGCGGAGCCGAGGCGATGGCGCGGCTCGCCGACGGGCGAACGGTGGTGTTTTCCGAAGGTGCCGACGACAACCCGCACGGGACTGAGGCGCTGTTGTACACGGGTGATCCCGCGGCGCCCGGGCCACCACCGATTCGCTTCTTCTATGATGCGCGCGGCAAGGGACTGGCCAGCGACGCCGCGGCGCTGCCTGACGGCCGCCTCCTGCTCGTCCACCGGCGGCTCGGCTTCGATCCCGTATTCACGACCATCATCAGCATCGTCGATCCCGCCGACATCGCCAAGGACGCGGTGGTGCGGTCGCAAACGATCGGCCGCGTCCCCCGCCCACTTGCCGAAAATTACGAAGGCGCCGCGGTGACGGTCGAGCAGGGACGGACCTGGCTGTGGCTAGCGTCAGACGATAATTTCAACGCTTGGCAGCGCAGCCTGCTTCTCCAGTTCGAGCTTGTTGATCTGCCACCGGCAAATCCACCGGACAGCAAAAAGGCCGCGCGGAAACCGGCGGCCTGATTGCGGTTAGCGATGGGAAGCGCTTAGGCGGCCTTTTCGGCCAGCTTCTTTGCGACTTCCTTCTTCACCTTGCGCGCCGAAACGGACAGCTGGTCATCGCCGGCCTTCAGCAGCCAGTTGTCGAGGCCGCCATTATGCTCGACGGTGCGCAGGCCGTGGGTCGACACGCGCATCTTGACGCCCTTGCCCAGCGCGTCCGACAGCAACGTCACATTCTGCAGATTGGGCAGGAAGGTGCGCTTGGTCTTGTTGTTGGCGTGGCTGACATTGTTGCCGACCATACGACCCTTGCCGGTCAGTTCGCAGATGCGCGACATGATGTTTGTCCTCGTACAAAAATATCGGTTCGGCGTCCGGATGCTTCCCGTGAAATCGGGGAAGGCAGGACCGGAGTGAGCCGGGAAAGGCGCGCGCTTATCGGCTTGCCGCAGATTCGTCAAGCGACTAGCGGGAAAAGCGATGCCGCAATTTCCGCTGCCCGAACCGATGCGCCGCGCGCTCGTCCTCGCCAAAACCGCGGCAGACCGGGGCGAAGTGCCGGTCGGCGCGGTCGTCGTCAAGGACCGCGTGATTATCGGCGAGGGCCACAACGCCCCGCGCGAATCGCATGATCCCACCGCGCACGCCGAAATCGTCGCGATTCGCGCCGCGGCGGCAACGCTCGGCAACGAACGTCTCGACGGCTGCGATTTGTACGTGACGCTGGAGCCATGCGTGATGTGCGCCGGCGCGATCGCCCACGCCCGCATCGCTCGGCTCTATTATGGCGCCGACGATCCCAAGGGTGGCGCCGTCATCCACGGCCCCCGCGTGTTCACGCAGCCGACGGTGCATCACCGGCCCGAGGTGTATGACGGTATCGGGGCAGGGGAGGCGGGCGCGCTGCTCAGGGACTTTTTCGCGGCGCGCCGTTAGGTTTAAGAACCCAAAACCTCCTCCACCCATTGCGGCACCAGCACACTTGCCGGCCCATGCCGCGCCTCGCTGAACCAGTAACTACCCTGGCTCGGTTCCATATTCAGCTCCAGCGTCCGCGCGCCCGCCGCGCGAGCCTCGCGCACGAACCCTGCCGCCGGATACACCGCGCCCGACGTGCCGATCGACACGAACAGGTCGGCGCGGTTCAGGGCGGCGTAAATCTCGTCCATCCGGTACGGCATTTCGCCGAACCACACGATGTCGGGGCGCAAGGTGCCGACGACCCCGCACGCCGCACAGGCGGGCCGATCGAGCAGCGGCCCGGACCAAGGCAGCCGCGCATCGCACGCCGCGCACCAGGCGTTCAGATGCTCGCCATGCATATGGATCAGCCGCTTGGCCCCGGCGCGCTCGTGCAGGTCGTCGACATTCTGCGTCACGATCAGCAACTCGCCCGGCCATTTCGCGTCGAGCCGCGCCAGCGCTTCATGCGCCGCATTCGGCAGCTTGGTCTGGATCGCCTCGCGCCGCGCATCATAGAATCGCAGCACCAGATCAGGGTCGCGCGCAAAGGCCTCGGGAGTTGCGACATCCTCGACGCGGTGCTGTTCCCACAATCCGCCGCCGTCGCGAAACGTGTCGATGCCGCTTTCGGCCGACACCCCGGCGCCGGTCAGGATGACGATGTTCTGAATATCCTTCATCCTCCCTCTCTATCCGTTCGTGTCGAGCGAAGTCGAGACACCCATCGCTGAAACCCTTCAGTGCTGACCCTCTTCGGAGGAATGGGCCTGTCCTGTCTTCCGTTCGTCCTGAGCTTGTCGAAGTACTGCCCTTCCTCTTATGGCGGTGACAGGACAAGTAGGGCCCTTCGACAAACTCAGGGCGAACGGGGATTTGGGGTCATGACCAGCATCGGCATTATCGGCAGCGCAGGGCGGATGGGCGTCGCACTCGCCGCGGCGATTTCTGAAGCGGGGCAGCGGCGCTGCGGCATCGACAAGGGCGGGGATGTCGCAAAACTGGCCGACGACGCCGACGTCCTCGTCGATTTCTCGTCGCCCGCGGCGCTCGAAGCCACCCTCGACGCCTGCGTGGCAGCAAAGAAGCCGATCGTCATCGGCACCACGGGACTTGAGGAACGCCATCATTATCTGATCGATGATGCGGCCGCTGACATCGCGGTGCTCCAGACTGGCAACACCTCGCTCGGCGTCACCCTGCTCGCGCATCTGGTGCGCGAAGCGGCGGCGCGGCTCGACCCCGAATATGATATCGAGATCGTCGAAATGCACCACCGGATGAAGCTCGACGCGCCCAGCGGCACCGCGCTGCTGCTCGGGCAAGCCGCCGCCGAAGGGCGCGGCATCAGCCTTGCGACCTGCTCCGAACGTGGCCGCGACGGCGTCACGGGCGCGCGCGGCCATGGCAAGATCGGCTTTGCCAGTCTGCGCGGCGGCACGGTCGCGGGCGATCACGACGTGATCTTTGCCGGTCCGGAGGAAATGATCACCCTGTCGCACCGCGCCGAGAACCGTATGATTTTCGCGCGCGGCGCGGTCCGCGCGGCGCTGTGGCTGACCGGACAAAAGGCCGGGCGCTACACGATGCCGCAGGTGCTGGGGCTGAACTGACGGCGACGGGGGGGGGGGGCGTGGGGGGGCGCGC
>NZ_JAIBES010000039.1 GCF_019459305.1 Sphingopyxis sp. | reverse complement strand
GGGCGGGGGCGCGGCGGCGCCGAGGTCAGGGAGCGCGTCCCACGGCAGCCACTCACGCCTGATGCGATCGGTAAGCAACCGCTGGTCGAGAAAGCTTGCGGCGCGATAGTCGGGCTCTGCAAGCAGCGCGACCAGAACCCGATCGTTGGCAAGATCTGCCATATGCGGGAGCAGACTTGCATCGGCAGCAAAGCGGCGCTGGAAGGGATCGTCGGCCATTGCCGAGCCATAGGAAAGGCGAAGCGGGTTGGCCAGATGGGATGAACCGGTGACGCGAGTGTGCTCAGGGGTGATGGGGTGGACGCCCCCCGGCGGCATCGATGTGCCATAGTGGAGGTGTTGTCACACCACTAGAGGAGGCGTCCGTGTCGGAAGTTAGCATAATCGGTCTGGATATCGCGAAGAATGTTTTTCATGCGCACGGCGCGGATGCGAGCGGGCGGGCGCTGTTCAGCCGCAAGATCGGCCGAGGGAAGCTCCTGGAGTTTTTTGCTGGGCACCAGCGTTGTACGGTCGCGCTGGAAGCCTGTGGGGGAGCGCACCATTGGGGCCGAGAGCTCACACGGTTGGGATACGAGGTGAAGCTGATCCCGCCGGCGTATGTGAAGCCGTTCGTGAAGCGGAACAAGAATGATGCGGCGGATGCGGAGGCGATCTGCGAGGCCGCCCAGCGCCCGAGCATGCGGTTCGTGGCGATCAAGAGTGAAGAGCAGCAGGCGTCAGGCCTGGTGTTCCGGACCCGTGATCTGCTGGCGCGGCAACGTACCCAGCTGATCAATGCCATCCGAGGCCATCTGACCGAATATGGCTGGGTAGCGCCCAAAGGCCCGTCGCAGGTCGCGATGCTCGGCGATCTGCTTGAGGACGAGATGGGCTCGTCGCTACCCGAGGCAGCCAGGGCGATGTTCCGCACGATGCTCGACCTGCTGGAGGAGCTGAACGAGAAGATCGGCGATCTCGACAAGGAGATTGCGCGCCGGGCTCGTGAGGATGCCGTCGCGAGGCGGCTGATGACGATCCCTGGGGTTGGGCCCATAACGGCCACCGCATTGGCGGCTCTTGCGCCGCCGGCAGAAACCTTCACCAAGGGACGGGACTTTGCGGCGTGGCTAGGGCTGGCGCCAAGGCAGATGTCGACGGGGGGCAAGCAGAAGCTGGGCTCGATATCCAAAATGGGCGAGCGCACCCTGCGGCGATTGCTCATCATCGGTTGCAGTGCGGTGGTCCTGCAGGCCAGCAAGCGAGGCGCGCCTAAGGGCTCATGGCTAGAGCAGATGATGGCGAGGAAACCGCGTATGCTGGTCACGGTTGCCCTTGCCAACAAGACAGCGCGGATCATCTGGGCCGTGCTAGTGAAAGAAGAGGATTACAGAGCTCCGGTCGCAGCCGCGGCGTAAGCCAAGGCGGACCAGAGGTCGCCGGAAGGCGTAGTCGGTCGAAGGAGAGTATGGCACAACAGTCGGCGAGACGGGGCCGGAAGAACCAGGGCTAACCACCGTGCCGCGAGCACGCTGTGGGTGATGTGGTTCCGGTCCGCGAACTCCCATACGGGCCCGCAGCCTCCGATGCTGCATCAGAGGCCGGACAGATGGCAGCATCCGACTACGTGAACTACCTCCAAAAACTGCTTGCGTCTTTTGGGGCGTTCTCTAATCGCGCCTCCCTCGTCAAGCCTGCTTCTTCGTCGCTTTCCGGGTCATGGTTCTCTCCGCGGTCGGCAAATGCCGCCGCAACATCTGGTCCGGTTGGAAAAGCGCGAGTGCTGCAAGGTCCACAACGGGCTTGCGTCACAGTGACGTGCCCATGGCCCCTAAAGCGCAGTCACCCGCACCTCGCCCGAGGCGACAAGTTCATCCGCCTGGGGGATGAACTGATAAACTATTGCGCGGCGGTCTCAGGCTCCCAGCGGAACGGCTCGCCCGATCGCCATATGCTGTGCAGGATCACCGATAGCTTGCGTGCGAGAGCTATACGCGCCTTGCCCGGCCCCGAGCGCTCGGCGATCGCCAGTGCCCAGTCCTTCAAAGGCAACGAGCGCTTGACCCGGTGCAAGATCACGACCGCTGCCTCATACATGAGCGTTCGCGCCAAGGCATCGCCGCAGCGGGAGATCCGCCCGCTTCGATCGATCTCTCCCGACTGGTAGCGTCTGGGCGTCAGACCGAGGTGAGCACCGACAGCCCGAGAACGAGAGAACCGTGCCGGGTCCTCGATGGTGCTGACGAATGCGAGCGCCGATAGTGCCCCAATGCCCGGAACGCTCATCAGCAGCCGGCAGGTCGGGTCAGCCTTGACGCGGCGCTGGATGGCGACGTCGAAACCGGCAATCTGCTCACGCAAGTGTCTCCATGACACCAGCAGCGGTTGCACTATCGCAGCCACTTCGGGCGAATTTTCCATGGCATGCTCAACGCGTCGATCGAACCGCATACCTCGCTCACTCCCGGGCAAGATGCCGAAGGTCTTCAGAACACCCCGTATCATGTTGGCAAGCCGCGTTCGCATACCGACCAGCTGAGCTCTGGCTCCAAGAAGCGATCGCGCCTGATGAGCTTCAAGCGACTTGACGTGCACCGCCCGATACCACCCCGTTCGCACTACCTGCGCTAGGCCTTCTGCATCGTTGTGGTCCGTCTTGTTCAATCGCATCTGCAGCGCTGACTTCACCCGGCGCGCATCGAGACAATCGACTTGGAGGCCTGAAGCTCGCAAGCCATGAACCAGCCACGGCGTCATTGCACCGGTCTCCACTCCAACCTTTGCATCAGATCCAGCGTGCTTGGAAACCAGCGTGGAGATCTTCTCGGGATGCGTGGGGCAGTCGCCTCTCCAGATACGCGTGCCTTCAGCATCAACCACGCATATTGCAGTAGTCTTCTGCGAAACGTCCAATCCTACGGAATACGGCATCGAATCCTCCAGTGTTGCTTACCACCGGGCAAAGCGCCCAGATCGCAACACTATCGACAATCCGACTCGGCGCCGCGATTACCCGAGGTCCACAGATGGTTAGCTGCCGTTCGCCTTACGTCGCCCCCGCGAAGGCGGGGGCCGCAAGGGGCCTATTCCTGCGTCGCCGCGTAAGCCGACAGCGGCCGCCGCCTTCGCGGGCGACGGCTGTTTTTGGTCGAAACCGGACCGCACCGTCAAGCATCCCGCAAAATAAAAGGGCCACGCTTCCTTTCGGAAACGCGGCCCTTTTCGAAAAGCTTTCGCCAGAGACGCCTCAGGCTTTCTCTTCGGCTTCGTCCGCGACAGGCGCTTCGGCAACCAGTTCCGACGGCGGCGTTGCGTCGTCGAATTCGTCTTCGCTGTCGGGCTCGAGCGCCGTTGCGACGGCTTCGGCCTGTTCTTCCTCGAACATCGCGGCGATGACGTCGATGCCTTGCTTCTGCATCTCGGCTTCATCGGGCGAGCGGGCGACGTTGACGCCGACCGACACGATAACTTCAGGGTGCAGCTTGACCTTGACGTCGACCAAGCCGAGCGCCTTGATCGGGCGTTCGAGCGCGACCATCGACTTGCCGATGTCCGTGATGCCTTCTTCGGCCAGCGCATCGACGATGTCGCGGACCGAAACCGAACCATAAAGCTGGCCCGTGTTAGACGCCTGGCGGATCAGAACGATCTGCTTGCCGTCGATGTCCTTGGCGCGGCCTTCGGCTTCGCCACGGCGTTCAGCGTTATCGGCCTCGATCTTGGTGCGGTTCGCTTCAAACAGCTTGCGGTTGGTGTCGTTCGCGCGCAGCGCCTTGTTGTTGGGTAACAGGTAATTGCGGGCAAAGCCGTTCTTGACGTTGACGACATCGCCGATGCCGCCGAGTTTCTCGATGCGTTCGAGCAGAATGATTTCCATCAGACCAGCCCTCCTTACTTCACAATGTAGGGCAGCAGGCCGATGTGGCGCGAGCGTTTGATCGCTTTTGCCAGCTCACGCTGCTTTTTGGCGGACACCGCGGTAATCCGCGACGGGACGATCTTGCCGCGCTCCGACAGGTAACCCTGGAGCAGGCGAACGTCCTTGTAATCGATGACCGGTGCGTCCTTCGCGGTGAAGGGGCAGGTCTTGCGGCGGCGGAAAAAGGGTCGTGCCATGGTCTCTATCCTTATTCTTCGCCGTCGCGGTCACGGCCGCCACGGCCGCCCCGACGTTCCTGCTTGCGCATCATGACTGACGGGCCCTTTTCGAGTTCGTCGACCTTGATCGTCATCCAGCGGATGATGTCTTCGCTGATCGCCGCCTGACGCTCGATCTCGGCGATCGCTTCGCCCGTCACTTCGGCCGACAACATCACATAATGACCCTTGCGGTTCTTCTGGATCTTGTAGGCGAGCTGTTTCAGGCCCCAGGTTTCGGTCTTATGGACCTCGCCCTTATACTCGGTGATGACGTTGGTGACGGTTTCCGCCAGCGCGTCGACCTGAGCCTGGCTCAGATCCTGACGCGCGATAAAAACATGCTCGTAGAACGGCATGATGCGCTTCCTTCGATTTGGCCGATCGCTGACCTGCGCCAATCGCAGGCCCCTCCGGCTGTCGTCTCGCTTTGCGAATTGGTGCAAAGCAAACGGGGCGATGGCATAGAGCCTCGCCCCGAATGAGGGCGCCTATACAGATCTGGCGACGGAAAGCAAGCTTTGGGGGCTGGCGGCAACCTGCCAGTATCACGCGCCATGATGGGTAATTTTGATACAGAAACCACTCGGACGACGATGCTTCCCGCCAAGGCGCGCAAAAGGGCGGCTCGAGATGAGAAATTGATAGCATTGCGCGTCCGATGGGCGCAGCTTTCCCGGATCGAAAACGGGGAGATTTTTGCTCCGTAAATCCGGAATTATTGGTGGCGTGGCGCTCGTGGCATTGGTCGGGGCGGCTTATGCGGCGGCTGGCGGCAAGGGCATGCCAGGCGAGTGGCTGGTGCAATTGCCCGCAGCCGGGACAGCTTCGACGCCCGCGGCGGCATCCGCCAAGGCGCCGGTCGCAGAGCTGAAGGCCGGCTGCAAGATCGCGGGCAGCTATATCTGCGTCTTTCGCGTCCGCGCCGTCGGCCGCGGTAACGAGCGGTCCGAAGCCGTGCGATCGGCCAGTGCCGACGGCGGCGATGTCAGCCATGTCTATTCAACCGCCTTGCAGGGCTTTGCCGTGCAGGCGTCAGCGCAAGGCGTTGCAAATATGCAGGCGCGCAATCCGAACATCGCCTATTGCGAGCAGGACCAGGTGGCGTCGATTATCGATCCGGTCGGCATCAATGCCAAGCCGGGCGGCGGTGGCGGTACGCCACCCGCGCAGACGGTGCCGGTCGGGATCGCCCGCGTCGGCGGTGGCACGACGACCGCCGCCGGGATCGCTTGGGTCATTGACACGGGCATCGACCTCAACCAACCCGACCTGATCGTCGACACCGTGCTCAGTCGCAACTTCGTGGCGCGCGAGAGCTCGGCTGAGGATGCGAACGGCCACGGCAGGCATGTCGCCGGGACCATCGGGGCGGTGAACAACAGCATCGGCGTCGTGGGGGTCGCGCCGGAGACACGGGTTGCCGCAGTACGGGTGCTCAATCGCCGCGGTACCGGCAGCTATGCCGACATCATCTCGGGGGTCGATTATGTCGCGGCGACCGGGCGCAGCGGCGATGTCGCTAATATGAGCCTTGGCGGCGGTGCCTCGCATGCACTCGACAATGCGGTGATCGCGGCGGCGAGCAATGGCATCGTCTTTGCGCTCGCCGCAGGCAACGAAAGCACTAGCGCCACGACCAAGTCGCCGGCGCGCGCCAACGGACCCAATATCGTCACCGTTTCCGCCGTCGATCGCAACGATGTTGGGCGAGCTTTTCCAACTTCGGCAATCCGCCGGTCGACTGGGCGGCGCCGGGCGTTTCGATCCAGTCGACTTGGAAAGACGGCGGTTACAACACCATTTCGGGTACCTCGATGGCGACGCCGCATGTGGCGGGTCTGTTCCTGCTGGGCGCCGTGCGCGCCGACGGGCTGGCGATCAACGACCCCGACGGCAGCCGCGACCCGATCGCGCACCGCTGATTGATCATGATGTTCGGGGAAGCGTCGGCAGTCTTTGACCACCGGCGCCTTTTCTATGCTGACAATCTTTCGAGAAGCTGGCGCCCGAATTCGGTGAGGCTATCGTCGCGCGCGCCGAGGATCAGGATGCGATCGCCGGATTTCGCCTCGTCCAGCATCGCCGCGCCGCAATTGTCGCGGGTGGTCAGATGCGCCGCATCGCCGCTGCCCGCGACGATGTCGGCGACGAGTGCCTCGCTGCCGATGCTGCGGTCGACAGTGCCGCCAAAATAGACGGGATCGCAGACATAGAGCTTGTCGCCGTCGCGCATTCCCTTCGCAAAGCTCGCCGCGAGTTCCTTGCCCATCTGGCGTAGCGGGCCGTAACCGTGCGGCTGGAAGAACAGCAGGGCGCGGCCCGGTAACTCGGCGACCGCGGCGAGGGTTGCGGCGACTTTGTCTGGGTTGTGCGCAAAATCGTCGATGACGGTGACGCCGTTTGCTTGGCCTAGCACTTCATACCGGCGCGCGAGGCCCGCGAAATCGGTGAGGGCGGCGACCGACTGATCGACCGAAATGTTGACCGCGCGCGCCGCGGCAATTGCCGCAAGGGCGTTCATCGCATTGTGGCGCCCGGGCATCCGCAGGCGCACCGCGTGCCGGTCGCCAGCAAAGCTGACCGTGAACCGGCAGCCATTGGGCAAAGCTTTGAAATCGCCGCCGCGGATCGCCGCTGCGTCGCTGAAACCAAAACGCATGACGTTTTGAGCCGCGAGCAGCGGTGCGGATTCGGCGTCGTCGGCGTTGATCACCGCGATGCGCGCCTTCGCAGCAAAATCGTCGAACAATGCGTGCAGTTCGACAAGACTTTTGTGATCGAGGCTGATGTTGGTGACGACCGCGACGTCGGGGTTGTACAGCGCGATCGAGCCGTCGCTTTCGTCGACCTCGCTGACATAGGTTTCCGCATCGCCAACCAGCGCGCTGGCAAAGGGCCGGTCGTCGCTCGCGAAATTGCGCATCACCGCGCCGTTCATCACGGTGGGCTTCCGGCCCGCGCTTTCGAGTATCCAGCCGATCATCCCGGTAACCGTCGACTTGCCGCTGGTCCCGGCGACGCCGATCGCCTTGTCCGCAGCGTTGAACAGCGCGGCGTTGAGGTCGGCGCGGGTCATGCGCGCGAGCCCGAGCGCGTTGGCCGCGGCGACATCGGGAACGCTGTCCTCCACCGCCGCCGACGCGACGAGGATTTGGCCGGATTTCGGGCCGCTGCCGTCTTGCGGGTAAAAGGCGATGCCCTGGCTTTCAAGCCACGCGAATTTGTCGGGCGAGCGGCCTTCGTCATGGCTGCGGTCCGACCCCGCAACGCTGGCGCCGCGCGCCGCGACGATCGTCGCCAGCGGCAACATGCCCGACCCGCCGATGCCGCAGAAGAAATAGGATTTGTTTTCCGACATGGCGGCGCGATATGGGCTTGTTGCAAGGTTTGCAACTGGCGCCCGCCGCAAAGTCCGTTCTTGTCGAGCGAAGACGAGACACCCACCGGGACAGCGCGGGGCCGAGGGGCATCGCAACTTTGCTCGATGCGAACGGAACAGGGGGTTGGCTGAAAATGCGTATCGGGATTGTTGCTCCCTCGACCCCCATATTGCCCGACGATGCCGAGGCGGTCCGGGCGCTCGCCAGCCTTGGCTATCCCGACGTCGAGCTGATCTTCGACCCGCAATGCTTCGCGACGCACGGTCATTTTGCGGGCGAGGACGGGCATCGTTTTGCGGCGCTGGTCGAGATGGCGAACCGCCCCGACATCGACGGGATCTGGTTCGCGCGCGGCGGTTATGGCGCGTGCCGGATCGCCGAGTATGCGGTCGCGGCGATGACCGACGTCGCGCGGGGCAAGGCGTTTCTGGGCTATTCGGATCAGGGCAATCTGCTCGGCGCGCTCTATCGCGAGGGTTTCGACCATGTCGCGCACGGGCCGATGGTCGCCGACATCCGCCGTGACGGCGGCGATGCGGCGGTGCTGCGCGCGCTCGACTGGCTCGTCGCGCGCGATCCGGGCGCTTGTGAGCCGGGTTTGCAGCATGGCGCGCGTCATGCGGCGTTTAACCTGATGACGCTGTCGATGCTGCTCGGCACGCCGCTGGAGCCTGACCTCGCGGGGCATGTATTGGTGGTGGAGGAGGTGAGCGAATATCTCTATGCGTTCGACCGCGCCCTTTTTCATGTCGCAAGCTATCTTGGTCCGCTCGGACTCGCCGGCCTACGGCTCGGCCGGGTGGGCGACATTCGCGAGAATGACCGCCCGTTCGGCATGGAGGCCGAGGAGATCGCGCAGGAGTGGTGCGCGCGCTGCGACATCCCATATCTTGGCCGCGCCGACATCGGGCATGATGCGGACAACAAGGTGGTCCCCTTCGGCTTGCATCGCGCCGGGTGAGGGAATAGGCGCGGCATCTTTCCGTCATCACGGCGTAAGCTGGGATCGCGGGAGTTAGGATGCAACCGACCCCAGCTTGCGCTGGGATGACGATGAGGAACGAATCATGCGCGCATTCATCTTTCCGGGTCAGGGCAGCCAGGCGGTTGGCATGGGCAAGGCGCTCGCCGACGCATCGCCGGTCGCGCGCGAGGTGTTTCAGGAAGTCGACGATGCGCTGGGGCAAAAACTGTTCCGGCTGATGACCGAAGGGCCGGAGGACCAGTTGGTCCTTACCGAAAATGCCCAGCCAGCGATCATGGCCAATGCGATCGCGACGCTGCGCGTGCTCGAAAAGGAAGGCGGCGTGACGCTGGCGGCCAAAGCCGATTATGTCGCGGGCCACAGCCTCGGCGAGTATTCGGCGCTCTGCGCAGCGGGCGCCTTTGACCTTGCGACCACAGCACGGCTGCTCAAGACGCGCGGGCAGGCGATGCAGGCCGCGGTGCCGGTCGGCATCGGCGCGATGGCGGCGCTGCTCGGCGCCGATATCGAGACCGCGCAGAAGCTCGCTGATGCGGCCGCCGAGGGTGAAATCTGCACCGTCGCCAACGATAATGATCCGTCGCAGGTCGTGATCTCGGGCCACAAGGGCGCGGTCGAACGCGCGGTCGCGCTGGTCAAGGATTTTGGCATCAAGCGCGGCGTACTGCTGCCGGTGTCGGCGCCCTTCCACTGCCCGCTGATGCAGCCCGCCGCCGACGCGATGGCAGACGCGCTGCGCGCCGACCCGCCGTCTGCGCCGCTGGTGCCGGTCGTCGCCAACGTCACCGCCAGCCCGGTCAGCGACCCCGGCATGATCCGCGACATCCTGGTCCAGCAAGTCACCGGCCGCGTCCGCTGGCGCGAAAGCGTCGGCGCGATGGAGGGTGTCGGGGTGACGCGCTTCGTCGAATTCGGCGGCAAAGTGCTGTCGCCGATGGTCAAGCGCAGCGCGTCGGGCGAGGTCGAGACGGTGAGTGTCATTTCGATGGACGACATTGAAGCGCTGCTCAAGACGCTCTAATTCAAAGATTTCAGGAGAAATTCAGATGTTCGATCTCACCGGCATGACGGCCCTTGTTACCGGCGCATCGGGCGGTATCGGTTCGGCGATTGCTCAGGCGCTGGCGGCGCAGGGCGCATGGCTCGCGGTGTCCGGTTCCAATGCCGACAAGCTGAACGCTTTTCGCGACACGCTCGGCGGCGATCATGTGGCTTTGCCCTGCAATCTGGGCGATGCGGCGGCAGTTGATGCGCTCGTGCCGGCGGCGGTCGAGGCGCTTGGTGGCAAGCTCGACATCCTGGTCAACAACGCCGGGGTGACGCGCGATAATCTGATCATGCGGATGAAGGACGAGGAGTGGATGGACGTCATCCGTATCAACTTGGAGGCCAATTTCCGCCTCGCGCGCGCGGCCGCGAAGCCGATGATGAAGGCGCGGTTCGGGCGGATCATTTCGATCACCAGCGTCGTTGGCGCCACCGGCAACCCGGGGCAGGCCAATTATGCGGCGTCGAAGGCTGGGGTCACCGGGATGACCAAGGCGCTGGCGCAGGAGTTGGCGAGCCGGGGGGTGACGGCGAACTGCGTCGCGCCGGGCTTTATCGCCACCGCAATGACCGACGACCTGCCCGACGCGCAGAAGGAAGCGCTCAACCAGCGCATTCCGGCGGGGCGAATGGGCGAGGGCAGCGATATTGCCGCCGCAGTTGTCTATCTGGCGTCGAAAGAAGCGGGTTATGTCACCGGTCAGACATTGCATGTGAACGGCGGCATGGCCATGCTGTCCTGATGGATCGCGCGGTGACAGTGAAGGGAATATCGGGATGCTGAAGGGTTTGATCGCGAGCGCTGCCTTGGCAATCGCGGCGCTACCCGCCGGGGCCGCGGCGCAGGAAGGCGAGAAGTTCGATTGCGCTGTGTCGGCGGTCGCTGCCGACATCAAGGCGTCGATCGGTGCGGCGATGGCAGGCGCGGGCGACGATGCCTCACGCGAAGTCCTGTTCAAGCAACTTGCGACGATTACCGAGGGCTGCGTGACGAAGCATGGCATCGCCGAAGCGCAGAAGGCCGCGTATTTCGATTACAGCCTCGCGCGCATCTCGCGCGAGTGGCTGGTCGGTGACATCGCCAAGCTCAACCTGCCGTCGGCGATCGTCGATAAGGCGCTCGGTTTCGGCCCGGCAGGCGCGAACCCCGACTTGTCGAGCGACATGACGGAAGATCAGATCATGGCGATCGTCCAGGCCTATATCGACAATGGCGTCGATATTGAAAAGGTCGACGAAGCGGCGTGGGAAAAGGTCGGCGCCTATGCGGCGGCGACATCGATTTACTGGAACAAGCGGAAACAATTGCCGTTTTGACGATCGATTGGAAGATCGCTCCCGCGAGACTCGTCATTGCGAGCGAAGCGAAGCAATCCAGGGCGGTTTACCCTACTCTGGATTGCCGCGTCGCTTCGCTCCTCGCAATGACGGTGCTATTTTAAGCTTAGCGCTCAGAAACTCGCCCGCGCGGTAATCCGGATATCGCGGCCGATCAGCGGCACATAATCCTTGGTAAAGCTGGCGTGGCGCCGCGCCTCGATATCGAAGATATTGTTCGCCGCTAGCGACAGCGTCAGGTTCTTGGTGTCGGGCAGCGGCCGCCAGCTGATCGAGGCGTTCACCAGCGTGAAGCCCTTGGTCGCCGTTTCGAACGGCGCGATGCGGGTCTGGTCGTCGGTCCATTCGACCTCGGCGCGCGCGTCGATGCGCTCGCCCTGCGCTTCAAGCCCGCCGAGCACGCGCATCGCCGGGATGCGCGGGACATGGTCGCCGCCCTTGATCTTGGCGCGCGTCATGTCGGCAACGACATCGCCGACAATGTTGAAACCGCCGATCTGCGCCAGCCGGGCGCTCGCCTCGGCCTCGAAACCCCAGACGCGGGCGTCGCGCTGGAAATATTGGAAGACGGGCAGCTCATCTTCTTCCCCGCCGGTGGCTTCGGAATAGATGAAATTGTCGAACCAGTTGGAATAGCCGGTCAGGCTAAGGCTGAACGCTTCGGTCTTCACCTTGAACGACGCTTCGGCACCCCAGCTGGCTTCGCGCTTCAGATTGACGTCGCCGACCTCGAACGATTGCGTCGCGATGTGTGGCCCGTTCGAGAAGAGCTCTTCGGCCGACGGGGCGCGGACGGCGCGAGCGACCGACAGGCCGATCTTCGCGCTGTTGCTGATGTCGTAATTCGCGCCCAAGGCACCCGATAAGGTGCCGAAACTGCGCGCGATGCCGAGCGCCGGGGCGCGGACATCGGTTGTTTCATAGCGCGCCGCGGCTTCGACGCCGAGCGAACCCAGCGTCCATTCCTGCAGGGTAAACAGCGCGAACTGGTCGGTCAGGTTGCGCGGGACAAAGGCTTCGGCGCCGATCGCGTTGAAATCGCGGTGGCTGTACTGGATACCGCTGGCGCCGCGCCAGCCGCCGCGGTCGTTCTGCGCCAGCTCGAGCCGACCCTCAACGCCCTGGTTGGTGAAGACGGTGCCGACCTCGTCGCCCTCAAATTCGGTATGTTCATAGTCGGCGAACCCGGCGCGGATGCGCAGCTTGTCGAAGAAACCGTCGCCCATTTCGACCTCGCCGCGCAGGTCAGCACGCCATTGCTTCAGGCCGATGGTGACGGGCGCTTCGCCATGGTCGTGGCCTTCCTCTTCTTCACCTTCCTCGTGATGCTCGGTGCCCGGGCGGCTGGGAACACCATATTTGCTGTCGTAATAGCTGACCGAAATGCCCAGCTGCCCGCCGTCGTTGATCAGCGACAGGCCGCCCGCGGCGGTCCAGGTTTCGCTGGCGGTGTTGGGAATCTTGCCGCGGCGGTTGGCGTCGGCGGTCAGTTCAGCGGCTTCGTCGAGGTGCCCTTCTTCGACTTCATGCTCGGCCAAGTGGAGCAAGTCATCGCGGATACCGGGGGCATAGACAAAGCCGCCCGACCGCGCATCGCCGGTCTTGCGCCAGCTGCCGTCGAGATGCGCAACGATCTGGGGGGTCAGCGCGACGTCGATCGAGCTGCCGATATTGCGGTCGTTGGCTGCCGTCGCATAGCCGCCGATTGCATCGATGTGGACATGGTCCGCCGGCACCTTGCGCGGGATGCGGCGGTCGAACAGGTTGACCGCGCCGCCGATCGCCTGGCTGCCGAACAGCAGCACCGCGGGTCCGCGCAGGATTTCGATCCGCTCGACGGTTAGCGGGTCGATGGTAACAGCGTGGTCGGCGGAGGTGTTCGATACGTCGATCGACCCGATGCCGTCGGTCAGAACGCGGACCCGCTCGCCCGAAAAGCCGCGCAGCACCGGGCGCGACGCGCCGGGGGCAAAGCTGGTCGCCGATACGCCGGCCTGGCGGGTCAGCGTGTCGCCGATCTGGCCGCGGATGTCGCGCGCCAGCTCGTCACCCTCCAGCACCGATACGTTGCCCAGGATGTCCAGGCTGCGGACATAGGGCGCGGTGACGATAATCGGGTCGCCGGTGTGCACATCGTCATCGCTCCCTGCAGCACGATCCTGCGCAAAGGCTGGGGCGGCGAGGAAGATGGCAAGGGAGAAACCGACGGAGGAAAGCAGACGCATTGACGAAAAATCCTGATCATTGCAGAGGGAATATGACGGGGTCAGTAATGTTATACTGTTACTAAGGCAAGCATCGACCCTGCAATTTTTTTGGCAGTTTGTCGGCAGCACGGCGCTGTTGGTCGACAAAGTGCGATCTCGCTGATGCCAAGCGATGCTGTCTTGCGGCCACCCCGGCACGCCCCTAAATCAGTTGCATGACTATTGCTGCAAACAGCCTCGACCTGATCGGCAACACCCCGCTGGTGTTGCTGAAGGGGCCGAGCGAAGCCACTGGCTGCGAAATCTGGGGCAAGTGCGAATATGCCAACCCCGGCGGGTCGGTGAAGGACCGCGCCGCGCTTTACATCGTCCGCGATGCCGAAGCGAACGGCACGCTGCGCCCGGGCGGCACGATCGTCGAGGGGACTGCGGGCAACACCGGCATCGGGCTGGCGCTCGTCGGCAACGCGTTGGGGTATGAGACGATCATCGTCATGCCCGACAACCAGAGCGCCGAGAAAATGGCGACAATCCGCGCGCTCGGCGCCGAGCTGGTGCTGGTGCCGCCAGCGCCGTTCGCCAACCCCGGCCATTTCGTGCACACCTCGCGC
The DNA here is from genome assembly GCF_019459305.1 of Sphingopyxis sp. GTDB lineage: Bacteria > Pseudomonadota > Alphaproteobacteria > Sphingomonadales > Sphingomonadaceae > Sphingopyxis. The sequence goes on along the minus strand of NZ_JAIBES010000039.1, from coordinate 33,804 downwards.
CGCATTGCCGAGGAAACCGACAATGCGGTCTGGGCGAACCAGTTCGACAATATCGCCAACCGCAAATCGCATGTGATGGGGACCGCCGAGGAGATCTGGGAGCAGATGGGCGGCCGGATCGACGGTTTCACCTGTGCGGCGGGTACGGGCGGGACGATCGCAGGCACGGGGCTGGGGTTGAAGGCGCATAATCCCGACATTGTCATTGCGCTGACCGATCCGCATGGCGCCGGGCTGTATAATTATTACCAGTGCGGCGAATTGAAAGCCGAAGGCAGCAGCGTTGCCGAAGGCATCGGCCAGAACCGCATCACCGCCAACCTCGACGGCGCGCCGATCGACACCCAGTTCCGCATCTCAGATGCGGAGGGGCTGGCGGTCGTCCGGGCGCTGCTCGATGACGAAGGGCTGTGCCTGGGCCTGTCGTCGGGGATCAACGTCGCCGGCGCGATGGCGCTAGCGCGGGAGCTCGGCCCGGGCAAGCGTATCGCAACCATCCTGTGCGACAGCGGGTTTCGCTATCTCTCGACGCTCTACAACCCCGAGTGGCTGGCGAGCAAAGGTCTGGCGGAGGCGACAGCATGACCGATATGCGGATCGACAAAAATGCGCCGCCCAAGGTCGTGGTCCCGACGCCGGTCAACGACACGATGCGGCGGTTGCAGATCGGTATTGCCGGGGTGCTTACGGTGTTGTTGCTCGTCGGCATGGCGGGTCTGATCGGCGACCGCGCGCGCGAAAATGCAGAGAACGACACAGCGACCTCTGCCGAGGTCAAAATGCCCGGCGATGAAGTTAAGACCGGCGGCGCCGCGCTTGAAGAGCTGGGGGTTCAGCCGGTGTCCCCATCGTCGAAAGATGAAAATGCCGAGACACCTGTGAAGGTACCGCAGGCGGCACCGTCGCCCGCAACCGTTCCTGATCTTGAGCCCGATCCCGAATTGCAGCGCGCGCGCAAATCGGCCCCGTGACGATATTGTCGCGCCGCCTGTTGGTGCGCGCTGTTTCGATTGCTGTCTTGACGCTGCTGCTGACGTGGATCGGTGGCGGGCAAGCATGGCTTGGCCGGATCGATCCCGCGCTCGCGGTCCCCATCATCGCGCTGCCGATGCTGCTGCTGGCGCTGTGGCATCGCGGAGTGAGAACTGCGCTGCGATGGCGCACGTTGACTGCCGCTCTGGCGTTTCTGGCGGTGGCACAAGCCCTGCTTGGGTCCGTGCTGGCAGGATCGATGGCTTGGTTACAATTGGGAATTACGTTGCTGACCGGCGCGGCGGCAGCTTTTGTCGCCGATCGCTTGGTGCAATGGCGCCCGCGAAGGACAGTCCTGCCCTGGCTCGCCGGGGCGGTGCTGGTGATAGTCGGATTTGGGGGTGGCCATGGGCTGCTCGCTGCGCTCTATCGGCCCGCAACGGCATCGTCTTGCGCTCCGACGATGACGATGCTGACGGGCCTGCCTCTGCGCTGGTCGGGTAGCGGCGATATTGCGGCGATCATTGCCGATGGGGGAGGGGATGATCCGGCGCTGGCCCAGCTTGAGGCCATGGGGCAGGTGTCGCTGGTCGATAGTCTGGTCGATTCGGTACCGCCGCCGGGCGGTACGTTGCTCATTGCGCACCCGCGCGCGCTGGCGCCGCAGGAACTCGTGGCGATTGACGCCTTTGTCCGCGGTGGCGGCAAGGCGGTGGTGCTTGCCGATGCACTGTCGGGCTGGCCCGCGGCTCACCCACTCGGCGATCCGCGCAATCCGCCGGTGACCAGCTTGCTCACCCCGCTGCTCGATCATTGGGGGGTGGCGCTGGGCGCAGCACCGACCGATGACAACGCGGCGTCGGTGGTCGATGTCGAGGGCGCGCGGCTGCGCCTGTCGAGCGCCGGGGCGTTTGAACGCCTGCCGCCGACGTGCCGAAGCTTCGCCGACCGCCACGTCGCGCAATGCCGGATCGGAGCGGGCGAGGCGTGGCTGGTAGGTGATGCCGACCTGTTGTTTGCGCCCCTTTGGTCGCCGCTCGTGCCGGGGGCAGACCATCTTCGGCGGGCCGACACGATCGAATGGCTGTCGGCGCAGCTGTGGCCCGGTGCCGGGTTCGCGGTGCTGCAACCGCTTTGGATTCGCGCCCGCGCCAACTGAGGTGTCCTTTTGACCCCATTTTGCCCTGACGAAGCTGCGTCTTGCGGCTGCGCCGATCCGTGCCGACCGCATTTCGACCGACTATTTGGTCATTTTGCGACGATTAGGGGCTAGATTCCCTATTTCACCCTAAATTTCCCCTTTTCACCCCACTCTATAGTTGATAGTCAGGAATCGGAGAGGGGCAATCTCCGCCGAAACCGAACCAACTGGAATCACGCGATTCTGGGGCCAGGAAAGTATTGCCCGCAGGCGCATACGGGGGGGCAGAGCGATGGCGATTGTGACGCCCGGCCAGTATGCGGGAACCAGCTTCGCCGCGATCGATGGCAAGGGACGCATCGCCGTCCCCTCTCAGTTCCGCAACAATGTGCCCCTTACTGCGGACGGCCAGCGCGTGCTTTGGGTTGGCTTCCACGAAAAGCTGCCCTGCCTCGTTGCCTATGGCCACGATCAATATGACCGGCTGAATGGCGAGATCGAACGCGATCGCGATACGGCGCGTTCGCGCAACCTCGATTTCGACGAGGATGCCGAGTTTAAGAAGCGCTTCAGCTACACCGATGCCTATGCGCTCGACGACAGCGGGCGCTTCCTGCCCGGCTTCACCCACCGCGACCGCGTAGGCGACGTCGGTGCGACCGCCTTTGTCGGGTCGGGTCGCCGGTTTGAAATCTGGTGGCTGCCGACGCTCGCCGAATGCGCCGACGCCGATCCGGTGTTGCAGCGGCTCGCCGCGGCATGGGATGTGACCAAAGGGAAGGGGCGCAAATGAGCGATCTTTCCCGCGATCCCCGCCACGACCCCGTCCTGCGCGACGAAGTGATCGCCGCGCTCGCCATCGCCCCGGGTGAGCGTCATGTCGATGCGACCTTTGGTGCCGGTGGCTATACCCGCGCGATGCTCGCCGCGGGCGCCGACGTCGTCGCCTGCGACCGCGATCCCGATGCGATTGCCGAAGGACAGGTGCTGGTCGAGCAAGCCGATGGCAAGCTGACGCTGCTCCACGGCCGCTTTGGTGAAATCGACCGGTTGCTCGCCGAACGCGGCATCGACGCCGTCGATGGCATCACCTTCGACATCGGCGTCTCTTCGATGCAGCTCGACCAGGGCGAGCGCGGCTTTTCGTTCCAGAAAGACGGCCCACTCGACATGCGGATGGCGCAGGACGGCGAAAGCGCCGCCGAGTGGCTGAACCGCGCCGACGAGACCGAGATCGCCGATGTGCTGTTTCACTTTGGCGACGAGCGTCAGTCGCGCCGCGTCGCGCGCGCGATCGTCGCGGCGCGCCCGCTCAGCCGTACCGCCGAGCTGGCGACGGTGATCCGCAAGGCGCTGCGCCATCCGCCCGGCGCGCCCAAGGATCCGTCGACCAAGAGCTTTCAGGCGATCCGCATCCACATCAATTCCGAACTCGACGAGTTGGTCGCGGGGCTGGCCGCCGCTGAACGGTTGCTGCGCCCGGGCGGCCGGTTGGCGGTGGTCAGCTTTCACAGCACCGAAGACCGGATCGTGAAGAATTTTCTGCGCGAACGGAGCGGAAGCGATGCCGCCGGTTCGCGTCACCGGCCCGCGCCGATCCCTCTGGCGCGGGCCGCCACGTTCGAAACTCCGGCGCGCAAAGTGCGGCCGAGCAAGGCCGAAGAGGCGCGCAACCCGCGCGCTCGATCGGCCACGCTGCGCAGCGCGGTGCGGACAGCAGCCCCGGCCTGGCCGGGTCAATCCAATATGAAGGAGGCGATCTCATGCTGATGGCGGCGCGCAAACTTCAGGGCATCGGGCTGGTCCTGCTCGTGCTCATCTGTGCCATGATGCTCTATCCCGTGTCGCTGAAGGTCGCCGCGACGCGCAGCGAGCTGACGCGCATCGAAAAAGAGATTGAGCGCAGCCGCGACAATATCCGCTACCTCGAATCCGAACTCGCGGTGCGCGCGTCGATGCGCCAGCTCGAGCAGTGGAACGCCGACACCTTTGGTTATTCGGCGCCCGGTGCCGATCAGTATCTCGCCAACGAGCGACAGCTCGCCTCGCTGGATGGCCTGCCGCGCGCCCGCGGCGCCAACGAGGTCGCGCCGGTGTTGATGGCGATGGTATCGCCGGTCGCCCTTCCCGCAGCGCCAAAGGAAAGCCCGGTTGCAGCAAAGCCCGCTGCGACGAAGCCCGTCGTGCTGGCGCAGGCCGAAACCGGCATCCGCAGCGACGCTGTGCCGCGCATGACGCCGACCCGTCGCCGCGAGCAGCTCAAGATGATCGAGGACCAGTTGCTCGCCGAATCGACGCTCGCCGACCTGAAGCGTGCCGCCGCCGCCGAAACCGCAGGGGGCAAGCCCAGCCGATGAACACGCTGGTCGTCCGTCCGACGCGCGTGCGTACCGCTGGGGTGCGGCAGCAGATCTTGCTGACCGCGCAGCAGCGTCTGATGATCTTGATGCTGCTGTTCATGGCGGCATTTTTTCTGGTGTCGGTCCGTCTGGTCTATTTCGCGCTGTTCGATACCGGGTCGCGTAATGGGTCGGCGTCGGCCGCCTTCATCCCGGTGCGCGCCGATATCGTCGATCGCAACGGTGTGCCGCTGGCGCGCACGATCGACGGTTACGCGATCCGCGTCGTTCCCGAAAAGCTGCTCAATAACCGACAGTATCTGGCTGACGAACTGCACAAGATTTTTCCCGATATGCCCCGCGCCGAGCTGCTCGCCAAGGTCAGCGGACCGCGCCCGACTTATATCCGCCGCCGCGCGCTGCCTGACCAGGTCGCGGCGGTGAATGCGATCGGCGACGTCGGGTTTGATTTTCCGCGCGAAAAGGAGCGGTTGTATCCGCAGCTTTCGCTTGCTGCGCATGTGTTGGGCTTCACCGATGCCGCGGGACATGGCGTGACTGGGGTCGAAGGCGCGTTCGACAACCGCCTGATCGACAAGGCGACGCGCGGCGATCCGCTGGCCCTGTCGATCGACGCGCGCGTGCAGGGGGTGCTCGAAAGCGAATTGGGTTCGGCGGTTGCAAACCTTGAAGCCATCGGCGGCGCGGGGATCATCCTCGACGTTCACACGGGCGAAGTGATGGCGATGACGTCGCTGCCGACCTTCAACCCGAACAAGCTGAGCGGCAGCGATCCCGCGACGCGCCGCAATGCTATGACGCATAATCTGTATGAGCTTGGGTCGACCTTCAAGCCGTTGACCGTTGCCGCTGCGATCGACGCGGGCACCGTCACCAGCATGGCGCGCCGCTATGACGCGACGCAGCCGCTGGCGATCGCCGGGTTCCGGATCCGCGACAGCCATCCGTCGAACCGCTGGCTGAATGTGCCCGAGACTTTGATCCACAGTTCGAACATCACCACCGCGCGCATTTCCGACGAACTTGGTCGCGAAAAGATGGAGGCGATGTTCCGCAGCCTGGGATTCGACGGTCGCCCGCAGATCGATATCAAGGAACGCGCCTTTCCGCTGTGGCCGCGCGACTGGGGCCGGTTGACGACGATGACCACCGGGTACGGCCATGGCATTGCTGTTACCCCGCTGCATCTCGCCAGCGCTTATGCCGCGCTGGTCAACGGCGGCATTTATCGTCCGGCGACGGTCACCAAACTCGGCGACCAGGCGCCGCCCAAGGGCCGCCGCGTGTTCAAGGCCGCGACCAGCGCCCGGATGCGCCAGCTGCTGCGTCTGATCGTGTCCGACGGCACGGGCAAAAAGGCCGAAGCGCCTGGCTTCCGCGTCGGGGGCAAGACCGGCAGCGCCGAAAAGCCCGGCGCGGGCGGTTATCGCCGCAGCTCGGTCGTCGCGACCTTTGCCGCGGCCTTTCCGATGGACAATCCGCGCTACGTTGTGCTGGTGATGATCGATGAACCGAAGGGCAATGCCTTTAGTTCGGGCCAGCGTACTGCGGGCTGGACCGCGGCGCCGGTGGTGAGCAAGGTCGTCACCCGCGCCGGTCCGATGCTGGGCGTCTTCCCTGACGAAAGCCGCGACGTCGACGTGTCCGAACTCACCCCGCTGCTGTGGAGAAACGGGGAAGAGGAATAATGCGCCTGTCCGCGCTGATAGGGGACGCTGGGCCGGTGGGCACCGATCCGGTCGTCACCGGCCTTGCCATCGATCATCGCAAGGTCGCGCCGGGGACGATCTTCGGCGCGTTTGTCGGCGAAAAATTCAACGGCGAAGATTTCATTCCGGCGGCAGTCGAAGCCGGGGCGATTGCGGTTGTCGCGCGGCCCGAGGCGCCGGTTGCCGGCGCAGTGCATGTGGCCGATGCCAATCCGCGTCGCGCTTTTGCCCATATTGCGGCACATTATTTTCATCGTTTTCCCGCGACCTGCGTCGCAGTGACCGGGACCAACGGCAAGACGTCGACCGTCGAAATGACGCGGCAGCTGTGGCGGATGGCGGGCTTCTACGCCGCGTCGATCGGCACCCTGGGCATCACGACGTCGAACGACATCGCCTCGACCGGGCTGACCACGCCCGACATCGTGACCTTCCTGAGCAATATGTCTGGGCTGGCGACCGAGGGTGTCAGCCATGCGGCGTTCGAGGCGTCGAGCCATGGTCTTGAACAGTATCGCACCGAGGGGCTGCCGATCAAGGCGGCGGCGTTCACCAACCTCAGCCACGATCATCTCGACTATCATGGGACGATGGATGCCTATCTCGCCGCCAAGTTGCGGCTGTTTACCGAGGTGGTCGAGCAGGCCGGTACGGCAGTCGTATGGAACGACGATGCCTATTCGGCCGCCGTCATCGACGCGGTCCGCGCGCGCGGCGTGCGGCTGATGACCGTCGGCGCGATGGGCGACGACCTGCGCCTTGTTTCGCGCGAACCGACCCAGCTTGGCCAGTCGCTCGTCATCGCGGCGGGCGATGGGACCCACAAGATCGATCTGCCGCTGATCGGCGCTTATCAGGTCGCCAATGCGCTGGTATCGGCGGGCCTGGTCATCGCGACGGGCGGCGAGGTTGGCCAGACGCTTGCCAATCTGGCGCGGCTCCAGCCGGTGCGCGGGCGGCTCGAACGCGCCGCGATAACCCGCGCTGGCGCGCCAGTATATGTCGATTATGCCCACACCCCCGACGCGATCGAGGCGGCGCTCGATGCGCTGCGCCCGCACGCGAGCGGGCGGCTGATCCTGGTGTTCGGCGCCGGCGGCGACCGCGATCAGGCGAAGCGCCCCGGGATGGGCCGGGTGGCCGCCGCGAAAGCCGATGTGCTGATCATCACCGACGATAACCCGCGCGGCGAAGATCCGGCATTGATCCGCGCCGCGATTGCTTCGGGCGCGCCGACCGCTCAGGTTATCGGCGACCGCCGTGCCGCAATTGCTGCCGCGATTGCCGAGGCGCGCGCTGACGACATTGTCTGCATCGCGGGCAAGGGCCATGAACAGGGGCAGATCGTCGGCGCTGGCGCTGACATGCGCGTCATTCCCTTCGACGACGTCGCCGTCGCGCGCGAGTGCGCGGCATGACCCCGCTGTGGACCGCGCGCGCCATTGCTGCTGCCACGGGCGGGGAGGCGAGCCACGATTTTACCGTCCACGGCGTGGCGTTTGATTCGCGTGAGGTGACCGCAGGCGACCTGTTTGTCGCAATGCGCGGCGAGGCGACCGACGGGCACAAATTTATCGACAAGGCGATTGCGGCGGGAGCGTCGGGCATCGTCTGCGAAAGTACCATCGACCACCCGCATGTCCGCGTCGCCGACAGTTCCGCGGCGCTGAACGCGCTCGGCGCCGCGTCGCGCGCGCGCAGCCATGGCCGGATCATCGGCGTGACCGGGTCCGCGGGCAAGACCGGGACCAAGGAAGCATTGTTTGCGGCGCTCGATCGCTTCCGTCCCGGCAAGGCGCACCGCTCGGTCAAAAGTTATAACAACCATGTCGGCGTACCGCTCAGCCTGGCGCGGATGCCCTCGACCGCCGATTTCGGGGTGTTCGAGATGGGAATGAACCATGCCGGCGAACTCGCCGAACTGACGCGCATGGTCCGCCCGCATGTCGCCATCGTCACCACCATCGCCCCGGCGCATATGGAGTTTTTCGGCAGCGAAGAAGCTATCGCCGACGCGAAAGGCGAGATTTTCGAAGGGTTGGAGCCCGGCGGCACTGCGATCGTGCCCTTCGACAGCCCGCACTACGCGCGGCTGCGCGCCAAGGCCGAGCAGCACGCCGCGCATGTCATCAGCTTTGGGCTGGGTGCCGATGCCGATGTTCGCGCGGTCGATTGGCTTTCGGATGGCAAGGGCGGATCGCTCGTGACTGCGCAGGTGCAGGATGCGCTGCTGTGTTTCACCATCGCGCAGGCCGGGGCGCATTGGGTGTCCAATTCGCTCGCAGTGCTCGCGGCAGTGAAGGCGGTGGGCGGCGACCTGCCCGCAGCAGGACTGGCCTTTGCCGAAATGGCGGGGCTCGCCGGGCGCGGCGCGCGCCACCGCGCGCCGTACGGCAGCGGGCATATTTTGCTGATCGACGAGAGCTATAATGCCAACCCCGCTTCGATGGCGGCGACGATCGGCCAGCTCGGCAGCGAATCGGGCGAGCGCCGGATCGCGATTCTGGGAGCGATGAAGGAACTTGGTCCTGACGGCGCGGCCTATCATGCCGACCTCGCGGCTCCACTCGTCGCAGCCGGGGTGCAATTCGCCCTGCTTGTCGGCGACGAGATGGCGCCGCTGGCAAAGGCGCTTGAGGGTCAGATTGATTTCGCGCATGTCGCCGACCAATCGGCCGCCAGAGCGCGGCTAGGCGACTTGATCCTTCCCGGCGATACGGTGCTGATCAAGGGGTCGAACAGCGTCGGCCTGTCGCATCTGGTGACCGCGCTGACCAACGGGGAATTTTGATGCTTTACTGGCTGGCGGAATGGCTCGGCTTTCCGGGGGTTCTCAACCTAATTCGCTATCTGAGCTTCCGCTCGGGCGCCGCGGTTGCGACCGCGCTGATCATCGGGCTGTGGATCGGGCCTCGCTTCATCCTGATGCTGCGTATGCGGCAAGGAAAGGGCCAGCCGATCCGCGAGGACGGGCCACAAAGCCACCTTGCAAAAAAAGGCACGCCGACAATGGGCGGGCTGATGATCCTCATCTCGCTGATGATCTCGGCGCTGCTGTGGATGGACCTGTCGAACCGCTTTGTATGGGCGTGTATTTTTGTGACCGGCGGGTTCGCGGCGGTCGGTTTCCTCGACGATCTCGACAAGGTCACCAAGGCCAGCCACCGCGGTATTCCGGGGCGGGTGCGGCTGTTGATCGAGTTTTTGATCGCGGGCGTGGCGGTGTTCCTGATCGTGTCGCGCACCGGCACCGACCTGTATCTGCCGTTTTTCAGCGGTATCGTGCTCGAACTCGGGCCGCTCTATTATGTGTTTGCGATGGTGCTGATCGTCGGCTTTGGCAACGCGGTGAACCTGACCGACGGGCTGGATGGTCTCGCGACCTTCCCGGTGATCATCGCCAGCATGGCCATGCTGATCATCGTTTACCTGTCGGGCAACGCGAAGTTCGCTGAATATCTGGGCATTCCGCACGTCGCGGGGGCGGGTGAGCTCGCCATCTTCGCCGCCGCGATCATCGGCGCCTGTCTGGCCTTCCTGTGGTTCAACGCCCCGCCCGCGGCGGTGTTCATGGGCGATACCGGTAGCCTCGCACTCGGCGGCGCGCTGGCGACGATCGCGGTGACCGCGCAGCACGAACTGGTGCTGGTGCTGATCGGCGGGCTGTTCGTGGTCGAGGCCTTGTCGGTGATCATCCAGGTGTTCTGGTACAAGCGCACCGGCAAGCGGGTGTTCCGCATGGCGCCGATCCACCATCATTTCGAACAATTGGGCTGGCCCGAATCGACCGTGGTTATCCGTTTCTGGATCGTGTCGATCGTCCTTGCGCTCGCGGGACTCGCGACCTTGAAACTGCGGTGATCACCTCGCGCGCCTTTGCCGGACGCCGCTATGCGGTGCTGGGGCTGGCGCGCTCGGGGCTCGCGACGGTCGAGGCTCTCGTCGCCAGCGGCGCCGGGGTCACCGCCTGGGACGACCGCGAGGAGGCGTGCGACGATGCGATGGCGCTGGGCGCCGACATTGGCAATCCGCTCGACATCGACCTGATCGGTTTCGCCGGGGTCGTCGTCTCGCCGGGCGTGCCACTCAATCGCCACCCGATCGCGGCCCATGCGCGTGAGGCGCATGTGCCGGTGATCGGCGACGTCGAGCTGTTTGCCGAGGCGCGGGGCGACCTGCCGCCGCACAAGGTCGTCGGGATCACCGGGACCAACGGCAAGTCGACTGTCACTGCGCTGATCCACCATATGCTGGAGAGCGCGGGGGTCCCGTCGTTGATGGGAGGCAATATCGGGCTGCCGATCCTGTCGCGCGACCCGCTGCCCGAGGGCGGGGTCTATGTGCTTGAATTGTCGAGCTACCAGATCGACCTGTCGCACAGCTTGGCGTGCGACGTCGCGGTTCTTACGAATCTCAGCCCCGATCACCTCGACCGCTATGACGGCTTTACCGGCTATGCTGCGTCGAAGGCGCGGCTGTTCGGCTTGCAGCGCCGCGATCAGGTCGCGATCGTTGCGATCGATGACGATCCGTCGAAGATGATCGCGAGCCGGATCAATCATCGGCTGCACCGCGTGTCGGGCCAGGACATCGATCCGGTCGACCAGCACCGCTGGCCCGCGCTGCAAGGCCCGCACAATGCGCAGAACGCCGTCTGCGCAATTGCCGTGTGCCGGGTGCTGGGATTGAACGACGAACAGATTGAGCGCGGCCTCGCGACCTACACGTCGCTGCCGCATCGCATGGAATTGGTCGGCGAAGTCGCTGGTGTCCGCTGGTTCAATGACAGCAAGGCGACCAACGCGGCTTCCGCTGCACCGGCGCTGGCGGCCTTTCCGCCGGCGCCGGACCAGCGTTTGCACTGGATTGTCGGCGGGCAGGCGAAAGGCGACGGGCTGGCGTCGTGCCGCCCGTGGCTCGGCCATGTCAAGCAGGCGTATCTGATCGGCGCTGCGATGGAATCTTTTGCCGCCGAGATAGGCGATGCGGTTCCGGTCGATTATTCCGGCGATATGGCGACGGCGGTTGCGCATGCGGCGGCGGCGGCAAAGGCCGGCGACATCGTGCTGCTGTCGCCCGCCTGCGCGTCGTTCGACCAGTTCAAGGATTTTGAGCAGCGCGGCGATGTCTTTCGCGGACTTGTGCAGGCGCTTGGGACATGAGCGGGGGATTGGACAATATGGACGCCACGACCGAACGGCCGGTGATCGCGGCGACGCGCACCGTCAAGCGCCGCGGCCCGCGGCTCAGCCGCGCCGACCGCACCCCGCTGGGCCTGTGGTTCTGGGAAATCGACCGCGTCCTGCTGCTGCTGGTGTCGATGCTGGTCGCAATCGGGTTGGTCGCGGTCGCCGCAGCGTCACCGGTGGCGGCGCAGAAATTGTCGACCAGCACGGCGTCGCTTGATCCGCTTTATTATTTCTATCGCCAGCTGATGTGGGTGATCGTCGGGGTGCCGGTGATGCTGGGTGTGTCGATGCTGCCCAAGGCGCAGGCGCGGCGTTTCGCGATTTACGGCACGATCATCTTTCTAGTCCTGCTGTTCCTCGTGCCGTTGTTGGGCACCACGGTGAACGGCGCGCAGCGCTGGATCGGCAGCGGAATTTTCCGGTTGCAGCCGTCGGAGTTCCTCAAGCCCTTCTTCGCCGTGTCCCTCGCGTGGATATTGTCGCTCCGTTTGCACGATCAGACCCTGCCGGTCGTCCCGCTCAGCTTTGTGTTGACCGGGGTGATCGCGGTGTTGCTGATGGGCCAACCCGATCTCGGCCAGACCGTCATCTTCGCCGCGACCTGGCTGGTGCTGGTGCTGGTCGCTGGGCTGTCGATGCGGATCATGGGGATGCTCGCGGCGACCGGGGTCGTCGGCATCATCCTCGCTTATTTCTTCTATCCGGTGGCGCAGCAGCGCATCAATATCTGGCTGTTCGCCGAGGGTGACAGTTTTCAGGTCGACAAGGCCCATGCGACCCTGACCGCAGGCGGGCTGATCGGCACCGGTCCGGGCGCAGGGTTGGCGAAATTCCAGCTGCCCGAAGCGCACACCGATTATATCTTCTCGGTCATCGGCGAAGAATTCGGGATGATCGCGTGCATCGCGATCGCGATACTCTATCTCGCGATCATCGTGCGGGTGCTGGTGCGCCTGCTCGACGAGGAGGATAGTTTCCTGATCCTCGCGGTCGCGGCGCTGATCGCGCAATTCGGCGGGCAGGCGGTGATCAACATGGCGGTTAATACGCAGATATTCCCGTCGAAAGGCATGACATTGCCATTCATCAGCTATGGTGGTTCGTCGTTCATCGCGCTGTCGATCGGCATGGGTTTGCTCTTGTCGCTGACCCGGCGAAACCCCTATGCGGCGCGGGTGTCGATGACCCGCAACTGGAACAAGAAATGACTGCAACGCGCCACTATCTGCTCGCCGCCGGTGGGACGGGGGGACATATGCTGCCCGCCTATGCCCTTGCGGGCGAACTGATTGCGCGTGGTCACCGCGTCGCGCTGGTCAGCGATGACCGCGGCCTGAAAATTCCTGGCGCGCCGCATGAGCTTGAAACGCATGTGCTGCCCGCGGGGCGTGTCACGGGCGGTCCGGTCGGCTGGATAAAAGCGGCGCTGGCGATCCGCCAAGGGCGCCGCATGGCGATCGACTTGATCCGCGACTTCGACCCGGCGGTCGTCGTCGGCTTCGGCGGTTATCCGTCGCTGCCCAGCCTGCTTGCGGCGGGCGCGACGAAACGGCCGCGCGTGCTGCACGAACAAAATGCCGTGCTCGGCCGCGTCAATCGCATGATGGCGCCGCGCGTCGATGCGGTGGCGGTCGCTTACCACAATATCCGACGTTACCCGGCGGGGCATGAGCTGAAGAAACATATCACCGGCAATCCGGTGCGCGACGATATTATCGCAATCCGTGAGGAAGGTTTTCCGCCGCTGACTGAGGACGGCATTTTTCGCCTGCTCGTGGTCGGCGGCAGCTTGGGCGCGACCGTGCTCAGCGACGTTGTCCCCGCCGCGATCGCGATGCTGCCGCGCGCGCTGCTCGACCGGTTGCAGGTGGTGCAGCAATGCCGCGAGGCCGATCTGGAAGAGGTGCGTGGCAAATATGCCGACATGGGGGTCGCCGCCGAGTGCGCGACCTATATTGCCGATTTCCCCGACCGGCTGCGCTGGGCGCATCTGGTGATCGCGCGCGCCGGGGCATCCACGGTCGCTGAGCTGGCCTGCGCCGGGCGACCGGCGATCTTCGTTCCCTATCCGCACGCGATGGACAATCACCAGACCTGGAATGTCGTCGACATGGTTCAGGCGGGCGGGGCGCGGTCGATCCCGCAGCCGCAATTCACCGCAAGCGAGCTTGCCAAGCAGATCCAGCGCATGGCGCTTGAACCTGGCGCGCTGGAAAATGCCGCCGCGCGCGCCGCGAGCTGCGGCCTGCCCGACGCGACCCGCGATCTGGCCGATCTGGTCGAATCGCTCGCGGCGCCGCCGATGATGGACGTCATCCGCGTCGGTGCGCCGTCGGGCCAGCGCGCCACAGCGAGCGGCATGGCGTCGGCCCGCATGGGAGGCGAATGATGCGCGGCGTTGCGACCGACATCGGCACCATCCATTTCATCGGTATCGGCGGCATCGGCATGTCGGGGATCGCCGAAGTGATGCACAACCTGGGTTATCAGGTGCAGGGCAGCGACATCGCCGACGGCTATGTCATCGAAGGCTTGCGCAAGCGCGGGATCAAGGTTGCAATCGGTCATGACGCCGCGAACGTCGATGGCGTCGCGGTCGTCGTCACCTCGACCGCGGTAAAGCGCGGCAATCCCGAGGTCGAGGCAGCGCTCGCGCACCGCATCCCGCTCGTCCGCCGCGCCGAAATGCTCGCCGAGTTGATGCGGCTGAAATCCACCGTCGCCATCGCTGGCACCCACGGCAAGACGACGACGACCAGCCTTGTCGCCGCGCTACTCGACGCGGGCGGCATCGATCCGACGGTGATCAACGGCGGCATCATCAACAATTATGGCTCGAACGCGCGCCTCGGCGCCAGCGACTGGATGGTGGTCGAGGCCGACGAGAGCGACGGCAGCTTTCTCCGCCTCGACGGCACGATCGCGGTCGTCACCAACATCGATCCCGAACATCTCGACCATTATGGCAGCTTCGACGCGATCAAGGACGCCTTCGTCGAGTTCATCGAGAATGTACCTTTCTATGGCGCGGCGATGCTCTGTCTCGACCATCCCGAAGTGCAGGCGATCATTCCGCGCATCCGCGACCGGCGGATCGTGACCTATGGCTTCTCGGCGCAGGCCGACGTGCGCGGCACCAATGTGGTGCCCGGTCCTGACGGCAACCGCTTCGACGTCGTCGTGCGCGACCGCGACGGGAACAGCCGGACGATCGAGGGCATCCATTTGCCGATGTCGGGCCGCCACAATGTCCAGAATTCGCTCGCTGCGATTGCGGTCGCGCTCCACATGGGGGTCAGTGACGACAAGATCGTTTCGGGCTTCAACGGCTTTGCCGGGGTCAAGCGCCGCTTCACCAAGGTTGGCGAGATCGCGGTCGAGGGCGGCGTGGTTACGGTGATCGACGACTACGCCCACCACCCGGTCGAAATCCGGGCGGTGCTGTCGGCGGCGCGCGAAGGTGTCGGGGCAGGGCGCGTCGTCGGCGTGGTTCAGCCGCACCGCTTCACGCGCCTGCGCGACCATATGGACGATTTCCAGCAGGCATTTAACGACGCCGACATGGTGCTGGCGCTGCCGGTCTATGCCGCGGGCGAGGCGCCGATCGATGGCGTGTCATCATACGCGCTGGTCGCGGGTTTGCGCGATCGCGGGCATCGGCAGGCGAGCGTCGTTGCGGATGCGGGGGCGCTGGCCTCGGCCATCGCCGCGAGCATTGCCGCGGGCGATCTGGGCGCGGGCGATATGGTGATCTGCCTTGGTGCGGGTGATATTACGAAGATGGCAGCGGGTTTGGCGAACGCGGTGGAGGCGGCGTGAGCACCGCCGAAACGCTTCCCGTCGTGCGCGGCAAGTTGACGGCGAAGGCGCCGCTGGCGCCGCTCGTCTGGTTCAAGTCGGGTGGCCCCGCCGACTGGCTGTTCGAACCCAAGGACGCGGGTGACCTGTCGGATTTCCTTCGCGACTTGGATCCTGCCATCCCGGTGATGGCACTCGGCCTCGGCTCGAACCTCATCGTCCGCGACGGCGGCTTCCCGGGCGTCGTCGTCCGGCTCGGCAAGACCTTTGCCAAGGTGGCGGTTGAGGATGGGCAGACGCTAAGCTGCGGCGGCGGCGCTTCTGGCATTCTGGTCTCTTCGACGGCACGGGATGCCGGTGTAGGGGGCCTCGAGTTTCTTCGCTCCATTCCGGGCACCGTTGGCGGCTTCGTCCGCATGAACGGCGGCGCCTACGGCCGCGAGGTGAAGGACATACTGATCGATGCCGACGTGGTGCTGCGGTCGGGCGAGCGCCGCACGTTGTCGCTCGCCGACCTCGGCTACACCTATCGCCACAGCGAGCTGCCCGAGGGGGCAGTTGTTATCGGCGCGACCTTCCGCGGTCGGCCCGGCGAGCCCGCGGTGATCCAGGCCGAAATGGACCGCATCTCCGCAAGCCGCGAAGCGTCGCAGCCGCTGCGTTCGAAAACCGGTGGCTCGACCTTCAAGAACCCCGACGGCCACAAGGCTTGGCAGCTCGTCGACGAGGCCGGGTGTCGTGGTTTCGCGGTCGGCGGTGCGCAGGTCAGCGAAAAGCACACCAATTTTTTGATCAACACCGGCGATGCGACCAGCGCCGACATCGAAGCGCTCGGTGAAGAAGTTCGCCGCCGCGTGAAGAACAAGAGCGGCGTGGATTTGCAATGGGAGATTCAACGCGTGGGTAAGCCCGAATGAGCCGGGGACCGTGGCATGTCGCCGTCCTGATGGGCGGCTGGTCGGCTGAGCGCGAAGTGTCGCTGATGAGCGGCAACGGCGTTGCCGACGCGCTCGAAAGCCGCGGGCACAAGGTCACGCGCATCGACATGGATCGCGACGTGGCGCAGCGGCTGGCCGAGGCGAAACCCGACGTCGTATTCAATGCGCTGCATGGTGTTCCGGGCGAAGACGGTACGGTGCAGGGCATGCTCGACCTGATGGGGCTCAAATATACCCACAGCGGGCTCGTCACCTCAGTGATCGCCATCGACAAGGAATTGACGAAGCAGGCGCTGGTGCCGCATGGTATTCCGATGCCGACGGGGACCATGGTCGACAGCGAGAGCCTTTATTCCATCGACCCCTTGCCGCGCCCCTATGTGCTGAAGCCCGTCAACGAGGGCTCGTCGGTCGGGGTCGCGATCGTCAAGGACGACAGCAATTACGGCAACCCGATCGCGCGCGAGGCCGTCGGTCCGTGGCAGGAATTCGACCGCCTGCTCGCCGAACCTTTTATCAAGGGGCGCGAGCTGACCGTTGCGGTGCTTGGCGATCAGGCGCTCGCGGTGACCGAGCTGCGCGTCAAGTCGGGTTTCTACGATTATGACGCCAAATATACCGACGGACTGACCGAGCATGTCTGCCCCGCCGATGTCCCCGCTGACGTCGCGCAGCGGATGATGGACCTGGCGCTGCAATCGCATCGCCTGCTCGGCTGCAAGGGCGCCTCGCGCTCCGATTTTCGCTGGGACGACGAACATGGGCTGGCGGGCATCTATCTGCTCGAAGTCAACACCCAGCCGGGGATGACGCCGCTCAGCCTCGTGCCCGAACAGGGGCGCGCGGTCGGCATGGATTATGCCGAACTGGTCGAACGCATCGTGGGGGAAGCGTTATGAGTAACACGCGGATCAAACGCGGCAGCTCGCCGCCACGCCGACCAGCACGGACGCCGAAGAAGCGCCGCAAGGTGCAGACGTCGCGGCTCAACGCGATCATCAACGCGCTGCCGATCAGCCCGCAGCGGCTGCAGAAAGTCGCCAACTGGACAATCGGGCTCAGCCTGTTCGCGGTCGCGGGCCTTGCCGCCCACGCCACCGGGGTCACCGCCAAGATGGATGAGGAATATGCGCAGGCGGTCGGCCGCGCTGGGTTTCAGGTCAAGAAGGTCGAGGTCGTTGGGGCCGATCGTATTGACCGGCTGAAAGTTTACGACATTGCGCTGGCGCAAAAGGACCGCTCGATGGCGGCGGTCGACCTCGACGGCGTGCGCGGCGATTTGATGCGCTATGGCTGGATCAAGGATGCGCGCGTGTCGCGGCGGCTGCCCGATACGTTGGTCGTCGACATCGTCGAGCGCACCCCGGCGGCGATCTGGCAGCATAATAATCGCCTGTCGTTGATCGACGAAAAGGGCGTGGTGCTTGAGTCGGTGACCGTCGCGACGATGCCCGACCTGCCGTTGGTTATCGGCCCCAAGGCGAACCAGCGCTCGCAGGATCTCGACCGCTTGCTGGCCGAGGCGAGCTCGTTGAAAGAATTGCTCGCGGGCGCGACCTGGGTCGGCAACCGCCGCTGGGATTTGCGTTTCCGGAGCGGTGAAACGCTATCGCTCCCCGAAGGTGAAGTTGCGGCAAAGGCCGCGCTCGCCAAGTTTGCGCATCTGGATGGCGCCAACCGCTTGCTCGGGCGCGGCATCCTGCGTTTCGACATGCGCGATCCGGCGCGGTTCGTGCTACGCCTGCCGCATGAGGGGCAGGTGGCGCCCGCAAAGCTCGACGACGTACGCGCCGCGGTCGATGCGGTCGCGACCACCGCGTCGAACGAGGGATAGGGCATGGCGCCGCCGCGCATCGAAAAGATCATCACCGCGCTCGATGTCGGGTCGTGGAAGGTGTGCGCGCTGATCGCGGGACAGACCGCCGACGGCCAGTTGCACGTGCTCGGCACCGGGCAACGCGAAAGCCGCGGGGTCCAGCGCGGCTATGTCGCCGACATGGAGCAGACCGAGCATATCGTGCGCGAGGCGATCGAGCAGGCCGAGCGCATCGCCGGGCTCAATATCGATGACGTCTGGGTCAGTTTCTCGGCGGGCGGGTTGCTCAGCGATGTGGCGCCGATCGAAAGCGAGCTTGGCGGCCACCGCATCGAGAAAGAAGACATCGACGACCTGCTCGCCGCGGGTCGTGCCGGGATCGATCCCGAAGGGCGGATGATCCTCCACGCGCAGCCCGCGCTCTACACGCTCGACGGGCTGACTGGGGTCAAGAACCCGATCGGACTCCACGCCGACCGGCTAGGGGTCGATATCCATATCATCATGGCCGACGGCGCCCCGGTGCGGAACCTGGAGGCGGCGGTGCGGCAGGCGCATCTTGACGTGAATGCGGTGGTCGCGTCACCGATCGCGGCGGGGCTGGCGTGCCTGTCGGACGAAGAACGCGACCTCGGCGTCGCGCTAGTTGAACTCGGCGCGGCGGTGACGACGGTTTCGCTCTATGCCGGTGGCATGCTGGTTGAAATGGCGTCGCTGCCTTTTGGCGCCAGCGACATCACCGACGACATTGCCTCGGCCTTTGGCATCCGGCGCAGTCAGGCGCAGCGGCTCCAGAGCTTTTACGGCTCGGCCTCGGCCAGCCCGCGCGACAATAACGAGATTATCGAGCTGGAACCCGGCGCGCCGACAATCGGCGATGCCCCGCGTATCACCCGCGCGCAGTTGGTGACAGTGATCCGTCAACGCCTCGACGCGATGATGGGAGAGATTGGCAGGACGCTGAAAGACCTGCATTTCGTCGGCCCGATCGGGCGTCAGGTCGTGCTCGTCGGCGGCGGAGCCGACCTGAAAGGCATCGCCGATTACACCCAGAGCGCGCTCGGGCGCGCTGCGCGTGTCGGGCGACCGCGCGGGCTGCACGGTCTGCCCGATGCGCACAGCGGCCCCGCTTTCGCGACGCTCGCCGGTCTGGTTCTGTATGCCGCGTCGGACCCGGTCGACCTGCGCGATCTCCCTATGATGTCGCAGGATGTCTATCGTCCGGCGAGCACTTCGATCCTGCATCGGTTGATGGCGGCCCTAAAAAGCAGTTTTTAGCGGTGAAACGCGAAAAAAGGTTAATTTTTTGGGTGATTCCCCGGTCACAATAGTGCAATGCGGGGTAAGAAAACCGGGCGGCGGGACACCCGCTCGTTTGGGTCGCAAGGTTGGGGAAGCGGCACCTGTCCGCCGCTGCAGGGAGACTTTTTGATGAGCATCAATATTGGCCCACCGCAGGTCGACGAGCTGAAGCCGCGGATCGCGGTAATCGGCGTCGGCGGCGCGGGTGGCAATGCCATCGCGAACATGATTGCGGCGCGGGTCGAGGGGGTCGACTTCATCGTTGCGAACACCGACGCGCAGGCGCTGAACGCGTCGCCCGCTGAGCGGCGCATCCAACTGGGGACCCAGATTACCCAGGGGTTGGGCGCTGGTTCGCGGCCCGAGGTTGGCCGCGCGGCGGCCGAGGAAAGCATCGCGCAGGTCGAAGAAGCGCTGAACGGCGCGCATATGTGCTTCATCGCCGCGGGCATGGGCGGCGGTACCGGTACCGGTGCGGCGCCTGTGATCGCCAAGGCGGCGCGTGACCGCGGCATCCTGACCGTCGGTGTCGTGACCAAGCCCTTCACCTTTGAAGGCCAGCGCCGGATGCGTTCTGCGGACTCGGGCATTACCGAGCTGCAGGAGCATGTCGACACGCTGATCGTCATTCCGAACCAGAATTTGTTCCTGGTTGCCAATCCGAACACGACCTTCAAAGAAGCCTTCACCATGGCGGATGAAGTGCTGCAACAGGGCGTGCGCGGGATCACCGACCTGATGGTCATGCCCGGCCTTATCAACTTGGATTTTGCCGACGTACGCAGCGTGATGCGCGAAATGGGCAAAGCGATGATGGGCACCGGCGAAGCCGAAGGCGACGGCCGTGCGCTCGAAGCTGCGCAGAAAGCCATTGCCAACCCGCTGCTCGACGGCGTGTCGATGGCGGGCGCCAAGGGTGTCATCATCTCGATTACCGGCGGCGAGGACATGCGCCTGATGGAGGTCGACGAGGCCGCGAACCATATCCGCGAGTTGGTCGATCCCGACGCCAACATCATCTGGGGCAGCGCGTTCAACGACAGCCTCGACGGCAAGATCCGCGTGTCGGTGGTTGCGACCGGCATCGATAGCAGCGGCTCAATGGCAGCGCAGGCCTCGCCCGCGACGCGCAGCTTCTCCTTTGCCCCGGCGCGCGCCGCGACCACTGCGCCGGTGGCCGAAGAAGCCTTTGAACCGGTCGTCGAAGAAGAGGTGGTTGCAGAAGTTCCCGTCGATGACGCGCATGAACCGTCGCCCGGCTTTTCGTTGAGCGAAACGGTTGAAGCCGAAGCGCCTGCGGTCGGTGAAGAGCCGATGGAATTGTCACAGGTCGCCGCGAGCTATGACGATACGTCCGACGAACTTGTCCTCGATGCTCCTGAGGCACCCGTAAGCGACTATCGCACGGTGCCGGCATCGGCCATCGATGCGGCGGCTGGTGAAGAATCGCCCGCCCGCTCGATCGGCGGTGGTACCTTGTTCGAGCGCATGTCGCGCCTGTCGCGTGGAGCCACTCCGCCCGAGGGTGAGGCGGCTGATAAGGAAGAGGGTGTCGACATCCCACGTTTCCTGGGGCGTCAGAACAACCAGTAACGGGGCTGTAAACGGCTGCCTGCAGGGCACGGCAGACCGGAGATCGGGATGATTTGCCCATGCGGCAAGCGAAAATGACGGCGAAGCCGACACGCGCGCGGCTCTGCGCCCGTGCGTTCGGCGCGCTGCTTCTGGGGCTCGCGGCGGCGCCTGCCTCCGCGCAGGTGACGCCGCCCGATGCCGCGACCAAGGCGGCGATGGAAAAACGCACCGCGGCGCGGACTCTGCTGTCGTCGGCGCTTGCCCGCATCGCGTCGAACCATAGCGATCCCCGCGCATTGCTCGACGCCGGGCGGGCGTCGATCGAACTTGATGATTATCGTGCGGCTTTGGGGTTTCTGGTCCGTGCCGAACAGGCGAGCCCGCGCGATGGGTCGATCAAGGCGGCGCTTGGGTCGGCGATGGTGCATATGGAAAACCCGACCCGCGCGCTCGACTATTTCGGCGAAGCGCAACTGCTCGGTGCGCCGGAGCGGCTGTTCCTGTCTGACAGGGCGCTGGCGCGCGACCTGCTCGGCCAGCAGGATGCAGCGCAGCGCGATTATCAGCTGGCGCTGTCAATTGCCCCGAATGACGAACTGACCCGGCGCTTCGCGCTGTCACTCGGGATCACTGGCGAGGCTGACCGTGCGATCCAGATGCTCACCCCGCAACTGCGCGCCCAGGATCGCGGCGCCTGGCGGCTGCGCGCGATGATCCTGGCGATGAACGGTCGCGACGGCGAGGCCACCGAAATCGTCAATGCGACGATGCCACCCGCGATGGCGCAGAATATCCTGCCCTATCTGACCCAGATGGACCGGCTCAATCCCGCGCAGCAGGCCGCCGCGGCGCATTTCGGGCGTTTCCCCAACGGCCAGCTCGGGCCGAAGCGCAAGCCCGTGCAGATGGCGGCCGCAACGCCGCCTTCGGCGCCCCCCGCTGCATCGGGCAAGCGCGCGTCGGCCAGCACGAAGCGTCTGCCGCCGGCGTCGGTTGCCGCCTCCGCGCCTCCGACCTCGACTGCCAGCTCCCGACCACTCGGACCGGCCTATGCCCAGCCGCGGACCCCTGCCACTCCGCCGACCACTGTAGCGACGCCGGCGCGCCCGGCGACGGTCGCATCATTGACAGTGAACCCCACCCCCCGGACCGCGTCACCGCGACCGACTGTAGAGAATTCATTTCCCGCCGCTGGCGGCCCGGCGCCGACCGCAGTTCGGGATGGACCGACGCCGGAAAATCCTTTCCCCGCCGCTTCGAAGCCGACACCGGCGAGTGTGGAGGTTTCATCAAGGGCGGCGACTGAATCGATCGCCGCGGCATTGGCGGCAGCGCCGGTCGGCACGAATCCAACCCAATCGGCCGACCCTGTCGGACCCGGCTTCTCGATTGCCGACATCGGTGGTGGTGCCGCGGGCGCCTCCACGACCGTGCCACGGTCGACGCTTCGTACAGCAACTGTCGCGGCCGCGCCGTCCGCCACTGTTTCCGCGCCCCTCGCCTCGCTCGCAGATATTGTCGGCTCGATCGAAATTCCGCCTGAAGAGCTGAGCCAGCCCGAAAATGCAATCGGTGCCGAAACGCTGGCCAAATTGCTCGAGGACAAGCGCCGCGCCGACGCTGCCGAGCAAGCGAAACGCGAAAAGGATGCGGCGGCGACAAGAGTCAAGGCCGAAGCCGACGCCAAGGCCAAGGCCGAAGCCGCCGAGAAAAAGGCGCATCCGGCGCGCACCTGGGTTCAGATCGCGACCGGCGCCAATCCCAAGGCGCTGGCGTTCGACTATAATCGCTTCGCCAAACGCAACGCCGCGCTGTTCAAGGGCAAATCGGGCGGCACCGCCGACTGGGGCCAGACGCGGCGCCTGCTGGTCGGACCGTTCGCCAATCGCAAGGCAGCCCAGACATGGCTCGATGACTATAAAAAGGCGGAGGGCGACGGGTTTCTGTTCAACAGCGAGGCGGGCGAGGCCGTCGATCCGATCAAGTGACCGTCGCCGCCTGTGCCAGCAACCCGGCGCAAAGCCGCGGGCGTCGATATGAAGAAACGGGCCGCGTTGTGCGCGGGCCGCGCGACGATTTTCAGCGCGACCGCGACCGCATCATTCATTCGATTGCCTTTCGCCGCCTGCGTCATAAGACGCAGGTGTTCGTTGCCCCCGACGGCGACCATTACCGCGTCCGCCTGACCCACAGCATCGAGGTCGCGCAGATCGGGCGGGGGATCGCCCGCGCGCTGGGGCTGAATGAAGATCTGACCGAGGCGCTCTGCCTTGCGCACGACATCGGTCATCCGCCCTTTGGTCATGCGGGCGAAGATGCACTCAAGGCGGCGATGGCGCACCACGGCGGCTTTGACCACAATGGCCACACGCTGCGCACATTGGCGGCGCTTGAATGTCCCTATCCGCGTTTCGACGGGCTGAACCTGACGTGGGAAACGCTCGAAGGTCTGGCAAAGCATAATGGTCCGGTGACCGATCCCGGCTGGGCGCTCGCGGCCATCGATGGTGATTTCGCGCTCGACCTTGGCAGCCACGCCAGCCTGGAGGCGCAGATTGCGGCGGTTGCAGACGACATCGCCTATGACAATCACGACATCGACGACGGGCTGCGCGCGGGCCTGCTCGATCTCGATCAGTTGATGGAGCAGGCGTTCGTCGCCGCCAATTTCCGCGCCGTCGAAGCTCGCTTCCCGGGCGCACCGCGCGACCGCTTGCTGCGCGAACTCGTCCGCGACCAGATCGGGGTGATGGTCAACGACGTGATCGCCGCGACCACGGCCAATGTGGCGGCGGCTGACGTGGCGAGTGTCGCCGAGGTCCGCGCCGCGGGCCGCTCGCTCGGCGGGTTTTCGCCCGAACTCGCGGCCGAGGAGCGCGAACTCAAGCGCTTCATGTACGCCAACCTCTATCACCACCCCGAACAGGTCGCCGCCGCCGCCGCCGCGAACGAGGTCGTCGGGCGGCTGTTCGGCGCCTATGCCGACGACCCGCGCCTGATGGGCGAGGATTGGTCGGCCCGTCTGCCCGGCGAAGAATGCGCGACAACCCGGCATATAGGCGACTATATCGCCGGGATGACCGATCGTTTCGCCATCGACCGTTACGCCGAGATTTTTGGGCGCCCCGCGGTGCCCGAAGCGTTGGCGCATGTCTGACCCACTGATCGTTGGCGCGACCGGACTGGTTGGCAGCGCCGTGATCGACGCGTTCGGGAGCAGGGGCGTCACGGTCGTCGCCCGCCGCCCGGTCGAAGGGCTCGCACCGCACCACGCCGAACGCGTGGCGCCGCCCGACAACTGGCCCGACATCATCGCCGCCGAACGACCTGCGGTATTGATCTGTTGCCTCGGAACCACGATCCGCCAGGCCGGGTCGCAAGCGGCGTTCCGCGCCGTCGACCATGACCTGATCCTCGCCGCGGCGCGCGGTGCCCGGCAAGGCGGCACGGCGCAAATGATCATCGTCAGCTCAGTCGGGGCGTCGGCGAAAGCGGGCAATTTCTATCTGCGCACCAAGGGCGAGACCGAGGATGCGCTGCGCGCGCTCGGGTTCGCGCGGCTCGACCTGATCCGCCCCGGCCTGCTGCTCGGCGATCGGTCCGCGCCGCTGCGGCTGGGTGAGGGGCTGGCGATGATCGCGGCGCCGTTGGCCGATGCTTTGCTGCACGGGTCGTTCCGCCGCTACCGCGCGATTCATGGCGCGACGGTGGCCGCCGCGATCGTTGCGCTCGTCGGCCAAGACGGTTCGGGCGTGCATATCCACGAAAACGACGCAATCCGCGCGCTCGCCGATTGACTCCGTTTAAGGGCAGCGCCAAGGCTCGGGTGTCTGTCGGGTTTCGCAAGGGATTCGACCGGCCGCGCGGGAGAGCGTGAGGGCAGGGCAACCGGCGCCTCACCACCGAAGGAGCAACCGCCCCGGAAACTCTCAGGTCAGCAGGACCGCGCAGGCTGGAACGGACACTCTGGAAAGCGTTCCGGCTGTCGGCTGGAGCCACCGAAGGGGTAACCCCGCACTTTGTTGCCGGGGGAAAACTCTCAGGTTCCCGTGACAGAGGGGGCATGGCGAAAGGCGCGGCACCCCGCCGCGCATCCGCCGTGCAACCGCGGGAGACTGACATGACCGAAACCGAACAGCTGGACGAAGACGTCGCGATCGAAGCCGCGACCGAAGTGCTGCCGCTCGATGCCTGGCATCGCGCGAAAGGCGGCCGGATGGTCGAATTCGCCGGTTACTGGATGCCGATCCAGTATGAAGGCATCATGGCCGAGCATCTGTGGGTCCGCGAACACGCCGGACTGTTCGATGTCAGCCATATGGGGCAGTTGGCGCTGTCGGGCGACCAGGTCGCCGAAGCGCTCGAAACCCTCGTTCCCGGCGATATTTCGGCGCTGAAGCCGGGCCGGATGCGCTATTCCCTGCTGCTCGACGAGGATGGCGGCATTCTCGACGATTTGATGATCACCAACGAGGGTGATCAATATGGCATCGTCGTCAACGGCGCGGTGAAGTGGGAAGATATCGGGCATCTGCGCGAAAACCTGCCCGACGACATCACGCTCAACCATAATGAGGATTATGGCCTGCTCGCGTTGCAAGGCCCAAAAGCCGTGGATGCACTGGCACGGCTGGTGCCCGAGGCCGCAGGACTGGTGTTCATGCAGGCGACGCGTGCGACGTGGAACGGCCATGCGATCGCGATCAGCCGCTCCGGCTATACCGGCGAGGATGGCTTTGAAATTTCGCTGCCCAATGAGGTGCTGACCGCTTTTTCTGACGCGCTGTGTGCGATGGATGAAGTGAAGCCGATCGGGCTGGGCGCGCGCGATTCGTTGCGGCTGGAGGCGGGATTGCCGCTTTATGGCCATGATCTTGACCCGACGATCGATCCGGTCGAAGGCGATCTGGCGTTCGCGATCAGCAAGCGCCGCCGCGAGGAAGGCGGCTTTCCCGGCGCGGCGCGTATCCTTGGTCACCTCGCCGACGGCAGCCCGCGCAAGCGCGTCGGCCTCCTTGTCGACGGCAAAATGCCAGTGCGCGAGGGTGCCAAGCTGTTCGACGGCAACACCGAAATCGGGGTCGTGACCTCGGGCGGGTTCGCGCCCAGCGTCGGCGCGCCGATCGCGATGGGCTATGTGCCGACCGGTCTGTCCGAACCTGGCACCGCGATCGCTGCCGAAGTGCGCGGCAAGCGGGTCGCCTGCACCGTCGCGGCCATGCCCTTTGTTCCGCATAATTATGTTCGTAAAACAGGAGCTTGATCGATGCCGCGTTATTATACCGAAGAGCATGAGTGGATCGATGTCGATGGTGACGTCGCAACGGTCGGCATTACCGATTTTGCGCAGGGCCAGCTTGGCGACATCGTGTTCGTCGAGGTGCCCGACACCGGCGCCGAGCTCAGCCAGGGCGGCGATGCCGCGGTGGTCGAATCGGTGAAGGCAGCGAGCGACGTCTACGCTCCCGTCGATGGCACCGTGACCGAAGGCAACAGCCAGCTCGAGGAAGACCCGGCACTCGTCAACTCGGACCCCGAGGGAGAAGGCTGGTTCTTCCGCCTCGCCCTCAGCGACAAGAGCCAACTCGACGGGCTGATGGACGCCGCCGCATACAAGGCGTTCTGCGACGCGCTGTAGAGTCGAGCCCCCGCTTGCGGGAGGGGGTTAGGGGAGGGCCTGTCGGGGGACAGGCTTCTCCCTCGAACAGGTTCTCCCCCGGTCCCTCCCGCGCAAGCGGGAGTGGGGAGAAAAGCAATCGCCACCGAACATGCCCTCGCCAATTGCCGCCTGATGGTGGCGACACCCATCTATGAAGGGGCGCAGGGCACCTATGTCCGCGCGGCGCTGGCGCTGGCGTTGCGCGCGCAGGCGATGGGCATTTCGGTGCGGTTCGAATTCATCCTCTACCAGCCGTCGATCACCCGCGCGCGCAACATGCTCAACGCGATGTTCCTCGCCAGCGATTGCACCCATCTGCTGTTCATCGATGCCGACATCGATTTTTCGGCTGACGATGTGTTCTCGCTGATCCGCGCGATGGAGGCGAACCCCGATTGCGGGGTGCTGGGCGGCGCCTATCCGCGGCGGATGATCAATTGGGCCAATGTCGCGCGTGCGGTCGAACAGGGGCTGGGCAAGGTTAATCCCGCCGATCTCGCGCGCTACACCGGCGACTTCGCGCTGCATTTCCTGAACCCCGAGCAGAGTTTCAAGATGACTGACCTCGTCGAGCTAACGCGGCTCGGCACCGCGATGATGCTCATCCGTCGTGCGGTGCTCGACGGCATGGCGAAGGCGATGCCCGACCTCGTTTTCCGGCCCGACCCCGCCGAGCGGCAGGCGCATGGCGTTGGCGATATCGTCCCCGCGTTTTTCTGTCCCTATATCGAGCCCGAAAGCCAGGCGTTGCTCTCCGACGACTATGCCTTTTGCCGCCGCGTTCGCGACGCGGGTTTTCGCATCTGGCTCGCGCCATGGATCCGCACGACCCACGCCGGTCCGGCGATTTTCTCCGGTACCCTTGCCGATACCGTCCAGCTTTTTTCCGAAAAACCAGCTTCTTCTGCGGAGTAGTTCATGCGTTACCTTCCCCTGACAACCAATGACCGCAGCGCAATGCTTGCCACCATCGGTGCGGCGTCGATCGATGATCTTTTCGCCGATGTTCCCGTCGATGCGCGGCTCGATGGGCCAATCGCCGATCTGCCGCTGCACGCCAGCGAACTGGCGGTCGAGCGTCATATGGCGGCGCTGTCGCGCCAGAACCGCGCTGCGGCCGACGGGCCGTTTTTCCTCGGTGCCGGTGCCTATCGCCACCATGTTCCTGCCAGCGTCGATCATCTGATCCAACGCGGCGAGTTCCTGACCGCCTACACCCCGTATCAGCCCGAAATCGCGCAGGGCACGCTGCAGATGCTGTTCGAATTCCAGTCGCAGGTCGCCCGCCTGCTCGGCACCGACGTCGCCAATGCATCGATGTACGACGGTTCGACCGCCTGCTGGGAAGCGATCGTGATGGCACGGCGGATCACCAAGCGCGGCAAGGCGCTGCTGTCGACCGGGCTGCATCCGCATTATCGCAGCGTCGCGCGCACGATGGCGAAATATACCGGCGACGTGCTCGTCGATGGCGATCCCAGCCTCGACGCCGGGACCGATTGGGCGGCACTCGCGGACAGTATCGACAAGGAAACAAGCTGCGTTGTCGTCCAATATCCCGACATCCTCGGTCGCATCGACGATATGACCGCGCTGGCCGCGGCGTGTCAGGCCGCGGGGGCGTTGCTGATCGCGGTGGTCACCGAACCCGTCGCGCTCGGCCTGATCAAAGCGCCGGGTGAAATGGGCGCCGACATTGTGGTGGGCGAGGGGCAGTCGATCGGCGTCGGGTTGCAATTCGGCGGGCCTTACGTGGGCCTGTTCGCGTGCAAGACCAAATATGTCCGCCAGATGCCGGGCCGCCTTTGCGGCGAGACGGTCGATGCCAATGGCAAGCGCGGCTTTGTGCTGACGCTGTCGACGCGCGAACAGCATATCCGCCGCGAAAAGGCGACGAGCAATATCTGTACGAATTCAGGGCTCTGTGCGCTCGCCTTCAGCATTCATATGACATTACTGGGCGAGGCGGGGCTACGCCAGCTCGCCGCGATCAACCATGGCCGCGCCAAGCAAGCTGCCGCCGAACTGGCCAATATCCCGGGTGTGTCGGTACTCAACAACAGCTATTTCAACGAATTCACCCTGCTGCTGCCGACCGAAGCGCGGCCGGTGATCCATAAGCTCGCCGAGCGTGACATTTTGGGCGGCGTATCGCTGGGCCGTCTCTATCCCGCCAACGCAGACCTCGCGAACGGCGTCGTCGTTGCGGTCACCGAAACCGTGACCGCCGCGGATATATCCGCCTTCGCCGCCGCTCTGAAGGAGGTGCTGGCATGACCGCACTCAACCCCGGCGGCTGGCGCCCCGAAATGATCGCCGCGGGCGGTGCCGATGACAGCACCACCTTCACCGGAAACCGCGCGCTGATGCTCGAGGAAGCGCTGATCTTCGAAATCGGCTCGGCCGAAACGACTGGCGTCGATTTCGACGAAACAGCATTCGCCGCCGATCTCGGCCCGCTGGCGCGCACCGCGCCGATCGGCCTGCCGGGGCTAAGCGAAGCCGAAACGGTGCGCCATTATACGCGCCTGTCGCGGCAGAATTATGCGATCGACCTTGGCCTGTTCCCGCTGGGCAGCTGCACGATGAAGCATAACCCGCGTCTCAACGAAAAGGTCGCGCGGATGCCGGGCTTTGCCGACGCGCATCCATTGCAGCCGCAGGAGACGGTACAGGGCGCCTATGCGGTGATCCACGAACTCGCCGAATGGCTGATCACGCTGACCGGCATGCACAGCGTCGCAATGTCGCCCAAGGCGGGCGCGCATGGCGAGTTGTGCGGCATCCTCTGCATCAAGGCGGCATTGGAAGCGCGCGGCGAGGACCGCCGCGTCATTCTGGTCCCGGAAAGCGCACACGGCACGAACCCTGCGACCGCGGCATTCGCGGGCTTCGCGGTCGAGGATATTCCGGCAACCGAAGCGGGCCGCGTCAACCTCGCAGCGCTCAAGGCGCGGCTTGGCCCCGACGTCGCAGGCGTGATGATCACCAACCCCAATACTTGCGGGCTGTTCGAGCGCGACATGAAGGCGATTTCGGACGCGGTGCATGCGGCAGGCGGTTATGTCTATTGCGACGGCGCCAATTTCAATGCGATCGTCGGCCGCGTGCGCCCCGGAGACCTCGGTGTCGATGCCATGCACATCAATTTGCACAAGACCTTCTCGACCCCGCACGGCGGCGGTGGACCAGGTTCGGGGCCGGTGGTGCTGTCCGAAGCACTCGCACCCTTCGCGCCTTTGCCGTTCGTGACCAAGCATGCCGAAGGCTTCCGCCTGATCGAAGAGGAAAGCGCGGGGGAGGATCATCCGCAAACCTTTGGCCGCATGACCGCGTTCCACGGCCAGATGGGCATGTTCACCCGCGCGCTGACGTATATCCTCAGCCACGGTGCCGACGGGCTCAAGCAGGTCGCCGAGGATGCGGTGCTCAACGCCAATTATGTGTTGCGCAGCCTGGAGGGCGTGCTCGACGCGCCGTTCGCGACGTCGGGGCCGTGCATGCACGAGGCGCTGTTCAGCGACAAAGGCCTCGCCGAGGGCTTCTCGACCCTCGACATCGCGAAGGGGCTGATTGACGAGGGATATCATCCGATGACGGTCTATTTCCCGCTCGTTGTCCACGGCGCGATGCTCGTCGAGCCGACCGAGACCGAGAGCAAGGCGGCGCTCGACCAGTTCATCGGCGCGCTGCGCAGCATTGCGATGCGTGCGAAAAACGGCGACCCGGCGCTCAAATCCGCCCCGCATTTTGCCCCCCGCGCGCGGCTTGACGAGACCGCCGCGGCGCGCAAGCCGATCCTTGCCTGGAACGAGCCCGCCGCCGCACCCGGCACCCCCGCGCCGAGCGAGATCGGCGGCAGTTGAGCGAAGGAGGCGACAGCGGCGCGAAACGCACGACGGCGGGCTGTCTGGCCGGCGGAGCGTTGTTCGCGGTCGTCTTGGTCGCGGTCTGGCTCGCCGCGATCACGCTGTACGGGCTGGTTGTCGAACAATGGGAGTTGATCGAGGTGCGCCGCGAGTTCAGCTACGGCTGGGCTTTCGTCTATGCGCCGCTGATCGCGCTCGGGGCGGGACTCGCCGCGGCCTTCGCGGCGACGCGGCGACTGCCCGCGGCGCGTATGACGCTGCTGATCGTCACGACCGGGCTGGTCGCACTGTTCGGCGGGATCGTGCTGTTCGGGCTTGGCGGGTTGATATAGGCTGTGGTCAACCGAAACGTCGGCAGCGTGCGCGCGTAAGACGCATGTCGCGGAGACGGATCGCGTTTTGCGTTTAGGGGAGGGACGACAGATGACTTGGGATACGATCTTTCTGCTCGCCAATTATTGGGCGTTCGCCAGCTGGATCGCGCTGGCGTTCCTTCCGCGCGGTCCGAAAATCCTGGCTGTAATCCTCTATGCCGGGGTGTTCCTGCTCTGCCTCGCCTACACCGTGATGATTGTCGGGTTCCTCAGCGGCGGGATCGATCCCGGCGGCCCTGGCGGCGGCAATTTCACGACGCTGGCGGGGGTCATGAAACTGTTCGACAGCCCCGGCGGCGCGACTTTGGGATGGACGCATTATCTGGCGTTCGACCTGTTCACCGGCATGTGGATCGCGCGCGATGCGGACAACAAGGGGTTCAGTCGCGTCGTGCAGTTCCCATTCCTGTTTCTGACCCTGATGGTCGGCCCCGTCGGGCTGCTCGCATGGCTGATCGTCCGCGAACGCCGCGCACGGGCGCAGGCCAAAGCCTGATGGCATCGTCACCGCCGTGGATGCCCAGCGACGGCGGCAGCGACGACAAGCGCCACGCCCCGGCGACGCTGCGCAACCGCGATGCGATCGCAGCGGTGCTCGCCGAGTGGTTGCCCGCGACGGGCACCGTGCTGGAGGTCGCAAGCGGATCGGGCGAACATGTCGTCCATTTCGCCGCGGCCTTTCCAACGCTGGACTGGCAGCCGAGCGATCCCGATCCGGCCGGACTGGTTTCGATCGCGGCATGGTGCGCCGACGCGGGGCTTGCCAATATCGCGCTGCCGCTGGCGCTCGACGCGTCTGTCGGGGGCTGGCCGATCGACCGCGCCGACGCGATCCTTTGCATCAACATGGTGCATATCAGCCCGTGGGATGCGACCCTTGGACTGTTGGCGGGCGCGGCGCGATTGCTGCGCACCGGTGCGCCGTTGATTCTTTACGGCCCTTATGTCGAACCCAATGTGCCGACCGCGGACAGCAATATTGTCTTCGACGCCAGTCTTCGCGCACGCGATCCGGCGTGGGGGTTGCGTAACATTGATGACGTCAAGGCGGCCGCCGCCGACGCGGGCCTGAGCTTCATGGAGCGCCGCCCAATGCCTGCGAACAACCTGATGCTGCTGTTCCGCCGCACCTGACGTTGCTGACAGGGTTGTCGATACGCGCTTTACGTGCCACGCGCAGCCGCTAGCCTTTCCCCAATTGCACGCAAAAGATGCGATTCGAGGAGAGAGAGTTCATGCCCCGCGACGTTTCGGAGCTTTTCACATTCGACGAATTCCTGACCCATTGGGCCAGCGAGCGCGCCGACCGCGTCGCGCTGCGCGAGGAAGGCCGCGTTTACACCTATGCCGAACTCGACGAAGCGACCGCGAAAGTCGCGTCGGCGCTGTTCGCTGCGGGGCTGCAAAAGGGCGACCGGATCGCGTGGATCGGCAAGAACAGCGACCTCTATTTCATCCTCTTCTACGGCGCCGCGCGCGCCGGTATCGTGATGGCGCCGATCGGCTGGCGCCTGTCGCCGACCGAATGGGCGTTCATTGTCAACGACACGCAGGCGAAGATGGTGTTCGGGGGGCCGGGGTTCGACACGCTCGCCGATCAGCTTGCCGGTAAGCTCGACCATGCCCCCACCATCGTCGGTGCCGCCGAGGCGCGAGTGATGATCGACGGCGCCGCGCGGACCGCATTCGTGCCATCGGGCACCGATGATGCGGTGCTTCAGCTTTACACTTCGGGCACGACCGGCAACCCCAAGGGCGCCGTGCTGTCGAACCGCAACTTGTTCGCGCTGCGCAAACATTCCAGCGACCTCGACATGCCCTATACGAAATGGGACGATGACGAGGCGGTGCTGGTTGCGATGCCGTGCGCGCATATTGGCGGCACCGGGCTGGGTATCATGGCGCTGGCGGCAGGACTGCCCGGTATCATCCTGGCCGAGTTCAACCCCGAGGGGGTGTTCGACGCGGTCGAGCAACATGGCGTGACGCGCTTTTTCATGGTTCCCGCGGCGCTGCAATTCCTGCTGATGCACCCGCGCTGCGCCAGCGTTGATTACAGCCGCCTCAAATATATCCTCTACGGCGCCGCGCCTATCCCGCTCGAATTGCTGCGCCAGTGCATCCAGATGTTCGGGGCGCAGTTCATTCAGGCATATGGGATGACCGAAACAACCGGCACCATTTCGATGCTGCCGCCTGAGGACCATGATCCGGCGGGCAATGCGCGGATGCGATCGGCGGGCAAGCCGCTGCCGGGGGTCGAGATCAGGATCCTTGGCCCCGAGGGCGAGGAAGTCCCGGTCGGCGACGTTGGCGAGGTCGTCACGCGATCCTCGAACAACATGCTGGGGTATTGGAACCTGCCCGACGCGACCGCCAAGACGGTCAGCGCCGACGGCTGGATCCGCACCGGCGACGCCGGCTATCTCGACGAAGACGGCTATCTGTTTATCCACGACCGGATGAAGGACATGATCATTTCGGGCGGCGAGAATATCTATCCCGCCGAGGTCGAAAGCGCGATTTTCGGCCACCCCGCGGTGCAGGAGGTCGCGGTTTTCGGCATCCCCGACGACAAATGGGGCGAAAGCGTGAAGGCCGTATGCGTCGCCAAGCCGGGCATGACGGTCGACGAAGCCGACATCATCGCCTGGGCGCGCGAGCGCATTGCGCCGTTCAAATGCCCGCGCAGCGTTGATGTGATTGATGCTTTGCCGAGGAACGCGAGCGGCAAGATTTTGCGCAAGGATTTGCGGGCGCCTTATTGGGCGGGGTATGAGCGGATGGTGAATTGAGCGGCGGTAAAACGACCGATTGAGGACTTGGCACGTTCTTCCTCTCTCCCGTCGAGGAAGAGATACGAAGGCTCGGCAGCTTTGCTGCCTAGCCGCAGTTGAGAGGGGATTTTTCGTCCGCTGGCGCTTCACCCCCAAGCTTCTCTAGCTTCTGACCGAGCAAAGCTGCGCTATCCTCTCCCTCAAAGGGAGAAGAGTTCATGTCCGTTTTCCATCCAAAGCCGATATTTCGTCGAGTTGCCGCAGCGTGATGGCGCGACTGTGTAATGCCCGGGCATCGAAAAGGGGGGGGGGGGGGGGGGGGGGG